>JACZXH010000072.1 GCA_022571715.1 Bacteroidota bacterium | reverse complement strand
CACTTATTTGTTTCCTGATATCCCAACCGGCAGCAACAACAGCCGGCGTGATGTATTTGGTACAAATATCCCTTTCCGAAAGGCGCATTTTAGACACAAAATCGCAGTTTGAAGCAAATTACTTAATATTTTAGAATATAACAGAGAATAAATCCAGGGACGCTTATTTCACACAGATTGGTGAATTAGTAATGCATGAGCCTGCTCCATAATATATACGAATTATATATCACTTTCCACCTTGATTTAGGGGTTTGAAAGGCAAAATTCCCATGCTTGATTTCGTGCATCTGACTGAATCTTGAAACATGTATTACGGATACGGAAACATGTTTCCATACCTGCAACGAGTACATTTACCTTTGAATATTGCTTTCCAGCTGTTTATTCTCCTTACTTTTCCGGTACCACAAAAGTACGATCACCCCTACCAGCACATAGGGTAAGGCAAATAAGTATAAAATACCCAGGTTTAAATTGCCCGATATGCCTATTTCGCCATTGCTCACGTTATTTTCGAGAGATATCCTGCACATGGCACATTGTGCCATGGCGCTGTTAATACCTGAAACCAACAGCCCGGTAAATAGTAGTACTATCGTTAAAATTGTACGCATTGATGTAAAATTACCTAATAGTACGGACTTATCATGAGGTAAACAACCACTCCTGTTACCGAAACAGTAAGCCAGACCGGAAAAGCAAATTTTACAATTTTGCGGTGTTTTTCAAACTTGCCTGTAAGTGCATAGTAGAAAGCTGTAAATATTAAAGGAACAGCTAAAACCGCTAATAATATATGTACCAATAGCAATGATAGATAGACAACCCGTAAGAATTGCACGGCCAATAATTCATGGGGGTCAAGCATGCCATTGTGGTTTATATCGCCGTATAGCTGAGTAGACGCCATTGAATGATAGGTAATATAGGATATCAAAAACAGGAAACCCAGAAAAAATGATGTGATCATGGCCATTTTGTGCCATTTTTTGTATCCGTTACGAATCATGATATACCCAAAAATCAGTACACCCGAAGTAATTGAATTTATTATGCCGTTTACATGCGGAAGATAATAAAACCATTCATTGAGCGTTTCCGGTTTCCCAGGCCTGAAAATCAGAAATGCGATCAATAACGGCACAAATAGCGACAAAGCTATTATCATAAACCTTGCTTTTCTGTTCATTAAAGATATTTTTTTCTATTTATTCATTGACCAGTATATCCACTTCGGCAGCAAGCCGGTCATACTCTTCATAATCCGTGGAATCGTAATATCCCCTGATTTGTTTTTTTGAATCTACCAGCACAATCCAGTGCAGATTATCTGTAATGACTGTATCCGGTTTCTGACTCATTACCAGGCCACAATTTACATATCGAATAATTGATTCCGTATTTCCGTTTATAAAAATAATTCCGTTTCCCACTGCAGGCACCTTACTGTCTGACAAAGCCAACACCTGTAAATTAAAACCTGAAAGCTTCGTTTGCATTAATCTGGAAAGTTCATTCAAACAGAATTCTGCCGAAGGGTTCAATGAAGAATAAACAAAAATCAAGGAAGCCTTTTCCAGCAATACCGGATGCTTCCCGGGCTCTTCATTGAATATCTCTAGATCCTGAACGAGAAATGGGTTGTTCTGATCCCGATAACAGTCAGAAAGTGTTATTCCATTTTCATAAAATACGGGTATTTCATATTTATTCTCTCCGAATATTTTTAAAAACAGATATACCATGAAAGGTAAAATAAGAATTAAGAAAAGAACTGATTTTCGACTCATTTTGGTATCCGAGATATAAAAAACGGATCTGCTGTTATTTTATTGGAAATTATTGCTAGCATGCAGCATCAAAATTCAAACATAAGACGTAAAGGAACGCAAAGAAGAAACGCAAAGATTGAATTATATTAATTGAATGCTGAATATTGTTACCCTGACTCTTGTTTGATGAATACCATCAATATATCCATCCCCAACCCTATAATTTTCTTATGTGAGAATTAAAACCGGACATCATAAATGGCGCCACCTTCATAAATCAGCGCAATGATAAGCCATATTACAAATATAGTAGGAATCATGATTGTCCAGATCAGCATTTTCTTCTCATATTTAAGGTGCATAAACTCCGAAACGATGTAAAATGCTTTTACAATCGTCATCAATATAAAAAGGGATGTTCTTAAAGTACCTGAATGCATAGTGAATGCAACAATAAATTCAAAGGTGGTAACAATGCCTAGAATAATAGCAACCCGTACAATCCGCCTTACTTTTTCTTTGTTTACAGGCTGAACAACAACCTTTGAAGTTTCATCAATTGCCATACTTGTTTTGTTTAAAGTTATACCAGATAAAAGAAGGTGAAAACAAACACCCATACCAGATCTACAAAGTGCCAGTACAGTCCTACTTTTTCCACCATTTCATAATGTCCTCTACGTTCATACGTACCTAATCCCACATTATAAAATATGAGGGTATTTATCATGATTCCGCTAAATACATGGAAACCATGGAAGCCAGTGATAAAGAAGAAGAAATCGGCAAAATCAGGTGGGCCATATTGGTTAATCGACAGGTTTGCCCCCAGCACTTCGAATCCATTTACCCAATTGCCGTTAATAAAAGCATCGGCAATGGTAGGTGTACCGGTGCCAACGATGAAGTGTGTCCACTCCCATGCCTGGCAACCTAAAAAGGTAACGCCACCAAAAATCGTCCAGAGCATCCATTTTTCAACCCCTTTCCGGTCCATTCTATGCCCTGCCTCCACCGCCAGTACCATGGTTACGCTACTCAGAATCAAAATAAAGGTCATAATACCTACAAATACAAGTGGTATGTGTACACCATGCAAAAACGGAATACCGTCAAATACTTTTTCTGGAATTGGCCAGTATTTTACCGAAAATACAAATGTGTCAATATCACCAGTAAAAGCCGCATGGCTGTATCTTACCAGGCCATACGATACAAGAAGGGCCGAAAATGTGAACGCATCGGAAAGAAGAAAGAACCACATCATCAGCTTACCATAGCTGACTTTCATAGGTTCCATACCTCCTCCCCACAAGTTCTGAGGAGAATCCTGAACAGCTGAAGCCGTTGTTTCCATATTTGTTCCTATTTAACGATTCAAAAGTAAAAAGATAAATAAATACACCCAAAGTGCATTCAGAAAGTGCCAATACGTATTGCACATCTCAATCAGTAAGATATTCTTTGAGTGTACGTTGTATTTAACTGTAGCAATTAAAACCATAATGATAAAAAAAATACCACTAATCAAATGTACTCCGTGTAAACCTGTAAATATGTACATAAATGACCCGGACGGATTTCCCACAAAGAACACTCCGGCATCCACTAGCATGCCCCATCCAAATATCTGGCTTATCAGAAAACAAATACCCAAAACAATTGTAAGGGATATGGCAGTTTTAATGTTTTTCAAATCATCTCTTTTGGCTGAATTATAGGCCCACTGCATGGTTACGCTACTTAACAACAGTATGCCTGTATTCCAATAAAATATTGTCGGGAGGCTGAAATCAAGCCAGTTTCCTTCGGCCTGCCTTACAATATATGCGCTTGTAAACGCAGCAAACAACATAATGATGGTTACAATAAACAGCCACAAAGCAAACTTTTTTGGGTCCATCGACACAGGCCTGCGTGGTTCTTCTACAATCTGTAAATCCCTTACCATAACTAAATTTTATCAAGCATAAATGCCACCTGAATTACAGGCAGGTATATAAATGATCCAAACATTATTTTCAATGCAGACTTCCTCGTGGGATTTATTATAAGTAAAAACGTTTGCGCTAGAAACAATGTCCCGCAAACCACGGCTACAAATGCCGAGTTGATCCCTGTAAGTCCGAATCTTGCCGGCAGCAAGCTGATCGGAAGCAGGAAAAGCGTATATATCATGATTTGATAAGCAGTTTCTATATCTTTTCTTCCTCCACTTGGCAATAATTTAAAACCTGCTTTTTTATAATCATCGTCTGCAACCCATGCAATGGCCCAAAAATGTGGAAATTGCCAGATAAACTGGATTCCAAAAATAATTAGTGCCATATAGTTAATGCCTCCGGTTGCGGCCGTCCAGCCCAGTAAAGGAGGTAGGGCACCAGGAATAGCTCCTACAAACACAGCCACGGGCCCCACTCGCTTTAAGGGGGTATATATAAAACTATAAATTAAAAGCGAAATGATTGATAGCAGGGTGGTTAAGGGATTAGTAGAAATCCATAACAAAAGTAATCCTGCTAATCCGGAGAATGCTGCAAATATCCAGGCTTCATTCACTGTTACCCTTCCTGAGGGTAAAGGGCGATTTTTCGTCCGGTCCATCAGCCGGTCATATTTGACTTCTATCACCTGATTAATTGTGACCGCCGCACCCGATACCAAAAAACCTCCTATAAACAATAGTATTAGTGTCTGCCAGTTAACCGAACCAGATATACCCAATACATATCCAAAAACAGAAGAAAAGGCAACTACTAAGGATAGCCGTGTTTTCCATAGTTCTGTCAGCGCCCTCAGTTTAGTTGTGGGTGAAGTCATAACTACTGTAGATACTATTCCCTGGTTCATACCTGTTTTCATTTCGTATTATTCCTCCGTTTCATCCACAATTATTGCATCCCCCTTATCAATACCCTGTAGTTTTATGGATTCAGTTTCGTTAGGAAAATTTGATTCTGGAGTTTCCGAAAACGGAATGTTTTGCGGTATAAAATCTTCCTTGGCGCCAGGCTTGCTATAGTCGTATGGCCACCTGTACACCGTGGGAATCTCTCCAGGCCAGTTTCCGTGTTCCGGATTTATTGGTGCCGTCCATTCCAGTGTGTTGGAATTCCAGGGGTTTTGTGGCGTTTTACGGCCCCTGAAAATGCTGTAGAAAAAGTTGAAGAGGAAAATAAACTGCGCCGACATGGTAATAAAGGCTGCAATGGTGATCAGGGCATTCAAATCTGCGTAGGAATTGAATGCGTCAAAATTGGTAAATGAATAATACCTTCTCGGAAAACCTGCAATGCCAATATAGTGCATCGGAAAGAATACTGAATAGACTCCGACGAAAGACATCCAGAAATGTATATACCCAAGACGTGCATCCATCATACGCCCGAACATTTTTGGGAACCAGTGATATACGCCAGCTACCATTCCAAAGAAAGCAGCGCTACCCATGACAATGTGAAAATGTGCCACCACAAAATAGGTATCATGAAGCTGAATATCCAGTGCTGCACTGCCGAGAAAAATACCGGTAACACCTCCCGTGATGAAAAATGAAACCAGGCCTATTGAAAACAACATTGCAGGTGTAAATATGATATTCCCCCTCCAGAGTGTGGTAATGTAATTAAACACTTTAATGGCTGATGGTACGGCGATTATAAAGGTCAACAGCATGAACACTGATCCGAGAAACGGGTTCATTCCGGTAATAAACATATGATGTGCCCACACCACAAACGAAAGGATTGCAATAGCCATCAATGACCCAATCATAGCCTTGTAGCCAAATATGGGTTTACGCGAATTGGTAGAAATAATTTCAGAAGTGATACCCAATGCAGGTAAAATCACTATATAAACTTCAGGATGACCTAAAAACCAGAATAAATGCTGGAAGAGAATAGGGCTGCCCCCGGAATTAGGAAGCGCTTCGCCCCCGATATAAATATCGGAAAGGTAAAAACTTGTTCCAAAACTCCGATCAAAGATCAGAAGAAGTACTGCGGCAACCAGCACTGGAAAAGAAAGCAATCCGAGTATGGCCGTTAGAAAAAATGCCCAGATTGTAAGCGGTAGCCTGGTAAAACTCATGCCACGGGTTCTAAGGTTAATAATGGTTGTGATATAGTTTATTCCTCCAAGCATGGTAGATACAATAAAAAACATCATAGCTATCAACCACATTGTCATTCCCAGGCCTGATCCGGATATTGCCTGTGGAAGTGCACTTAAAGGCGGATAAATAACCCATCCTCCCATAGCAGGGCCGGTTTCGATAAACAGTGATATAAACATGACCACACTTGACACGAAAAAGAACCAGTATGAAAGCATATTCATAAAGCCTGATGCCATATCACGCGCGCCAATTTGCAGGGGAATCAGAAAATTGCTAAACGTTCCACTCAGGCCAGCAGTTAGAACAAAAAATACCATAATGGTACCATGCATCGTCACCATCGCCAGATAAAATTCGGGTTCTAGTTTTCCGGATTCAGTTATCCAGCCACCGAAGATAGGCCTGAGCCACTCAAGTGTTGCCTCCGGAAAACCAAGCTGCAACCTGAATACAAGTGACATTAAACCACCCATTAGGGCCCAGAATATACCTGTGATCAAAAACTGCTTGGCGATCGTTTTATGATCCTGTGAGAAAATATATTTTGTAACAAAAGACTGCTCATGATCAAGATGATCTTCATGATGTGTGTCTTCTGCTACATGTATATCTGCTATTGCCATAATATTATTTTTTCTTTCTGCTGTTATTTGCGTAACCTGCTATTTTTCGTCAAGTGAAATTCCGGCATTGATCATTGCCAACTCTCTCATCTCTTCCGGTATTTTTGAGATATAGTCGGGATTTTTTGCCAGCCATGGCTGTTGCGTTGCCTTCCATTTTTCATAATCTTCCAATTCATGAACGATTACGAGCAGCCGCATAGTAAAATGACCTTTGCCACACAATTCCGTACAAGCGATTTCATAGTTGAATTCATCGTTTCCGGTTTCGACGCGCATTTCTTCAGTTGTTTTAATAGGAACAAACCAAAATTGTGTAGGCATGCCCGGAACGGCATCCATTTTTAGTCTGAAATGCGGAGCAAATACACTATGTATCACATCCCTCGCTCGTATTTTGAGAAGGACAGGCTTCCCTTTCGGGAGGTGCAGTTCCCTGGGCATAAAATCATCATGGGCATTTCTGTCAGAAAAATCAAGTCCAAACAAATTTTCAGCATCAATCAGGCGGTAATTATAATTGCCCAGCTTATTGTCTTTGCCAGGATATCGTGTAACCCATGCAAACTGAAAGCCCATAATTTCGATTACTTCCGAATCTTTGGGGGCTTTGCCTGTTATATCATTCCACGTTGAAATACCAACAATCACAAGCAGCGTCAATACAATCGCAGGCACGACGGTCCATATAATTTCCAGTTTATTGTTATCAGGGAAGAAATATGCTCGCCTATCCTCATTATATTGATATCTGAAACTAAAATAAAACAAAAGTATATTGGTAAGCACAAAAATGAATCCGGTTATAACCATCGTGATCCAGAAAAGTCTATCGGTTTCGAGGCCATGTTCAGATGCAATCGGCAAATTATAATCATCAAAAGTAGAGATTGAATACCAGATTGTGACCACGCCGCTCACAATCAAAAAAATCAGCATAAGTAGACCATTTACTTTGTTGCTGCTTTTATCTATTTTTGTTCTTTCTTTTCGGGCTACACTTATCAAAGAGGATACCCTGACCAGTGCAATGATGATTGTGAGTACCAGTAATCCTCCAACAATAAGAACTAAATTCATCATAATGCGTTCAATCTATGTACTGTTTTTTTTACTATCTAAATATCGTGATGCAAGCTTTCCTCCAGCAACGGATGATTTTTTGCTATGAGAGGCACCTTCGCCAGGTTAGTGAAAACCACATATAAAAACATAGCGATAAATATCATCGTAACACCTATTTCTATAAACCCAAACCCACCATCTAATTGCATGGTGCCCGGTGTAATCATAAGATAAAAGTCAAACCAATGGCCTACCAGAACGATAATAGCAACAATTTTCAAAAATATTCGATGCCGTTTCGATTCTCTTGTCATAAAGAGCAGAAACGGAAAGAGAAAGTTTAAAATGAGATTTATGTAATATACAGTTTTGTAATGCGTTGAAATCCGTTCTATAAAATAGATCGACTCCTCGGGTATGTTTGCATAATAGATAAGTAAAAACTGGCTAAACCAGATATACATCCAGAAAATACTGAATCCGAATACGAATTTACCCAGGTCATGGAGATGGTTTGCATTGACCACAGAAAGCAATCCTTTTTCTTTCAGGTCTACTACCATTAAGGTGATTAACGCCAATCCCGCAACCCACCAGCTTGCAAAAACATACCAGCCAAACATGCTACTGAACCAGTGCGTGTCGATTGACATAACCCAGTCCCAGGCCGCTACAGATGAAGTAACGGCGAAGACCACCAGAAATATGGCAGACAAGCTTCTCATCTTAAAATAAGGTGTGGAACCACCTTCAATATCCTCTATAAGTGACCATTTTCTAATCTGTAAAAAAAACCAGTACCAGACACTGAAGAATATGATCATACGTGCAAACCAAAATACTGGAAAATTCGGGTGCTCATCGGCAGGCCAGAAGAAAAACCCTTTTTTCGCATTGATAATCGGATCAAAATGTTCCCCACCTATTATATACAGTTCTGTATGTGTCCAGTGGAAAATATCCTTACCAGCAAAAAAGAACAATACCACAGCTATGATTCCGGCAATGGGAAGCCAGTACCCCATTGCTTCTGGTACTCGCTTAAATCCGGCTGACCAGCCGGCCTGAGCCGCATACTGGATTGCCAGAAAGAAAACCCCGATTAATGCAAGCCCGGTAAAGAATATATTGTTTTGCCAAAGAGAAACATAAACTCTCTTCAACCAGATGGGACTTCCGTGTGATTCACCTTCTTTGGGCTCTTCGCTCATTCCAGCTACAAAAGCTCCGGGATCACTAGAGGCAAGTAATGAAGAGGCTTCAGTATTCGTGCTACGAAGTGCGTGTTCACCTGTCTCTTGCCCCGATCCACTGTTGACAATAAGTATAATACCTATGATCGTGATGATTATTCCTATTAATCCAACAACCGCCAGACGCTTCTTAGCTGTAGAGCTGAAAATGTATTTCTCGTCGAAATTGTACTGTATCTCTGACATAATTATTGCTGCTGCAATATCTGAACGTATCTAACTATTTCCCACCTTTCTTTAACGCTTAACTGTGAGGCATGCGGACCCATTCTGCCTTTTCCGAAAGTGATCACATGGAATAAATGTCCTTCGCCTTTATTTATCACAGCGGCAGAGGTATATGATACCACACCGGCAAATCTTTCACCCACTTTTCCCGGAGTCTGACCATCTATTCCATGGCAGTGCAAGCAAAATTTCAGGTATAGTTCTTTGCCGCTTTTAACAACCGCTGCGGTACTGTCAAATGGATTGCTAAGAATCCTTTCTGCAAGCTCAAAGCTGTCTTTGGGAATCCGATAAGGAATAAAATCTCCCCGCCTAACCGTATTGGCAACCGGCTCCCGCATATTCATACCATACGGGTTGTTGGGATTTGAACTATAATATTCTCCCACCGCAGGGTTTTCTGAAGAATTAACCCACATTCCTGCTGACTCGTCAGTAATTTGTATTAAAGGCTCATAGGCAACTGAATGATACATATTGGGTGCATATTCGGTACCCTGATCATTGCCACCTGCCCCTGTACATCCTCCGACAATTAAACCTGTCAATAATATAACGCCGGATAATGAAAAATTATATTTACGCATTTTCTGCTGACTTTTATCGTTAAAAATTTTTATCATGAATCTCAGATGCGCCTGTTTCGTCAAACAATTTATTGATTTCTTCTTTGCTGAATTTATTAACCGCCAGATCAATGGCAATCACATGTTTATCATGTGTACATCTCAGATCAAAAAGTCTTGGTTTTTTAAAGGGTTTAAGGTCTGCAACTACCATAAATGTACCTACCATTCCAAATGCAGATAATAGTACCGTCAATTCAAATGTTACTGGGATAAAAGGCGGCAATGCAACAAAATTTTTCCCTCCAATGATCATGGGCCAGTCAATGCCCATCATGTAAGTCATCATTGTAAGCGCAAGTATGGTGCCGGTCAAACCGAATAAGAAAGCAGCTATAGGCAGTCTTGTTCGTTTGTAACCCAACGCAATATCCAATCCGTGCACGGCAAATGGTGAAAACACTTCATATATCTTTATACCTTCTGCACGGAGTTTCTTGACAGCATTAAGTACAACCTCGTCGTCGTCGTAAATACCAATCGTATAATACTTATCTATTTCCATAGTTATTATTATTTTTCAGAATACCCTTTAATAATACTTTTTACTTCGGCCATATTGACCACCGGAAAGAATTTTGCAAACAACAGGAATGCGGTAAAAAAGAATCCGAAAGAAAACATATAAACGCCCACATCATATCTTGTCGGGTAAAACATAGCCCAACTGGAGGGAATATAATCTCTATGAAGCGACGTAACAATAATCACAAAACGCTCAAACCACATTCCGATGTTTATAACAATGGACATAATAAATGTTGCTGCAATGTTTGTTCTAATCTTTTTAATCCAGAATAATTGTGGTGAAAGCACATTGCAGGTCATCATCGTCCAGTATGCCCACCAGTAGGGTCCAGTTGCACGGTTAATAAAGGCATATTGTTCGGCAGGCACCTGCGAATACCATGCAATGAAAAATTCAGTTATATATGCAATACCTACAATGGATCCGGTAACGATAATAATTATGTTCATCAGCTCAATATGACCCACAGTGATGTAGTCCTCAAGGTGAAATACTCTTCTGGTTATAATAAGTAAGGTCAGTACCATTGCAAAACCTGAGAATATAGCCCCGGATACAAAGTATGGGGGAAAGATCGTAGTATGCCATCCGGGTATGACCGATGTGGCAAAATCCATGGATACAATGGTATGCACAGACAGTACGAGCGGGGTGGCTATACCTGCAAGTATCAACGAAACGGATTCGTATCGTGCCCAGTTTTTTGCACCTCCCATCCAGCCAAAGCTTAACACGCCATATATATTTTTTGATATCTGATTTTTAGCCCGGTCGCGTATAGTGGCAAAGTCAGGTATCAGCCCGATGTACCAGAATACGAGCGAAACAGCAAAATAGGTGCTTATCGCAAACACATCCCAGAGTAAAGGGGAATTAAAATTTACCCACAACGATCCAAAGGTATTTGGCAATGGTAACGCCCAGTAAAATCCAACCCAAAGTCTGCCCATATGAAACATAGGGAACATTGCAGCACAGATTACGGCAAAGATGGTCATAGCTTCTGCTGCCCGGTTGATACCCATCCGCCATTTCTGTCTGAAAAGCAGTAATATGGCTGAAATGAGAGTACCGGCATGACCGATACCCACCCACCATACAAAGTTCGTGATATCCCAGGCCCATCCTACTGTTTTATTCAACCCCCAGACACCGATCCCTTCCCACAGAAGTACGCTCACGGCATATGCACCAACAATCAAAAATGAAGATGAGACAGCTATTGCCAGCATCCACGACCGTGAGGGAGCGCCTTCTACCTGCCTGCAAATGTCATCTGAAACATCCGCTACCGATTTTCCTCCCGTTATCAGTGGGGTTCGTATTGAAGATACAACTTCCATATATATAATTATCTAAATCTTAGGGTCTCATACTGTATTAATAAATTATGTATTTGGTTCTTCACTGTCTTTATTCCTGATTTTGGTCAAGTAAGTAACGTTCGGTCTGGTCCCAACCTCTTCAATCACTGTATATGCTCTTTCTTCTGCCATTGTTTTGTGAATTGTTCCGTCGCCTTCAGATTCTTTGATCTTAAGTTTTTTTGAAATTTTGCTTTCCGGATCATTCATATTACCAAATACAAGTGCATCTGCCGGACAGGCGCTTGCACATGCCATATCAATATCATCATCGGTGGTGATCCTGTGTTCTTTCTTTGCGGTAAGTTTACCTGCTTGAATCCGCTGAACACAAAGTGAACATTTTTCCATTACACCCCTTGATCTTACCGTCACTTCCGGATTCAGCACCATCTTTCCAAGGTCATTGTTCATCGAAAGGTTTTCGTCAAACTGTTTGTTATCGTGGTACTTAAACCAGTTAAACCTCCGTACCTTATAAGGGCAGTTATTAGCGCAATAACGAGTACCGATACAACGGTTATACGCCATCATATTTAGTCCTTCGGTGCTGTGTGTGGTAGCAGCTACCGGGCAAACTGTTTCGCATGGCGCATTGTTGCAATGCTGACACATCATAGGTTGGAAAGTGATCTCAGGATTTTCAGATGCCACTTCAAGGCCCGAAAGATCGTCGAGTGAAGCATCGCTACTGTAATACCTGTCAATCCTGATCCAATGCATTTCTCTCCTGTTGATTACTTCAACTCGGCCTACAACGGGCACATTGTTTTCAGCCTGGCATGCAATAGTACAGGCGCTGCATCCTGTGCAGGAGTTTAAATCAATCATTAAGCCCCAATGATGATCTGGATATTTGTGTCCTTTCCAGAGCGTAACCTCATCCAGTGAGAGTGACTTTTGTTCATTCATCCATGTGGTAATACGCATATGCCTCTTTCCTGCTGATGGATTTTTCTGGTATTCTTTCAAAGTAGTTTCCTGCACTACGTTGGCACGTCCCATAAAGGTTTCATGCGTCTGGGTTTGTGCCACCTGATACAATTCATCGTTAACTTCAAGCATTACACCTGAAGTAACTGAATAGTATGAATTATCATTTAAGGACTTTATCCATGGCGTTGCATCAAACCCTTTCCCATCTGCCACCTTTCCTGCTTTGGTTCTTCCATACCCCAGGGCCAGGCCAATAGTTCCTTTGGCTTGCCCGGGCTGTATGATTACCGGAAGCTTTACAGTAAATGCGTCAATGGTAAGGTTTACCATATTCGTAATTCCAAGCTTGGTGGTTATTCCATATTCAAGGGCATCCGAGTGTGAAATAGTAACATAGTTGTCCCATACTGCTTTGGTTATTGTATCGGGCATCTCCTGTAACCACGGATTATTGGCCTGTGTTCCGTCACCGATAGCTACTTTATAATATAAAACGAGTTCAAGTCCGTTGTCCCCTTTATAATTTTGGGCCACAGTAGCAGCGGCAGCCTGCGCATCAATGTTTTGCTCAGCAGCATTGTTTTCCTCCTCAATTTTCGAGTCATAAATGCCGTCCTGAAGCGATTTGTCCCAGAAATACTGAAATCCGAAATTCGCTGATTCCGGGTACATATTATTCCTCCAGAATTCTTTCAGGTAATTAAAATAATTGCCTTCTCTTCCTGTCCAGGCCATAAAACTCTCCTGTGCCTGGCGGGTATTAAACAACGGTGAAATGGTAGGTTGAGAAAGACTGAAATACCCTTTTTTGGGTTCGGCGTCATTCCATGATTCAAGATAATGATGATCAGGCGCTACATATGTTACTGATGAAGCCGTTTCGTCCATCCGGTCAGAAGTGGTTATTGTAAGAGGGACTCCTTTCAAGGATTCTGCAAGTTCAGCACCTCTGGGGTGGTTATACACCGGGTTGCAGTTATAAAATATCACTGCATTAATATTGCCGCCTTTTAAATCATCAATAAAACCATTCATTGCACGGTCATCGCCCTGCCTGTATTTGGCATACCTATTGAAACTGATGGTTGAGCCATAGTTGCCAAGCATGCTATTGATGCCGTTCACTATGGTCTGCACGGCAGGATCATTTGATCCTGAAACCACCAGTGACTTGCCTTTATTACTCCACAGGTCACTGGCCGCTTTTTTCAAATACCTGAAATCTGATTTTCCTCCAGAAATCGAGCTTTCTCCAGCTTTCGAGGCGATCAGATTATACAAGCCAATTACCACCTCACCTTCATCAGATGGTTTTACTGGCGAACGGTAATCGGCATTAGCCCCTGTAAGCGACAGGTTAGACTCAAACTGATAATGCCTGGACATTTTCCTGTGATTGGCATTTACCTTTCTGGTTTTGCTATACAATTTAGTGAATTCCGTGGGCGAAATCCATGTGCCAAGAAAATCAGCCCCTAAGCTCACGATGGTCATGGCTTTGCTGAAATCGTATGAAGGCAGCACCCTCATCCCGAAATTAGCTTCGTTAGCCTGGAGTATGCCGGCAGAAGAAGCTGGATCGTAAATAACAACGCTTGTCCCCGGGTATTTTTCTTTAAATTCTTCAAATATCCGGAGTGATGCTGGGCTCAGCATTGTGTTGGTAATAATACGAATTTGCCCTCCCACAGATAAGACGGATACCAATTGTTCTGTAATTTCTTTGTCAAGATCATCCCACGAAATAGCATTTCCCTCTTTACGCGGTCCGGCAAGACGCTCCTTATCATAGAGCGTGAGTACAGAGGCTTGTACCTGTGCACTGGTACCTCCCATTGTAACTTTTGAAAGCTTATTTCCTTCAATCTTGATTGGACGCCCTTCCCTGGTTTTTACGACAATACTGCAATAGTCACCGCCTTGCAGATATGTAGAAGCATAGTAATTAGGAATACCCGGATCAATCGTATCTGGTTTATTTAAATAAGGAATAGCTTTTCGAATGGGCGCCTCGCAAGCAGCAAGTGAAGCTGCGGCAACCCCAAAACCCATCAGTTTAAGGAAATCCCTTCTGGAACTTTCCCCCGTATCATTGCCTACAGGCAAATATTCAGGAAATTCTTTTTCGGCATATTTTACAAATTCAGGATCATTCGTAAACTCCTCAATTCCTTTCCAGTAACGTTTTTTTATCTCGTTCATATAATTAATTAAGAAGGATTAATTCTCTTAACATTAAAATTAATAATGACATTTGGCACACTCCAGTCCACCGATACTTTCTACGGTCATCATATCAGGGGAATCATGAAATTCTACCAGCTTGTCATAATATGCATTATCCTTTGTATTTACTTTCGTTGTCCGGTGACAATCCACACACCATCCCATCGTAAGCAGTGAATGCTGTCTTACAACATCCATTTCTTCAATAGGTCCGTGACATGTAGCACATTCTAATTTTCCGACATTTACATGTTGTGAGTGGTTGAAATATGCAAAATCGGGAAGATTATGAACCCTCACCCATTCAATAGGCCTATTTTCTTCAATGGCGGCATAAATTTTAGATATTTCTTTTGTCCCTGTATTTACTCCTTCTGTAATACTGCTATGGCAATTCATGCAGAGATTGGGTGATGGAATGTTAGCATTTTTACTTTTCATTACACCTGTATGGCAGTAATTACAATCAATTTCATACTCTCCGGCGTGTACCTTATGAGAAAAAGCAATGGGTTGTTCTGGTGCATATCCCTGTTGAACTCCAATTTCATACAATTGGTCAATTACGGTTTTAAAGGCAATTGCCGTAAATATGAAGGCCATAAATCCAATAAATGCTCTGCTCTGTAGCAACGCCAGCAGATTAAACCTTTGTGAAACAATTTCTCTATCAGCTTCATCCAGATCGCTCCGTGTACGGAGAAACATCCGCAAAACCGAACTCATGATTACAAGAACAACAACCATGAGTATCAGGGTAATGATCAGTCCTCCAAGTATAAAATTCATGTATCTGGCAAACAATTCCTGTTCAGCCGTCACACCGGTATCGCCAGCTTCTTTTGATATCACTACAGCCTCAGGCGGATTATCTGTCTGATCTTTTATATAAGCAAGAACTGAAAGAATCTCTTCATCGCTGAAGTCAAAGGGAGTCATCATTGTCCGGTCGTATTCTTCATACAGATCAACCGCATACGTATCACCGCTTTGAATTACCTTCTGTGAATTTTTTACAAACGCCTGTATCCAGGCTATATCTCTTCGTTCATAAATATTTGCCAGACCTGGGCCAATGAGTTTTTCCTGAATTTTGTGGCAGACTACGCAGTTTTGCTTGAACAATTTTTCACCCGCTGCGATCACATCTGGATCAGCAGGCACTGCCTCTGCTTGTGCATAAAGTTTATCAAATGAGACTATAAATAAAAAAAAAGATGCCAGTAAAACTGCGGAATTTTTGAGGCTTATTTTTAAGGGCATTTGATACATAAAATAAAAATCCATTAATGGCGCCAATATTAAAAGTGGTTACAAATCTAAACGCACTTATAAATTATTCAAATTATTTGACTTATTTTATGCATAAAAGTTTGCCTATAGCCCTTTTTAACCGGTGCACGAATTTATATGTTAATGTACAATTTTAATTGTTATTTTAAATTTATAAATGGATAGATAAAAATGCATAACTTTATTATGTTTGGCTAAATTATACTGATATTTATCAAAATCAGTATTTGTTTATGTTTTGCAGTTTTTGTGATACCTATGTATTAGATTTAAAATGTAATGGTGTATTTATTAACAATAAATTTTAAGTGGCTATGGAACAATTAAATGAAGCTGGAAGCGATTATTTACTGGAAATCGGTATGGAGGAACTACATAAAGAAAGCCGAGTTTGGATGTCAAGAATTGAACTATGGAAAAGAGAACTCAATTTTTTTCAAAAATTACTCGATACCAATTCTCTTAAATTTTCTTCAAAAGAAGACAAAAAGAAAGAAGGTCACTTCCAGAATCTTATCTTTTATTACAATGGAGAATTACTTGATGAATATAAACAATCAGTACGGCGTCATGAAAAACAGCTTGCCCAAATGCTTGAATCGGGTGAAACGTTGAATGAGGTTGCATATCGTAACAGACATATTGAATTGAAAGATAAAGTGGACAGCTTCGACGATACATTCAGAAAATACAAACATGAATTTTATCAGTTGATTGAAGAAGTGATCTGATAAAACGCAAACAATCACTTTTAGGACACCGTAACAATACCAAAAATTTTGATACAGCATCCGTTGTTTTGAAAAAAATCTGACCTGCTTGACGTAGTTCGCTTAATGAGCAGTGCCGGCAACCAGGCTGACGAACGAATCCAACAAATGAAGACTATTATCTCAGGGGCTCAAACCAGTGCTTCATATAATTAATAAGCACCTTTTACGTCGATTGGTCCTACCATCATATTAATTGCATGCAACTTGGCGGTTCGGTGCTGAAGCATGAAATGAGGTTTTTTAACAATACTCCTTTTAAAAAGGAAAATTATTAAAAAAATACTATTTTGGCAGGTCACCCATTGCCAGGCAGGATGCTACAGCATTTTATCTATTTAATACTGCAATTGAAGGTTAAAATCGGACTGCATCTGTATTTTAAAAACTACAGTGTGAACGGAATTGAAAACGTGCCCAGAAATACGTCTATTATTTTTGCAGTTAATCACCAAAATGCATTTTTAGATGCCCTGATTGTGACCTGCTCCACTAAAAGAAACCCCTTTTATCTTGCAAGAGGAGATTTTTTCAAAAACAAGTGGGCGAAAATACTGTTGGAAACCATACAGATGATGCCTATCTATCGTTTCAGAGATGGTTTGACAAATGTTAAAAAAAACGAAGACGTTATTAATAATTGTGTGAAGCTGCTTTCAGGAAATGCATCACTTTTAATTTTCCCTGAAGGAAACCATGTATACAAGCATTATATAAGGCCTCTAAAAAAAGGAGTTGCCAGAATTGCTTTTGCGACTGAATCAGCTCATAATTTCAGGCTCGGTCTGTCCATTATTCCATCCGGTATCCAGTACGAAGATTATTTCAGTGCATGCACCAACGTACTAATAAGTTACGGAGAGCCAGTTTATGTATCGGATTATAAGCAACTTTATGCATCTGACCAAAACGAAGCAATACGTAAACTATGCCAGGATATTGAAGAAAAATTGAAAGCACTGGTAGTAGATATAAGGCCGCCCTTTGAATACGATGATATTTATGCAAAATGGAAGATAAACAGGTCTCTGTTTAAAAACCCTGTGACCCAGCTCAGCCATGATAAGGAACTAATCGCAAAAATCAGATCGTATCCGGAAAAATTTGATGCAACTGCTTCTCCTGCAACACCCCTCAAAAGGTCACTCAAACAAGTACTCCTTATGCCGGTATTTCTGTATTCTTATCTGAATTACATTATTCCCAATGCCATCGTAAGCTATCTGATAAATCATAAGATTCGTGACAACCGGTTCATCGGGTCCTTGCGATTTGTATTATGGTTGTTTCTGGCACCCATTGCATTGACGATACAATCCGTTATCTTATTTATCATAACCAAGTCATTCGCAGCCACATTTACCTATTTTATTATTACAGCTCTGTTTGGTATTTTAACTGTTAAGCAGGGGGCCGTTGGTTCGAGTCCAGTAGGGGGAGATCGATAATCAAAAAGTTACAACTCTTTTAAAGGTAACTACTCGAGAGTTGCCATTGAAGCACTCAAAGAACGGGAGACATTAGCTAAACTGTCCAAACGGTTTGAAGTTCATCCGACCATGATTTCCAAATGGAAACAAGAATTTATTGAACGTGCGGGGGAGATATTCGAGACTACTCCTCCAGAAAAAGAAAATGAAGAAAAGATTGAGCGGTTATATACCAAGATCGGCCGGCTTGAGATGGAACGTGACTGATTAAAAAAAGTCCCAACCTTCATCAATTGGG
>JACZXH010000071.1 GCA_022571715.1 Bacteroidota bacterium | reverse complement strand
GTTTTTAATCCCACGACAAGATCACCTGAAAGGCCGGCCGGCCAAGCAAGGACCTTGTGCAAAATTTTATCAAATAATTCTAGGGTGTTGCAAAGACGAAAACAGGATTCTGTGAACAATCCGCCACGTTGCCTCTTTACTATTTGTCGGAATCACGGATTTACTCGGATTCAGGGATTAATCGGTGGTTCAGACATTTTTTTTATAACACTAACCTGTCCAAAAACAAAAAAACTCATTTTTAGGCAAATCAAGCCCATTTTTCTGAAAATTTGCGGGAAACAGAAAAAATTTATCTCAATTGATTCACAATATCTTCAAAATCAAGTAACTCCCAGTTCCGGAAGATGGCTTTACGTTCCATTATCTTGTTCATGATGGCATTCTGTTTTTTTCCATTAGCCAATGCTTCAGAGTACCGCATCTGTTCATTAAACGTCACCATGGAATATTGTGGGATCCATTTATCAGGAAACAGTTCATAAAGCCGGGTTTCAATTTGTTTTCTGACAAGAAACGCTTCATCCGTAACCAGATCCCTCATTTCAACAAAATTCTGTAAAGCAAGATCTGCAATGGCATCAGCGTCAGGTTTTCGTTGTGTCTGATATTTTTCAAGAGCAATATTCCAATTGTCATCACATTTATCCAGAATTTCGTTAAATATGCGACAATCTTCAAAACCACAATTCATACCCTGCCCATAAAAGGGCACAATAGCATGAGCCGCATCGCCGATGAGCATGGTTTTATTACACACCCAGGGGTAACATTTTACGGTAACAAGCGAAGAAGTGGGGTTTGTAATCCAGTCATCATATAGCGAATTCCCTAAAAGTGCCATTGTATCAGGAAAATATTTGTTGAAAAGATTTGAAAGATCGTCGTCAGAACGGATTTTTTCAAAAGAGACCTCACCCTGAAAAGGAAGAAACAACGTTACTGTAAAGCTAACATCCTTGTTGGGTAGCGCAATAAGCATAAACGAATGCCTTGGCCATATATGAAGTGCATTTTTATCTAATTGATATTCGCCGCTTACGTCTGGAGGAATGCGAAGTTCTTTATAGCCGTGGGGAATATAATGTTGGGAATAGTTGAACCGGTCTGTTTTTTGTATGGCTGTCCGCACTGCTGAAAAAGCCCCATCGGCCCCGATAATCATATCTGCACTTATACTTTTCACGCCTTTTTCGTGATTTAAGCGCATGGTGTTCTTATATAGGTCGATGTCAATGCACTGATGTCTGAAATGTATTTCCACACCTTCTTCTTCGGCTTTGTCCATCATCACGGCATTTAAACCACTTCTTGAAATGGAATTGATCGCTTGTCCTTCCTTTCCGTAATGTTGAAAAGTCAACTCGCCGCTTACATCGTGCATCATACGGCCTTTCATCGGGATAATCATATCTTCCACTCTATCTATGAGCCCTGCCAGGGTGAGAGGGAGCCAGCCCCTGTTGCTTAATGCAAGATTTATGGACTTACCACCACCGGCATTTTCTGTTCGTATATCCGCCTGCCGCTCATAAATGGCAACCTTATACCCTCTGTGGGCTAGTAAAATGGAGAGCAACGAACCTACAAGACCGGCCCCCAGTATGGCAATTGTTTCAGGTTTATAAATCAATTTATGCAGGGTAATTTGTCAATGCATTATGTAATAAATCCCCAAATCTGTAAACATCTTCATATGAATTGTAAAGCGGCACAGCAGCAATGCGTATCACATCTGGTTCTCTCCAGTCCACAATTACCCGGTTCCTGGTCAGATAGTCAAACACTTTTTTAGCTTGTTGATGTATAACCATAGAAAGCTGACACCCTCTTTCTTCAGGATTGGCAGGCGTAATGACAGATATCTGATCATTTCCTATTTCATTTACAACAAACGCCAGAAAACCTGTAAGGCTAACGCTCTTTTCCCGCAGTTTTTTTATGCCGGCCATATCAAAAATTGCAAGACTAGCCAAGTGGGCAGCAGTTGACAGCACATTTACATTACCGAGTTGCCATCCGTCGGCTCCTTTCATAGGGATAAAACCTTTTTTCATCAGGAATCTTTTTTGTTCGTCATGTCCCCACCAACCACCGAAACGCAAAATATCGGTGCGCTGGCCATGATTTTCATGAACAAAAATTCCGGCCGTGTTTCCTGGCCCGGAGTTTAGGTACTTGTAGCTGCACCAGGCAGCAAAATCAACTTCATCATCATGAAGATTCAGAATAACATTTCCGATGGCATGCGCCAGATCAAATCCGACATACGCGCCAGCATCATGGGCTGCACGGGTTATGGCATGCATATTAAAAAATTGTCCGGTATAATATTGCACCCCACTGAACATTACAAGTGCTGTACTTTCTGCATTTTTCTGGATAACATTAATGATATCTTCATTTCTAAGACAATAAGAGCCTTTGCGGGGTTTAATTTCAATTATGGCATCACCAGGGTCATATCCATGAAACCTGACCTGCGTTTCGATCAGATACATATCACTGGGAAAAGCGCCCGCCTCCATTATTATTTTGTAACGCCTGCGGTTAGGCCGGTAAAAAGAAACCATTAAAATATGCAGATTTGTAGTAAGATTGTTCATAGCCACAACCTCACTTGGTTTTGCTCCTGTAATCTTTGCGAGCGATTCTTTTGAAAATTTATGATAATGAAACCAAGGTCTATTACCCTTAAAATGTCCTTTCACCCCTAAAAGCCTCCAGCTTTCAAGCTCCTCATTTATATATTTTTTAACGTTTACAGGTTGAAGGCCCAAAGAGTTACCTGTAAAATACAAGGCAGGTTTTCCATTGATTTCAGGAAAGTGGAATTCATCTCTGAGATAACTCAGTGGATCGATGGCATCAAGCTTTTTTGCAAATTCTAACGAATTGGTGTATTCCATTCCCTTACCGGTGAAAATATATCTAATTGTTCATTTAGGGTGCCTTCATGTTTCAGGAGCCAGGCTTTTCGCTCCACTCCACCGGCAAATCCGGTAAGGCTTCCATCTTCACCGATAACACGGTGACAAGGTATGATCAATGGAATTCTGTTTCTGCTATTTGCACGTCCCACTGCCCTTGATTTATTGATATCACCAAACTTTAGGGCAAGTTGCTTGTAAGAAATAGTGCGGGCAAAAGGGATCTTCCGCAGTTCCTGCCAAACTCGTTTTTCAAAATCGGTGCCCACCAGTTCAATTGCGACTTCAAAAACTTTTCTTGATTTTGCGAAATATTCATCCAGTTCATTAATACATTGGTTAATTACCTCTGATTCAGGGACCTGATTTTTTACTTCCTGAGAGCGGGTGTTCAGGAAATGGAGTGAATAAATCTTATTATTTCCGGCACGGATTTCAATAAATCCTATCGGAGAGTCATAGACGGCAGTTTCAAGATCATTCATATATTTTCAAATTTGCTGAATGCATGTTTTTTAACTCCCAGCCAGTTCAGGGCATTCAACCCCAACAGTTTTGCTTTTGTGTCCTTGTTCAGGTCTGATGTTTCAATCAATTTTCCTGGCTTTGCTTCTCCTAGAGGAAACGGATAATCCGAACCCATCACGATTTTTTCTTCACCAATCAGATCAATCAGATATTTTAGCAACGTATCATCATGGACCAGAGAGTCCAGGTAAAATCTGCCAAGGTATGCTCTGGGATTCACGTCATTATCGATGGCACATAGGTCAGGTCTTGCATAAAACCCATGTTCGATCCTACCTATGGTGGCAGGGAATGATCCTCCACCATGTGCAAATGCAACGCGTAAATCGGGTAGTTTTTCAAAAACCCCACCAAATATCATTGAGCAAATGGCCATTGATGATTCAGCAGGCATGCCCACCAGCCACGGAAGCCAGTATTTGGGCATTTTTTCTTTTCCCATCATGTCCCATGGATGTATCAATACAGCTGCTCCCAGGTCCTGAGCAGCTTCAAACACGGTAAAAACTTCAGGTGCATCCAGATTCCAGTCATTGACATGCGTTCCTATCTGTATTCCGGCAAGCCCGATATTTTTTATACATCTTTCCAGTTCTTTCACAGCAAGCTCCGGTGATTGCATAGGCACTGTACCCAATCCTGTAAACCGGCTTGGATAATCCTGAACAATGCCAGCAATGTGATCGTTAAGCAATTTGGAAAGGTCGAGTGCATGACTTGACTGGGCCCAGTACGAAAACATGACAGGTATGGTGGATATCACCTGAACATCTACTCCGAGATGATTGCATTCCATTATACGGATGTCAGGATCCCAGGAATTTTCGTGTATCTCCCGGAAAAGTTTTCCGTCCACCATCATTCGTGCACAACAGGGCTTGTGATGTTCCAGGTTTATAAATCCGCCATAGCCGTACTTTTTTCTCAAGTCCGGCAGATGTTCCGGAATGATGTGCGTATGTATGTCAACCTTCAGAGGATTCATAATTACACTACAACACAATACGGTTACGGCTTTTGCATCACCGTACCACAATTATTGCAAGTCCGTAATTCTTCTGAAGAATAGAAGTGGTCCATTACGGGTGGAAGCTGTTTTACAATATCGGTGAGGTGAAAATATTCTTCATGTAACCTATGGTTGCAGTTCTCACAAAACCACATGAATCCGTCTTTTTCTCCATGTTTGCGATGCAATTCCATCACAAGGCCAACGGTGTTTGCTGGCCGTTGCGGAGAATGGGGCACTCTGGGAGGCAACAGGAAGATTTCGCCTTCTTTGATGGGGATATCAACAGATTTGTTGTCTTCTATTATCCGAAGTATGATGTCTCCCTCAATCTGGTAGTAAAATTCTTCAGTTTCATTAAAATGATAATCTTTGCGCTTGTTCGGGCCTCCCACAACCATTACGATAAAATCATCATTGTCTTGATAAATGATTTGATTGCCGACGGGAGGCTTTAATAAATCCCGGTTATCGTCAATCCATTTTTTAAATGAAAACGGTCGTTGTATGGACATAAGAATGAAAGTTTAAAACACTTAAATCTAAATATTTTTCGATCGTAAAACGAATAATAACAGTAAACTCATGAATTCATTTCACTATATTTATTCAGGAAAATTAAAAAATATTTATGAATATAGATTTAGCAGGAAAGAAAGCGTTGATATGTGGCAGTACACAAGGTATCGGCAGAGCTTCTGCACAGGTACTTGCCGGATTGGGTGCTACCGTAATACTATTTTCCAGAGATGAAAAAAAACTGGAAGAAACATTAAAAACACTACCTGACACTGCCGGAGATAATCGTTTACACCAATACCTGGTGGCTGATTTTTCGCATCCAGCCGAAGTCACAAACGCCATTGATAAGTATATTGAAGATCACGAAGGTGTTCACATTGTTGTAAACAATACCGGTGGCCCTCCTGCCGGCAGAGCCATAGATGCTGATCCGGAGGAATTCAGGGTGGCATTTAACCAACATCTCATTAGCAGCCAGATCATTACAAAAGCTATGACTTCGTTTATGATACGGGAAAACTATGGAAGAATAATAAATATTATATCCACATCGGTGAAAATACCAATAGAGGGTATTGGCGTATCCAACACAATACGTGGGGCAGTGGCAAGCTGGGCCAAAACCCTTGCCAATGAGCTTGGCCAGTATGGGATTACGGTCAACAATGTGCTTCCAGGCTCAACACTTACTGGCAGACTGGAAGCAATATTTGAGATGAGGTCAAATAAATCCGGACGTTCTCTTGAAGAAGTGCGTGAAGAATCCAAAAAGGAGATTCCTTTAAACAGGTTTGCTCAGCCGGAGGAGGTTGCCAATGCAGTTGCGTTTCTGTCTTCACCTGCAGCGGCATACATCAGCGGCATCAATTTACCGGTTGATGGTGGAAGAACAGGGTGTTTGTAGTACCATGAAAGATTTATGACGTGAAACTGATCAGTAACTATATAAATGGGGCACTGGTAGCTCCCACAGGAAACAAATACCTGGACAATATTGAACCGGCAACCGGAAAAATTTATAGCAAAATCCCGGACTCAGACAATGAAGACATTGCGAATGCTGTAAACGCGGCGGCGGAGGCATTTCCTCAATGGTCTGCGCTGCCGGCCTACATCCGAAGCGACTGGATGATTAAGATTGCAGATATCATTGACCGTAAACTGGATGAGCTTGCGCTGGCTGAGAGTATTGATAACGGCAAGCCTGTTTCGTTAGCCCGGTCTGTTGATATTCCCAGGGCGTCGTCCAATTTCAGGTTTTTTGCCACGGCCATACTACACTTCTCTTCCGAAGCCCATTCGATGGAAGGGGAGGCGTTGAATTATACCAACAGGCTTCCCATTGGTGTTGCAGGGTGTATTTCACCGTGGAATCTGCCTTTGTATCTTTTTACATGGAAAATTGCCCCTGCTCTTGCCGCAGGCAATTGTGTAGTGGCCAAGCCTTCGGAACTAACACCAATGACGGCATACATGCTATCAGAAATTTGTATTGAGGCCGGATTACCTCCAGGTGTATTGAATATTGTTCACGGCGCAGGTGTAAAAGCCGGTCAGGCCATCATTGAGCATCCTGAAATTCCAGTTATTTCATTTACAGGTGGCACACAAACGGGCCAGCAGATTGCAAAAATAGCTGGACCCATGTTTAAAAAATTATCGCTTGAAATGGGAGGGAAAAACCCAAATATTATTTTTGCTGATTGCGATTTCGACGAGGCGCTCAAAACCACAATTCGCTCTTCTTTTCAAAACCAGGGTCAAATTTGTTTATGCGGGTCACGCATATTTATTGAGAAGCCAGTTTATAAAAAATTCCGGGATACTTTTGTAAAAAAAGTAAATGAAATGCGAATTGGTGATCCGCTTGATGAAAGCACAAAGAATGGTGCAATCGTTTCTAAACAGCACTTTGAGAAAATCATGTCTTATATTGATATTGCTAAACAGGAAGGAGGTACTATTCTTGCTGGCGGCAAACCGGTAAACCTGGGAGGGAGGTGTGAGAATGGGTATTTTATACAACCAACTGTTATTGAAGGACTGAATGTGTCTTGCAGAACAAACCAGGAAGAAATATTCGGACCCGTAGTGACCCTGATGCCATTTGAGAGCGAAGAGGAGGTTATCCGTTATGCCAACAGTACCCAATATGGACTGTCGGCAACTATCTGGACTGAAAACCTGAAACGGGCACATATTGTTGCAAAAAAACTCAAAAGTGGAATTGTTTGGGTCAATTGCTGGCTTGTCAGGGATTTGCGGACACCCTTTGGTGGAATGAAACAATCAGGAGTTGGCAGGGAAGGAGGGTTTGAAGCCCTCAGGTTTTTTACCGAAATGCAGAACGTATGCATTAAGTTATAACTAAAAAACAGGCCGAATGCCTCTTTTATTGTCCAGAAATGATATGAAGGTGCTTTTAAACCGCAGTGGCAGCTTCTGTTGAATCAATGGGTCGGATTTTTGATACTTTGAATTTCCGTGATTCTTTGTGTCCGCAGTAGCCGCAATCGAAATACTTGACCAGCTCTCCTTCCTCAAATTCAGTAGGCTGCGCCAGTATTTCTTCTCTTTGAACTTTAAATGTCTGGTAATTACATTCAGGGCACTGCAAAGCATGCATATGACCTGAATACTTTTCGATTTTAGTAAATCCGGTTTCTTCATCCACCCACACATCATAATCAACGGAAAATACATTCTCTTCTGCCTGCATTCCTTCATCAAGATATACATCTTCTTCTTCCTCACTCAACAACTTCATAGGTTGGCCTGTTTTGGGAGAAATCCTGGGCTTATATCGTAGCTTCTTTAACCGTTTTTCTACATAGAACGGATAGTAAAATTTAAGTACGTTTTGAAGAATAACCCCAATTATAACCGAAAGACATATTGTAACAATTGCCCGAATCGCCATCCAGAATATTCCTATATCGCTTAGAAATGCATTTGCCAGAAAAGCTAACGCAATTATCAAAAAGACACTTCCCGACCTAAGAGAGCGGATTTCATTTGAATTGATCAAGTCATACTTCGTTTTAAGATCTTTGGTTGTAACCATTTTTAGCCAGTAACGAAGAAAAATAGCAAGTGATATTGTAAATGAAGCAAGCGCAATAATTTTCGCCCAATAGTCCCAGTTATCAATATATTCAAAAGGAGTCTCTAACATTTTTTTATTTTTTAGCCCCTGGTTATCAAATAATGCAATTTTTAATATTTTAATTAATAATTACATCCATTACAACTATTCCTATAGCAAGTAACAATATTTTTTTCGTAAAATCAATTTCAAATTAACACTATTTATTTAAAATGTAAAATGTTATACTGTATTTTATTCAATACCAATATTTTTGTCAGGACACTGTGATATGAGGAAATAGTGTATGGGGGCGATGAGTAACACGTTGAAATCCGGAAATCTTGTGATAATATTGGGTTTGTTAACTTTTCTGACGGGTTGCGAAAATGATGACGGAGCAAAAGCCCCCGTACTTACCTTGTCTGGGACAAAACTGGCAGAAGGTGTTTATACTGTAGCAGAAGATGAAAAGATAATCATTGATGTAATGGTGAATGCGCCAGTAGGGCTGAAGCTGATTCGTATTTTATATGACGGTATTAACATATCTACTGAGGATGTGGTTCCCTCCGAACCAGGGCAGATAAATTTCGACCATAACTATATCCTCGAAAACTGGGTATATGGTAGTGGACCATTTACAATTACCTTTCAGGCAATTGACAATTCTGACAGAACTGCGTCAGAAACGATTAATGTGGTGCCCGATTTACCTTCGGTTACGTTCACCTCCGATAATCCGGATATCGTGAATGATACAATCGTTGCATTCGTAAATCAGGAGTATGAAGTCAACTATCGTTATACCTTTTCTGCAGGCTTTCTTATGTTCAGAAGGATATTCACAGCAGATGGTAATACCACTGAAGTTGTGATCACCACACTGCCACCTACACAGGGCACGTCTGTAACGGATCGCCTGACCCGTACACTCGGGCCCGAATTTCTGGGCCTGGATATAAGTCATGATTTTGAAATAACTGACAAGTTCGGAAATACTGCTTCTCTCCAGGTACCCTTGGTTCTCAGCCAGAAACTCAGTGAAATCATAACCGGGGTTGAGCTTGCTTTCCCTTCTGAAGAGAAGAGTTCAAAAACATTTTTTTCATCCAATACCGGGCTTACCTACTCGGTTACGGAAGTAAACGCCGACAAGGAAAGGATATCCAAACTTATAGATTTTGGCTATTTCTATACCACAACTGATGAGGCTTCGCTTACCGGTCCTGCCAATTATCTCACAAATCCACCGACATACAACCTTGGTCCAAACGGCGAAAATTGGCCTGCACTCAATGTCACTAATTTTAAAAGGGCATCGATTACCGAATCAGCATTTGATGCACTTAGTCAGGACAGCCAATTTGAAATTGATCAGGCATACGAAACGGTTCCAGGCGATCCAAAACTTGTGATTTCGGGATTACAAGTAGGTGATATCATTGCATTCAAAACGTCAAATCAAAAAGACAATGGAAGTAAAACTGGGCTTTTAAAAGTGACAGGGCTAACATCTGGAAGCATCTCCGACGGTAAAATAATTTTTGATGTTATTGTCAACCAATAAGCGTTTGTTATTGAGGTCTTTCAATCGAATTGACATATTCATGTACAATCTGCGTGGTTTCTTTCTCCCTTTCGAACATTCCCATATGGCCTGTTTCTGGCAAAATAAAAACAGCTTGCTGATCAAAACCGACGGTCTGAGTTTTTGAATTTTCAACCGGTATAGCTGAGTCTTTTTCACCGGCAATGAATAAAACAGGAAATGACAACTGTTTAATAATATGCTGCCTGTCAGGTCGGTCGCGCATGGCTATGATGTATGCTACCAGGCTTTGAGGTGTGCAGGCAAACGCTTCGTTCACAAGCAGGTCAATATCCTGCTCGATGGATTCAGTTTTGTGATAAAACAAACCTGGAATAAATGTTTTTACAAAATACTGAATGCCCTTTTCTTTGATGAAAACGATCGCCTTATTGCGTGTTTTCTTTTTCTCTTTTGTGTCGGCAAGTAATGTGGAATGAAATAATCCCAGTCCTGCAAGCTTATCAACAAATCTTTCGGCAAAAGCCAGGGATACATAACCGCCCATCGAATGTCCGATCATCACGCATTTTTCTATTCCGGTCTCATCCAGCCAGTTGTTTAATATTTCTGCAATGTAGTTAAATGAAAAACCGGGATTGGCCGGCAGTGGACTTTTACCAAATCCAGGTAAATCCGGGCATAATATTCGCCATGAGCCAGAAAGCTTATCTGACAACTTATTCCAGACTGTGTGGGTTTCACAAAAACCATGAATGAGCACGATGGGCAGACCATTGCCGTGGTCGGTATAATAGATATCTGGCATTTACGATTTATTTGATGCCTGCATGGCAGACTCAAGCATGGATACCGCTGTATTATAAATACCATCGGGATCAAAACCACACTCCTTTTGAAGCTCCAGCTGCGTGCCATGCTCGACCACATAATCCGGAATTCCGAGAATTTTTACTTGTACATGGTAGCCTTTGGATGCCATGTATTCAAGAACGGCGCTTCCAAATCCACCGAAAACGCTTCCGTCTTCGACTGTAACTATTTTAGAATAGTTTGCAAAGATTCGGTCAAGAAGTTTTTCATCAAGTGGTTTTGCAAACCGCATATCGTAGTGCCCGGGATTTAAACCTTCACCCTTAAGCCGATTGGTTACTTCTACCACATAATTGCCAATATGGCCGATGGTCAGGAATGCAAGCTCTTCACCTTCTTGTATCACCCTGCCAGTACCGATTTTTATTTCTTCCATGGGTGTGCGCCACTCGGTCATCACGCCCTGGCCTCTGGGATAACGTATTGTAAACGCTTTGTTTTTTCTTGGAAGTTGGGCGGTGTACATGAGGTTTCTTAATTCCGATTCATTCATTGGGGCGGCCACAATCATATTTGGCAGGCATCTCATATAGGCAATATCAAATGCGCCATGGTGCGTGGGTCCGTCAGAGCCTGCAAAACCGGCACGGTCTAGGAAGAAATTTACGGGAAGATTCTGAACGCAAACATCATGGATTACCTGATCATAGGCCCGCTGCATAAAGGTGCTGTAAATGTTGCAGAACGGAATCAATCCCTGTGTAGCAAGACCTGCAGAAAAAGTAACAGCGTGCTGTTCGGCAATACCGACATCAAACGCTCGGTCAGGCATCGCCTCCATCATAAGGTTCATCGATGATCCGGAAGGCATAGCCGGTGTAATACCAATGATTTTATCATTTTTTTCTGCCAACTCTACCAAAGTATGTCCGAATACTATCTGATATTTGGGTGGTTGGGGACTATCATGTACTTTTTTGAAAATTTCTCCGGTTATTTTATCAAATTTACCAGGAGCAGAATGCCACTTAGTTTGATCTTTTTCAGCCTCGGGAAATCCTTTTCCTTTAACGGTCAATACATGCAGGAGTTTTGGTCCTTTGATGTCTTTCAGGTCGTTCAGTACGCTCACCAGATGGTTTACATCATGGCCGTCTATTGGTCCGAAGTACCGCAGGTTTAGAGATTCAAAGAAATTACTTTGTTTCAGTAAGAATGACTTAACTGCATTTTCAAACTTGGAAGCAATTTCCTGGGCATTAGGCCCGAATTTACTCATTTTACCCAGTATATGCCAGACTTCGTCTTTTACCTTATTGTAAGCCGGTGAAGTTGTAATATCGGTAAGGTAATCGCGCAGAGCTCCAACATTGGGGTCTATCGACATGCAGTTGTCATTGAGAATGATCAGCAGGTTGGTATTCGAAACTCCTGCATTATTCATGGCCTCAAAGGAAATCCCCCCGGTCATGGCTCCGTCGCCGATAACGGCAATATGCTGCCGGTCTGTTTCATTTTTATATTTGGAGGCTGCAGCCATACCCAAAGCGGCAGAAATGGAAGTGGACGCATGCCCTACGCCAAAAGTATCATATTTACTCTCACTTCGTTTAGGGAAACCGGAAATGCCTTTGTAGAGGCGGTTAGTATGAAATACTTCCCTGCGGCCTGTGAGAATTTTATGACCGTACGCCTGATGCCCGACATCCCAGACTAAAAGATCATACGGTGTATTGAAAACGTAGTGTAGGGCTACCGTGAGTTCCACCACTCCGAGGCTAGCTCCAAAATGACCTCCATACACTGATACCACATCAATAATGTATTGTCTTAACTCATCGCTTAACCTCACAAGTTTTGTTGAGTTAAGTTTTTTTACATCATCAGGATTGTTGATTCCGGAGAGTATTTTACCTGGCTTAATGAGCATATCAGGACAGATTGATAATCAACGTAGTACTAATATTTTAATTTGATTTTAAATTTAATATATCGAGCAGCAAATCTACAATATTTTTTAAATAGAATGGATTGCAATCCTAATCCTGATATCTTTGTTTTTACAATCAAAAAATCAAACATTGACTTTTCAGATCAGGTTACCACTTTTTGAAGGCCCGTTTGATCTACTGCTGTTTTTTATTCAGCGGGATGAGTTGGATATATACGACATCCCCATTTCTAAAATCACAGAGGATTTCCTTGACTATATTCATGAGATTGAGGAGATGAATATTGAAATTGCCAGTGAATTTATACTTGTGGCTGCGACCCTTATGTGTATTAAAGCCAAAATGCTTTTACCACGTCCTGCTTTTGACGATGAAGGTAATGAGATCGATCCCCGTGAAGAGCTGATAAAGCACCTGTTGGAATATAAACGGTTCAAAGAAGTGACCGTACCGCTTGCCGATATGGAGGAAGAAAGGCTGCAAATGGAAAAGAGGGGTAATATTTTGAAAGAAGTAAAACAACTTGCTGAAAATGTAGATGTCGAGGCGGAGCTTCAGGATATTGACCTGTACAAACTTCTGAAAGTATATCAGAAAGTGATGGAACGGTTTGAGATAGAAAAGAACCGTCCGACACACCACATCATACAATACCCCTACACCATTGAGCAGCAAAAAATATTTATTCTCGAATCAATAAATAAAAACGAAAGGCTTTCCTTTACAGACATCGTCAATCAGGAACCTACAAGAATTGCCGTCATCTTCAACTTTCTGGCCATACTTGAATTGATCCAATTAAGGCAGATCAGAATAAATGTGGGGCTTGGCTATAATAATTTTTGGATTGAACATCCTGATGTGCAACCTAAACGCAAGCCAGTATCCTGATGTTTTTAGTTTGTGATTTAACTTTGGGGGTACTTCTTATGGCCTTTTTACTCAAATAGTAACTGTATTGTTTTAGGTTAAAACCGCTCCATATCCGAAAAGAAAAAACTGCCTTCAATTCCGGCATTTTCATCCGAATCTGACCCATGGATGGCGTTGGCTTCGATGGATTCGGCAAAAAGGTTGCGTATGGTTCCTTCCGCAGCATCCTGTGGATTTGTCGCGCCTATCAATTTCCTGAAATCTTCAACCGCATTGTTATTTTCGAGGATCATAGGTATGATGTTGCCTGATGACATGTAATCGCATAGGTCGTTGTAAAAAGGTCGTTCTTTATGTACCATATAAAATTGTTCAGCTCTTTTGCGCGATAACCGGGTGTATTTCATTGCAATAATCTTAAATCCGCTATCTTCAATCATTTTTATGATTGCACCGCTGTTTCCAGCACCTACGGCATCCGGTTTTATCATTGTAAAAGTGATGTTTCCTGCCATCGTATTTTAGATTATTTTGTTTTATGATGGTGATTTTTGGCCCGCAAAAATACAATATTACTTTAAAATCAGGAGGGAATATCTGTAAGAATAATCCAGGTTTAGTCTTTTTATTATTTGTCGGGTCGTTTTTAATCAATCAGTTATCATTTTGGTTTTGCGTTGAATTCTTACCAAATTTGCATTCCTGATTTTTCGTGATGAAATAATCAGGTGTTTTTTTTCAGGCGTTTTTGACCTATAGAATTCAATCTGGAATAATGCAAAATTTCTCATCCTTTAAAGATTTACTCAACGTGCCTGCGAAGGTAGTTATTATCACGCACCAGCAACCAGATGCTGACGCATTGGGGTCTTCGCTGGGTCTGGCCAGTTATTTAAGGAAGAAAGGGCATGAGGTTAATGTCATAACTCCAACGGACTATCCGGCTTTTCTTAACTGGATGAAGGGCAATGACGAGGTTATCATATATGATAACGGGGGGCAAAAGGAGGCCTCCCAGTTGATCGCTGAGTCGAAGATCATATTTTGTCTTGATTTTTCAGCATTAAGCCGGATCAACGAGCTGGGAGAAAAAGTGCGGGCAAGCAAAGCAGTAAAAGTACTTATTGACCATCATCTGGATCCGGAAGATTTTGCCGACTATGTGGAGTGGAGTATTGAAGCCGCATCCACAGCCGAATTGATTTATGCGCTGATCGTGCAATCAGGAGATCAGGATTTGATAGATAAGGATATCGCAGCCAGTTTTTATGCCGGTGTTATGACCGATACAGGTTCATTCAGGCATTCCAACACAACACAAAATGTGTTTCTCACGGCAGCAAAACTGGTTGGACACGGTGCAGATCCGACAAAAATTGCCAAACTCATTTACGATACTAATTCACTTGAAAGATTGAAATTTCTTGGATTTGCCCTGAGCGAACGGCTTACCGTAATGGAGGAATTCAACACCGCATTTATTGCCATATCTAAAAGCGATTTGAAAAAGTTCAATTCAAAAACAGGTGATACCGAAGGTTTGGTTAATTATGCCTTGTCTATTGAAGGAATTTTGTTTGCTGCGTTGATCATCGACAGGTCTGATATTGTAAAACTTTCCTTCCGGTCAATTGGCGATTTTTCTGTAAACGATTTTGCAGGAAAGTACTTTGAAGGAGGCGGGCATAAAAATGCTGCCGGCGGTAAATCCTCTTTGCCTTTTACAGAAACAGTTGAATATTTCAAAGAACTACTACCGTTATATAAAAACGAACTTAAAACTAATTTTAAAACCGTAAAAATTGATTTATAAAACAATAAAATTGCTCATTTTGTTATTTACCATCGCATTGTTTCAATCCTGCGAACAGGATGGGTTCAAAATAACCGATTCAGGCCTGAAATATAAATTTGTAGTAGAGGGAGAGGGTGTTGTACCGGAAGACGGAAATATATTGGTAATGAATGTGAGCTATGTGGATGCACCTGGAAATATAATCTTTACTACCACGCAGTCAGGAAGCCCGATGGCAATCAGCTACTATGATTCGGTCCTGAGTCGAGACGGCGGACTTGAGGAAGGCATTAGGATGCTTGCAAAAGGAGACAGCCTGATCATGAAGTTTCCCATCGAAAATCTCTATGAAAACACATTCAATCTTACTTTACCAGACAGCCTTGTAAGAGGCACTGACGTTACCGTATACATAGGTGTGCAGGATGTTTTTACGCGGGAGGAATTCGGGGTATACCGGATGAGAATGATGGAACAGCAACAAAAGACCTTTTTGGAAATTGAAGCGAAGCAGCTTGAGGAAGACGGTATGATGATCGATGTGTATCTGAATGAAAAAAATATAGATGCTGAAATTGATCCTTCAGGACTCCGGTATGTTATCATTAAAGAAGGAGAAGGCGATTTTCCGCAACCCAATCAGCAAGTTAGCGTTAATTATACCGGGAAACTTCTGAATGGTCAGGTGTTTGATACCAGTGTGGAAGCAGATGCCAGAGAAGCTGACATGTATAACGCAAACCGGCCATATCAGCCCTATCAATTTGCTCTTGGCACGGGCAGTGTGATACAGGGTTGGGATATAGGAATAGGCCTGTTGAAAAGAGGAGGTAAAGGTGTTTTGTATATTCCTTCAACGCTGGCATACGGTGAACGGGCAACGGGGAGCATACCCAAGAACGCAATACTGGTTTTTGATGTTGAATTATTAGAAATCTTAAATTAAATTTGAAAGCGATGAAGAAAACGGCACGTAAAATTGGGTTACTGACCTTTATTATTGTTTTTTCAGGATGTAATATTGATGATGAGGTTATCACACCGGATGAGCTGTTACAAATTGAACTTGAAAACGTAGATAAAGCCCAACTGGCAATAGATACGCAGATAATTGATGCATATCTTCAGGATCGAAATATAACTGCAATGATCGACAATTCAGGTTTGCGGTATGTAATTCATACACAAGGCACCGGCATTTCTCCCGAACTGGTCGATTTAGTTACGGTAAACTACAGGGGAACACTTCTTTCCGACGGTTCGGAGTTTGATGCCAACCAGGGTATTCAGTTCAGCCTCGAACAGCTTATTCTTGGATGGAAAGTAGGGTTTCAACTCCTTAAGGAAGGTTCAACAGCCACATTGTATCTTCCTTCCGGGCTTGGATATGGCATCGTCGGCAGTGGCGACGGCATACCTCCCAATGCCAATCTTATTTTCGAAGTCGATCTTCTTGACGTCAAGCGACTTCAGTAACCGGAAGTGAAAATATATTTTGCGACAAATAATTTGCACAAAGTTGAAGAAGTGCAGAAAATGCTGTCGGGAGATTTTGAAATATTAAGCCTGAAAGACCTTGGTAATACCCTTGAAATACCTGAAACCGGCAGTACGCTGGAAGAAAATTCGCTATTGAAAGCCCGCTATTTGCATAATACCTTCGGGATGAACTGCTTTGCTGATGATACCGGTCTGGAGGTGGAAGCATTAGATGGTGCACCCGGTGTGTATTCGGCACGTTACGCTGGCAAACCTGGTGATGACTGTAAAAATGTGGATATGCTGCTTGAGAATCTTAAAAATGAACCTAACAGAAATGCCCGGTTCAGAACCATTATCACGCTAATTAACGATGGCAGAGAAAAGCAGTTTGAAGGGGTGGTCAATGGCAAAATAATCGATGAACGGAGGGGCAATAATGGATTTGGATATGACCCGGTGTTTGTACCCAATGGATATGTTATTACTTTTGCAGAAATGACGGCCGGAGAAAAAAACCGCATCAGTCACAGAGGCATTTCCATAAGAAAATTCGCTGACTTTCTGTTAACTTTAATGAAGTGAACAAATCAAAGCCATATTTAGTTGGTGTTACCGGCGGAAGTGGTTCGGGAAAGACATTCATTCTTAAGAAACTTGTGCGGGAATTTAATCGGGAGGACATTTGCCTGATATCTCAGGACAATTATTATGTACCACGGGACATGCAGCCTAAAGACGAAAACGGCAAATCTAATTTTGATACCCCGCAATCGATTGATCTCGATGCGTATGTAAATGACATTTCCACACTTATGGATGGCAGGAAGGTGATTCGCAAGGAGTACACGTATAATAACCCAGATGTGGTACCTGCTATGCTTGAATTTAATCCTGCACCCATAATAATAGTGGAAGGCATATTTATATTTTATTATTCCCGGCTTTCTGATCTGCTTGACCTGAAAATATTTATTGACGCTAAAGACCATATAAAACTGAAAAGAAGAATAATCCGCGACAAGGAAGAGCGGGGTTATAACCTCGACGATGTTCTGTACAGATACGAAAAACATGTGATTCCGACTTATGAAAAGTATATCGAACCTTTCAGGCATGAAGCAGATCTGATTATTCCGAACAATTCTCATTTTGATAAAGCACTGGAAGTATTGATCGCATTTCTTAAAACCAGGGTAACTGATAGGAAATACACTCAGATTAATTAATTTTGCAATCCTTTATGGATACACTGCTGAAAATATCTTTCTACACAAGGAACAATGGATTAGTATTCATCGTGTTTATGATGCTGTTAGTGGTAACCCAGCAGGCATACAGCAGTTATCCGATAGCTTGTCAAACAGAAGAAACCCAGGATGAGCAGGATGCTGACCAGGATACCGATAGTGAAAGCCGGCAGGTCATAAGTATTGATCAGTTGTTAATAAGCTCGGGCATGCAGGTAAACCTGGTGCATGTATTTTATGAGATCATGATCATCGAACTGGATCAGGAAAGCGACCGTTCTTGGGATGCAATCCATCATGAATTGTCTGACAGATTTATGAAAATATTGTTCAGGCAGGTAATTTCAGTAAACGCACCCTAATACAAGTGTTGCCCAAACAGGTAGCATAAATTCATTTCTATTTTAAGTCTTAACATTTTATTACTAACAAATCAGCTATTACAAGAAAAATCATAAACATAAATCATCATGAGGAATAAAGGGGCAGTTGTATTATTGACAGTGATTATTTCATTCCTATGCATATACTATCTGTCATTCACATTTGTATCTAGAGGCATTAAGAAAGAAGCTATCAAAGCCGCAACCGCAGAAGACGGGATTATTGATCTTACTTTAAAACAGCAATACCTGGATTCGGTCTGGAATGAGCCAGTGTATAGTTTGTTTGGGGTGGATTATACCTACAAGGAAGTTAAAAATACCGAACTAAACCTTGGTCTTGACTTACAGGGTGGAATGCACGTCGTGCTTGAAGTAAGTTCTGTTGAAATTTTGAAAGGGCTGAGCGGCAACAACGAAGACAATGATTTCCTTGAAGCCATAAAAAGGGCCAGAGAACTTCAGAAAACGAGCCAGGAATCATTTCCCGAAC
>JACZXH010000010.1 GCA_022571715.1 Bacteroidota bacterium | reverse complement strand
GGAACTCCATCGTAAAAGTTAGGCAATAAAAGTCCATGCCAGTGTATAGATGTTTCTACGGTCATATTATTTTTCACATAAATAACAGCATATTCACCTTCGGTAAATTCTAACACAGGGCCAGGAATTGAGCCATTTATGGTCATTCCCATTACTTCTTTTCCTGTTATATTTACTTTTTCCTGTCTTATGGTAAGTGTGTATTCTTTTACAGGAAGATTATCTACATTTCCTTCAACCGATTTTTCGGTCTGGGCTAATAAAAATATAGGTATAAATAATATTGCGATAATTGCGTAAAGTTTTTTTTCCATTTTATCCTGCTTTTAATGAATGCTAACGGTTAGTGTATGAGTAGTAGCGAATTTCTTCTTAAAACTTTTAAGTTTAGTGCTGATCTTAATTTTATGTTTATTCTTTGGTTTTTGCTAAATTCCGCTATTACTTATACACATTGTTAGCGGTAGTATATTTCAATCTAAGGTTCAGGATAAGAAATTTGACCGCAAGGAATGAGAATACATTCGAATGGAGAACGACCCCTGGTTACATAAAAGTCAAGTTTAAGCCCTAATGATAACGGAGGGTCAGTTGATCCATCTTGATCCATTAGGCTATTACATGTATGAAAATTGTGGCTATCGCCTTGTGCGTATAGCGCATTCGGAACTACGCCACAGTTAGTGGGCCTGGAATATAGTGTCCCAATTGTTACTACGTGTTGTTCGCCAGGTTCAAGGGTTTTATTTAAGACATAAGGGTTGTCTAAGCACCTGTCTAAAAAGTTACCTAATCCATCAGTTATGTTGTTATATAATGCTGCTGTATCTGGTGTCAGTTCTTTTGGTAATAAGAATACTTTATACTTCTTATCGCCACAAGAAGCTGGAAATTCGTATTCTTTTGATAAAGCTATTTGAAGATGAATGGGAATGGTACTGTCATTAGTTATGGTAGCTGTGATATATCTGTAATTGTGCTTAATTCCAAGGGAGTCCGTGTGAGTTAATCCTTGGTTAGAGCCGTATTCAATCTGCAGCCCACTTTTCGATTGTTTCTGAATGCAGGAGCAAACAATCATCACAATTAAAAGTCCAACTATAGTTCTAAATATCATTGGTTAATTTTTTTTCAATTACCGCTAACGATTATGTAATGCGCACTCTATGCTTCTTATCTACATTATGGGTAACCGAATTTTGATTAAATATAGCCCGATATTGAATTAAATCAATAGTCATTTGTGTTATTATGTTCTCATTACACATTGATAAAATAGTCGGTTCAAATACTACCTAAATTGAGCGATTCATGCGATAGGAGCAAATGTGCTGAGTTAAAAGGATTCGAAAAACCTAATGGGTGTTCCTGTGTTTTTTAACAACTTTTTGATTCTTAGTCTCTCAGCACTTCTCCTCTCCCCTGAATGGCACAGATTAGGTACTAAATATATGCACATAATTGGTGGCAAATTAGTAATACCGCTAAACCTTCAACTTTATGCTAAATAAATATAGTTATAAATTTCCAAATTCCTTTAAAATGATTTTCCATGGGTTTGCTTCATAATCCATTCCGAAAGGGAACCGGATTTTTTTATCAGAGACACAGCCAGATTAGATAAAACACTTGTTCCGAAAAGATTTTGAATCTGCCTGCCTACCAATAACCTTAAACCGAATTTATTGCGCCAAAGCAGGGAATACCGATATTCAAGATCACTCCTGTTCGTTTGACCGGATAAAAACCGGTGAACCTGTTCAGACAATATGGCCGCTGAATGTATGGCCATGGCCATACCGTTGCCACACAGTGGGGTTATCATTCCGGCGGCATCTCCCGACATAAGGATATGATCGCAAACAGGATCTTTAGTGGCAAAAGATATCTCATTGATTACGACCGGTTTGTCAAAAACGAATGTAGCAGTATTGAATATATGATATAAAAAAGGATTTTGCATGAGTATTTCTTCTTCAAGTTTATGAACCGTCCCCAGTTTTTTCAGTGGCGCTCTTAAACTCAGATAACAAAGATTAAACGTATCATCCTCTATTTTAGAGATACCGCAATACCCTCCATGAAAATTATGCAAACAGATAAGATTATTATCAAAATCTCCTCTTATATGATACTTCACACCTATATAGGGAGATCTTTTCTTAAAAAACCGCCTGTTTAAAAAACTATCAAGATTCGATCTTTTCCCAAATGCACCGATTACCACACGACTTCTGTAAACAGCATCCTTGGACAATTTGACTTCAAAATAATCTTTTATGAATTGTATGTGCTGAACGGAAGCATTTTCGATAATTTCGGCACCCCGTGATGATGCTTGTGCAGCAAGAAATGGGTCAAATGAATAGCGGCTGATCCCAAACCCGCCCAGGTCAAGGGGTATTTCGGCTGATTTGCCGTTGGTGGATGTAAGTTGAAACCTGGTGATTTGTGCCGGATATAATTCTTCCGGATAGCACCCGGTTTGTTTTAAAAAGGAGACTACTTCATTGGACACATATTCGCCACACACCCGGTGAAACGGATAACTTTTCTTTTCAAAAAGTATCACCTGCCATCCCTTCGATGCCAGCAGGTTTGCGTTGATCAGCCCTCCAACACCACCTCCTACGATGATCACGTCATACATATCCCTTTTATCAGGCTTCATAATCAACCATTTAAAGAGCCAAAATAACCAACTATCAAATAATTTTCATATTAGTTAAATGAATCATGATCAGGAAAGTTATCCTTTTAAATTTGTTTCCTCATTTATTCAATATTTTATGAAACTAAATATATTCCAACAGGTTGCCATAATGGCCCTTGCAGTAATCGTCCTTGCAACTACCGATTTGCCAGCTCAAAAAAAGAAAAAAAATAAAAACAAAGAAGCCACAGAGCAAACCGAATCAGATAAGTCCAAAGATGAAAACGGAAAGAACGGGATAAAACCTTATGATGAGGTAATCACCGATGAAGCCGAAACCGACGAAGGGCTTTTCTGGGTGCATAAAGTAGATGACATCTATTACTACGAAATACCTGATTCGCTTATGGGAAGAGAGATGCTAATGGTAACTCGTATAGCCAAATCTGCTGACAAGCTTGGATATGGAGGAGAAAAGGCCAACACACAGGTGCTTCGCTGGCAGAAAAAGGACAAGAAAATACTGTTGCGTGTAGTGTCTTACAATAATGTAGCGAATGATTCACTACCGATTTATGAATCCGTCCGAAATTCAAATTTTGAACCCATACTTTTTGCGTTTGATATAAAGGCTTTTAGTCCTGATTCCTCAAATGTTGTGATTGAAATAAACGATCTTTTTACTAAAGATGTTAAAGCGTTGGGTCTACAGAAATCAAAGAGGAAGAGTTATGAGGTTTCCAGTCTGGACAACGACAGGTCTTACATCGAGAGTATTAAAAGCTATCCGCTAAATATCGAAGCGCGTCACGTCATGACCTATTCTGCCAAAGAGCCACCTTCAAACGCCTCTGTTGGCTCCATTTCCATCGAAATCAACAATTCGATGGTGCTTCTGCCTGAAAAACCAATGCAACCTCGTATATATGACCAGCGTGTGGGATGGTTTACGATTACCCAAACAGATTATGGACTCGACGAGCAAAAAGCAGCTAAAAAGACGTATCTGGCTAGATGGCGTCTCGAACCAAAAGATACTGAAGCCTTTAAACGTGGAGAACTTGTGGAGCCAGTAAAACCAATTGTTTATTATATCGATCCCGCTACACCCGATAAATGGCGCCCATATCTGAAACAAGGAGTTGAAGACTGGAATGAAGCTTTTGAACAGGCCGGATTTAAAAATGCCATTATTGCGAAAGACCCACCATCACCTGAAGAGGATCCGGAATGGAGCCCTGAAGATGCAAGATATTCAGTGATCCGCTATTTTGCTTCACCAGTACAAAATGCATATGGCCCCCATGTATCTGACCCCCGTTCAGGAGAAATTATCGAAAGCGATATAGGATGGTTTCATAACGTTATGAACCTGCTTAGGAACTGGTTTTTTATCCAGACTGCCGCTGTGAATGAAGATGCCCGAAAGGTAAAATTTGATGACGAAATGATGGGACAGTTAATTCGCTTTGTAGCTGCACATGAAGTAGGTCACACACTGGGACTTCCGCACAATATGGGCTCTAGTCCTGCTTATCCGGTAGATTCACTCCGCTCCCCATCTTTTACGGAAGAGCACGGCACCGCTCCTTCGATTATGGATTATGCCCGGTTTAATTATATAGCACAACCTGGCGATGGTGTTAATCGTTTTTACCCTAAAATCGGCGAGTATGACTTGTATGCGATCAAATGGGGTTACAGACCCATACCTGATGCTGAATCGGCAGAGGAAGAAAAAGTAACACTGGATCAGTGGATCCTGGAGAAAGCCGGGGATCCGTTATACCGGTTCGGCGCAAGGAGTTTCATTGATCCGTCAGCACAAACCGAAGACCTGGGGGACGATGCCATCAGGGCATCGGCGTACGGAATTGAAAACCTGAAAAGGATAATCCCGAATCTTTTCGAATGGACGGCCGATAAAGGGAAGAATTACGATGATTTGGATGAAATGTATAATCAGGTGCTTAGCCAGTTCAATCGGTATATGGGTCACGTACGTACAAACGTGGGCGGTATTTATCGTTATAATAAAACGTACGATCAGGATGGTGTGGTTTTTACACATGTACCTGAAAGTAAGCAAAAAGAATGCGTAAAATTTCTTAACGATCAGCTATTTAAGACGCCCGTATGGATAATTAATAAAGAGATACTCAGCAGGATTGATTTCACTGGTGCCGTTGAGAAAATCAGGACAACGCAGGTGAGAACCTTAAATAGCCTGTATAGTTTTGATAGAATGGGGCGTATGCTTGAAAATGAAGCGCTCAACGGCCGTGACGCCTATTCCATCCTTGAAATGATGGCTGATGTGAGAAACGGAATCTGGTCTGAATTGAAAGGTGCAAGATCGATCGACCTATATCGCAGGAATTTACAAAAAGCATATATTGACCGGCTGGAATATTTGCTTACTGAAGATTATGAAGAGAGTTTATTCAGCCCTACCAAGGTTGATGTGAGCCAGTCAGATATCCGGTCGGTAGCAAAAGCAGACCTGAATATCTTAAAACGGAATATACGTGCGGCTTTACCTGGAATGATAGACAGAATGTCAAAATATCATCTTGAGGATGTAGCCCATCGGATTGAAATGATCCTGGAACCAAAATAGTTAAAAACAGACTCCTGCCCGGATACAAGGAGCTTGTTTATTTATTATGTATTATACTTTTTAGTAAATCGGAATTACAGGAATCTATTTTGCCATAACTTCGTTTTAGTTTGTGAAAATGAAAAGAATGATGATCGAGGCATCTGGTAACAATGGAGAAAAATCAATGAATGTATTGCTTGTGGGTAATAATCCAACAGAAATTAGCGGATTATATTCAAGTTTGAAAAGCTTTGAAAATCCCAGATTTAATACGGACACCGCTTTCCATTTTAACAATATTTTCAGACGAATAATAAAATTCAGACCAGCTTCGATTCTTATCGACGACAGGTTTAACCGTACAAAACTCAACCGGTTGATCAAACGCATCCATCGTAATCCCCGAACAAGAGACATACCGGTAACATTACTAAAAAGCAACAATGAGGACTTGGGACTGACTGCCGATATTGACAACTATGTACTCAAAGAAAATCTTTCAGCGGAGAACCTGTACTTTACAATCCTGAATTCCAGACGCCTGCGACGTACCTCTATTTACCTCTATAAATCCTATAAAAAAAGCCGTGGGTTATTACAAAAAATCTGGTTGGATTTGCGGAGGATGTACTGGTGGATAGAACAGATTTGAGTATTTTTAAAAACACGCCTTCTGAATTTTCAAACTCTGGATAATTACAAAAATTTAGACCCAAATTGACCCTATGTTCAGCAACTAGAATAACCAAAGTAGTTTTTTGCAATCACCTACAAATTATCCTAATTTTTATTTGAAACAAAAAATGTGTACAGGAGCTATCATCTAAATAAAAGGTTTCAGATTATAAAAGAGAGACATTTGTAAAAAATCAGAGTTAAAATTGATTTTTGTCAACTTTTAAGTGTGGAAAAAGAAAATGTTTATAAATTGATATTTCAAATCATGAAACCGTATTCCATTGTCCGGAAACACTTACCAGCAGGGCTTTGAAAATGATGAAAAATAAAAAGTAAGCTGTCAGCCGGTAGTGAAAAATATCAAGCTGGCAGGAATTGTTATTGAATATGATTTTGTAGATATTTCGTATCGATTAATAAAAGAACTTAGCGCTGAAGCAGATTAATGACTCCCCAGAAAACACCTTCGATTGCGGAAAATGAGATCAAACGGATCATCGGTACAATAGAAAAGGAACCTGACGGGCGTCAGATTGTCTTTTTTGCAGGCATTCACGGAAACGAACCAGCTGGGATTATTGCACTTCAGCGTGTTTTGAAATATATCAAAAAACGTAAAATCCCTTTCAGGGGTAAATTATGGGCGCTGGAAGGAAACTTACCTGCTCTTAAAGCCAACCGCAGGTTTATTGATAAAGATCTGAACAGGATATGGTACACACAAAACAACGACGCTGCACCGCTGGGCACTGACCTGATTGAGGTCAGAGAAAGGGAAGCGTTAAGCACCTGCATTGAAAAGATTTTATCTGATTCCACAGGCAATATATACTTCTTTGATCTGCATACTACCTCTGCACACAGCATCCCATTTGTTTCGATTAGTGATACGCTTCGAAACCGGAAGATCGTAAAAGGGATACCTGTTCCGATTGTACTCGGACTTGAAGAAGATATGGAAGGAACGTTGTTTAATTTTTTTAGCGAATTGGGCATCTCCATGATCCTTTTTGAAGCCGGCCAGCACGAACAAGCCTCATCCATTGACAATCATGAGGCATTTATTTGGATGATACTGGTAAAACTTAAGTTTGTAAAAAAGGATGATTTTCCTGATTTGCATAATTGCCGCGAGATACTCTCAAAAGAATGGTTGTTTAAAAAACGTGTATTTCAACTACAATATCGCCACCTCATTAACGGGATTGGTGATTTCACGATGATCCCGGGGTTTGTCAATTTTCAGAAAATACATAGGGGTCAAATACTGGCATACAATACGCAAGGTGCAATACATTCGCCTCTTACTGGCAGAATATTTTTACCCTTATATCAAGACCAGGGATTGGAGGGTTTTTTAATTATTGATGAAATTAAGATCATCTGGTTGAAAATCTCAGAAATTATCAGAAAACTTGGACTTGACAGATATATGAGCCTGCTCCCGGGAATAAGAAAACATAAGGAGTTTCAAAATAGCTATGTTATTAACCGGCGCCTAGCCAGATTTTTTGTAATTTCCGTATTTCGGTTATTGGGATACCGAAAAGTAATCCAAAAGAACAACCTGTATATTGTAAAACGCCGACCTTTTGAGTGGGAAAAACCTTCTATGAGTGTTGTCAGACAACGATTCAAAGAGATTTCTCAATAGGGCTGGCTGGCACAGCCATGCATTTCCTTTTTTACCTGCTTTCCTTCTGCCATTACAAATGGGTAGTGGCCATATCAGATGTTGCAGAATCAGCGTATGCTCGATTTCGATTAATTCTAAAACCAAACGAATGATTGAAAACTGATAAAGGGTTATTCTTTTAGTAAGACAATCATTTCGATTTCAACTGCAATGTTTCTTGGCAGCGACGCCATACCCACGGCCGATCGTGCATGTTTGCCATTTTCACTAAAAACTTCCACCATCAGATCAGAAAAGCCATTGATTACTTCTGGATGATTTGTAAAATCGTCCACTGCATTTACCATTCCGATCACTTTTACGATCCGGCTCACCTTGTTCAGGTCACCAATTGTATATTTAAGAGTCGATAGCATCGCTAGTCCCGCGAGCCTGGCGGCAACGTATCCTTCTTTTTCGGTAAGATCTTTACCTACTTTTCCTGTGATATAACCTCCTTCGGGCAAGGTAGGTCCGTGACCTGCCAGAAAAACAAGATTGCCAGCCACCACAGCTTTTACGTAATTGGCAACCGGTTTACCTGGTTCAGGTAAGTTGATGCCCAGCGCTTTGATGCGGGCTTCATAATCCTGTGCGTAAACCATCAAACATGTTGATAAAATAATCAGCGGAATTAAAAATAGTTTTCTCATAGTTGATATGGTTTGATTTAATTTCAGAGTTTGAGAGCAATTTCATCCTTCGCGGCTCCAATGTGTAGTATCATAAATGTACAGTAATTGATTGATGCATTAAATTTAGCCGGATATATTATCATTAAAGCTCGGCAATACAATTATTCATAGGTTTTTCCGCAAATACTGGTTTATTTAGTGATATTGTAATCCATATCAAAATATTAAGCTACATGAAAGCACCTGTTACCTACCTCTTGTTCGTTTTTCTGTTTCTTCCATATATTGCCAACAGTCAGGTTCCAAAACCTGAAGACGAATTGGGTTTCAGACCGGGGACTGATTATAAAATAGCTGACTACACACAAACAACCGCATACTTTAAGAAGGTGGCAGCAGTATCGTCAAGAGTGAAGCTTATCGAGATTGGCCAATCAAGTATGGGAAAGCCCATGTGGCTTATGTTCATTTCAAGCACTAAAAATCTGAAAAAACTTGAACAGTGGCGGACGACTAGTGAAAAGCTGGCAAGGGCAAAAATCAATGAAACTGAAGCGAGAAAACTAGCAAAATCAGGCAAAGTAGTAGTGTGGATTGATGCCGGTATGCATGCGACCGAAGCAGCTGGCGCCCAGATGATGCCAGAGCTACTTTATAGGCTGGCAACGGACGAAACAGATGAAATGAAACACATCCGTGAAAATGTAGTTATTCTTCTGTGCCCTACCCTGAATCCCGACGGTCAGGATATTGTGGTAAGTTGGTATAAACAACAGCTGGGAACTCCGTGGGAGATAACGAATCCTCCAGTACTTTATCAGAAATACGTTGGTCATGACAACAACCGTGACTGGTTCATGAACAATATGCTGGAAACCCGGAATATTACTGAAATTCTGTATAACCAATGGTATCCCCAAATTGTCCACAATCATCACCAGACATCCCCCTCATGGGCAAGGATATTTTTGCCACCGTTCCGCAGCCCGGTAAATCCACGGATTCATCCAGGAGTTACTACGGGCGTAAACCTTATGGGAACAGCAATGGCTAATTATTTTGCCATGAAAAAAAAGCCGGGCGTTATTTCGGGGGTGAATTTCAGCATGTGGTGGAATGGCGGAATGCGTACCGTACCCTACTACCACAATATGATTGGTTTGTTGACTGAAACCGGCCATCGTACACCCTCTCCACGGTTTTATCCCCCTGATTCAATCCCTAAAAGTGTTGGTAGCAAATCTTCTGATGGCTCGGAGATTTTTTATCCCTATCCCTGGAAAGGAGGTGAATCCCACTTTCGTGATGCAGTAGAATACATGATCATTGCATCTCTCGGTGTTCTGAACCTGGCGGCCGATCGTAAAGAAGATTATCTATACAATATATATGATATGGGACGCGATGCCATTGAGGATGAAAGTGAAGAACATGCATTTGCATACATAATTTCTGACGAGCAATGGGACAGAGGTGAAGCCGCAAATCTTATAAACATATTGAAATATGGTGGCATTGAAGTCCACCAGGCGACAGCTGATTTCCATGTCGGTGATAGCACCTATAGAAAAGGCGATATTATTATTTACGGTGCCCAGGCGTTCAGACCGTATCTTGAAGATTTGCTTGAGAAGCAGACATATCCGGACCAGTACAAATATCCGGGTGGGCCTCCGGTACCTCCTTACGATCTCACCGGATGGACTCTTCCAATGCAAATGGCTGTAGATGTGCATAGGGTTGATACAACGTTCACTGCTCAGACACGCCTGGTACAAGATAAATATAAGCTTGCTGAAGGAGTAATACCAGATGATGTGGGATACGGTTACATTTTATCAAATCATGATAACCTTAGCGCATTAGCAGTAAATCGTATTTTGTATAGGGGAGGTAAAGTGGCAATTGCTACAGATAGTTCAGAACATATATTGCCTGGCTATTTTATAATCGAAAACGAAAGAATAACACGGGCTGTAATTGAAGAAGTTGCAAAAACCACAGGGCTCGTTTTCAGAGGAATCAATAATAAACCTGCCGTGAATGTAAAGTACTTATCGCCAATCAAACTGGGTATATATAAATCGTGGATGGCCAATATGGATGAAGGCTGGACGCGATGGGTATTGGAACAATTTGAATTTGACCTCGACACGCTTCATAATAAGGATATCCAAACCATGGATCTTTCGGTGTATGATGCTATTATCATTCCGTCACAACGTGCAAGCAGTATTTCTCACGGATATTCCGAAGGGTTTATGCCACCCCGGTTTACTGGAGGGATAGAGCTAAAAGGAAGTATTGCGCTGGACAAATACGTTGAACAAGGGGGCGTATTGATCGGATTTGATGCAGCCAGCGATTATTTGATTGAACAATTCGGGCTTCCTGTAAGAAATATTATATCTGGGTTATCTTCAAGTGAGTTTTTTATTCCGGGTTCTCTGGTAAAAATAGTGGTTGACACATCGCATCCATTGGGGTATGGCATGCAAAATGAAGCGGCAGCCTCTTTTTTCCGTAGTCGTGCATTTAAACTGGTAATAAAACAACGAAAAGGAGAAGGCGGGAATGAAGACACCAAATCCGCACCGGATCCGGATGTGGATACGCCTGTAAAATATGCCGAAAAAGATATCCTTATGAGTGGCTGGGCAAAAGGGCAGGACAAGCATCTTAAAAATAAGGGTGCGTTGATGGATGTAAAACGGGGCAAAGGTCATATAGTGCTTTTTGGTTTCAGACCACAATTCAGAGGCCAACCACGAGGTACGTATAAGCTCATTTTCAATGCAATTTATATGGGAGCCGTCGATTAAATTCAGTTATGGGTTGAAGTTGCTCTGATACAATGAACCATAATTATTGCTGCTATTGATTATAACAATAAAAATTCAGAGCTTTCGGAATACACCGTATCTCTGCAGGTAGCTGGCCTGCCAGTTCGCCATCAGCTTCTACTTTCAAATTTGATCTCCCGGTTATCTTAACAACCGACGATTCGGAATAAAATGCCTCAGAATGTCTGATTTTATCACCCCGTCTAATTCTTTTCAGATAGATAAAATAATCAATCAGACTTATATCACCGAGTATTATAAGTTGAAATTTTCCGCTTGAAATTTTAGCTTCGGGGGCAATGATCAGTCCGCCTCCAAAACTCCTTGAGTTCGCAACAATTACCGAAAGAATTTTTCCCTCCCAGCTGTTATCGTCGGCTTTTACGGTCACATATTGATGGGAGTAGCTGAAAAATGTACGTATGATTGCAATTGAAAATTTTATTTTGGAGTTGAGCCGACTATACCATCTGTTATTTTTACTTAGCCTGTATACCACATCGGCTCCGAAACCAATATCAGCTATATTGATGAAATGGATAATCCTGCTTTCTTCCGGAAACTTAATTTGACCTACATCTACCGGACTGGTACAATCTGAATCAACCATTTTAAAAAATGCATTAAGTTTATTGGTCAGTTTTCTTTCTCTGCCAAAATCGTTTGCTGACCCATATGGCAATAGGCCAACAGAAGGTCTTGTTTCCAGATTCATCAATCCGTTTACTACCTCATTCAATGTACCATCACCACCTACAGCTACTATGATATCATATTCACCTGCCTGTTCTGATAATTCAATTGCGTGCTTAGGATACTGCGTATAAAAACGAGTAGAATTCCGGATAAGCCCATGGTCACATGTTCGAAACTGAATTTCAAAGTCCTGCAATCGCTGTATACGGGAATTTATGATGAATGCAAGCCGCATTACTCTACTTTAATAATGACATAAGTGTCTTCGAAAATATTTCGATTTCTTCCTCGGTATTATAATAGTGAATGGAAGCGCGTAGAGCAGTGTCGATTTGCCTTTCTTCCATATCAATCAGGGTATGACAACGTACAGCCACTGAAGTGTTGATGGCTTTTTCACGGAGGCGCTTCTTTATTTTCTCAGCTGAAATTCGACCTGACCTGAATGTTACAATTCCCGATTTTATTTTCCCCCGATCCAGAACTTCAATACCGGGTATTGACTGCAGGGTATTTCTCATGATTTTAGCCAGATACTGCACCCGGACCCATACGCTTTCGATTCCCAGGTCTAGCAGGTATTGTATTGCCACGGAAAGTCCGTATTTTCCGGCCAAGCCGGCTTCCCATTTTTCAAATCGTTTTGCATCATTTCGTATTTCATAGCTTTCTTTTTGTTTCCATTCGGCCGAATGCAGGTCGAGGGTAAACGGCTCCAGGGTTTTTAGTTGTTGCTGGTTTACATACAAAAAGCCGGTGCCTCTCGGGCCGCGTAAATATTTTCTTCCGGTTACTGTAAGAAATTGACACCGGATCTTATTCACATCCAATGGATACTGTCCAGCTGACTGGCATGCATCCAGCAGGTATATTGCATTATATTTTTCTGCAAGTTTTCCTACTTCTTCTGCAGGATTCACTATTCCACCATTAGTAGGCATATGTGTAATGGACACGAGTTTCACGTTTTCTTTTTTTAATTCCGTTTCAAGGGCAGCGGGGTCGATTTCTCCTGTAGGAAGACTTTCAATGATGTTAACGATAACCCCGACTCTTTTCTTCATCTGCAGGAAGGCGATAAAATTACTGGCATATTCAATATTGGAAGTTAATATCCTGTCTCCTTTCCGAAACGGGATGGAGTAAAATACCGCATCCCATGCTGAGGTGGCATTTTCCATAAATGCAATTTCGTCTGTCTTAGCATGAATCAGCATCGCAGCGTTACTATAAAATTCGCTGAGCTCATTATTATATTTGTCGGCTGTTTCATATCCGCCAAACATGTATTCGTCACGTAGATATTTGGTTACCGCTTTATACACAGGTGCCGGCATTAGTGATGCGCCGGCATTATTAAAGTGTATTACATTTTTAGTACCTGGTGTATCGGCTCGCAGCTTATATAAATCCATATTATGTCAATTAAAAAAAATATTAGGAAATTATGAATATAAAACACCGAAAGGTTATTATTTAAAAAGACATCATAATATATTTTCATGAAGATCAGAAAATTTTTAATACTTATCATTATGATATTTGCTGGAGAAAGGAGCACTTTCGGGCAAGACCTTAGTACGCTTTATGAGAAGGTAAATCCAGTGGTAGTTACGATTACAGTGACTTCGGAAGAAATAGTCGGAACAGTGGCCAGAAAGCAAACCGCAACTGTTCAGGGGCTGGGCTCAGGGTTTATGAGTTGATTTTATATATGCGATTAATGGTATCAAATTTTCACAATACAACATGGAAGCACTCGAACCAGCTAAAAAGCGGAGATGCATTTAAGCTCATTTTAAGGGAAGGTAAAAATAAAATTCTTACAGGTGATATTCACTGAATGTGATTACCATGAATATCAGTTGCTCCGATTCTGAAGATACTTACCGACCAACGTGGTAACTATTATGACCATAGAAAACAGCCTGTTGTAAATCATCTGATAATTGCCTATTTTTCTTTTTCGACCACCGTGATATGGATACTTTTACTCATTTTTTCGCCGTATGACCTGTGAAAACCGTCAGCAAACTGAAGCGTAATCATATAATCTCCCGGAGTCAGATCCAGGTCGGTTTCGGTCTCGCCTTTACCAAAATGAATATGTGTGCTGTCGGTGGCCACTACAACGCCCTTTTCGTTAGCAGGATGATTGATCAGAATATGGTGGTGACCTTTGTTTTTCGCAAGTTCGCCTGCAGGTTCTATTTCCATTCCATTTACGCCCATCTCTACTTTAAATGGAGATGCAATCGTGTCGCCATCTTTAAGATTCCTGAAAAACACGTTTTGTCCTTCAGAAATATCGGCATCAGAGCCTAATTTTTCTTCCGGAACTTCTTCATTTGATGCTTCCGTTTCATCAGCGTTCTTTTTAGTTCCGCATGATGCCAGCAAGGCAATCATTAACATCAGGAATCCTGTTTTTGTTAAATAATTATTCATAGTCTGGACTGGTTAATATATGTCTGTGATTTATTAGCAACAATATTAATAAGATAAAGTTCGAACTTATTCAACTTCCTGAAGATTTACAGGATCGAAAGTCAAAAACGTGCTTTCAGGCAAAGTATCAAGGACCATTATATCCGAAAGTTCACGTTCACCCCGATTGCCAGACAAAAGAATGTTTTTATATTGCTTCCAATTGTCCCAAGGCAGGATGAATCCCGGTTCAATTAACGTGTCATTACTATAGTATGCCCACTGTCGTACCAACGATGTTTCTTTGTCTACCCAAACATTATATTTATTTTCAGGGGTTACGCCTACATTCTCAAATCTTAGTTCCAATAAATCTGCCTGCAATCCGCTTTGTGTGGTATCTTCTCCCAGGTATTTAAGCGTTACCCCGCTGTCTTTCAGCTTATAAGGCATCACGAGCCAATAAGAGTCATTTATCCAGATTCGTTTTCCACGCTCCAGGTATTTGGAAAGTGAATCAGGCTGGGTGATTTCTTCACCATTTTTCATCACACGACCTTCAAGGCTATTAATATTCACGATGTAAATGGTGCTGTCACGGCTTGATTCGATCCGTACATCGCCGGTTTGTTTGTCCCATATCAACTCCCTTGACCCGAAAAAGTTCCAGCAAACATAACGGGTATTGTCCCAATTCTGACGACCCCCCAATGCGTCCATCACATTATCGGCGATAGCTATCGCTTTTAGATCAGAACCTTCAACATTAAACCCTTCGGCTGGAGGGTTTTCATCTTGAACCGCAGCCTGGTTATCTTCCTGTCCGGAAGTGCAGCCTGCCAGAAATATTACAAATACGGATACTTTTAAAAAGGAAGAAACATTCATAAGGATAAACTTTGTTAACGCAAAAATAGGTAAAATTAGCGAATTGGCAATCAGCTTAAATCGAAGCTTATGAAAGCACTTAATCAGGTACTGAAAACGGGGCTCCCGGCTCCCTGGCCATTTGTCTGTACACAATCTTATCCATAAAACCAGGAAACATGTTATTCAGAAACACCAGCAATTTACCTTGAAAGGTCAGTATAAGAACTTTCTTGCGCTTTACAGTGCCTTTGTAAATGCGCCGGGCACATTCTTCTGCGGACATCATTTTATCCTCCTTTCGTGGCGACTCTCCTTGTACGTGACCATCGGCACCAAGTGCAGTCTTCCGGATATCCGAGGAGGTAAACCACGGACATGCAATAAGTACATGCACTCCCTTGTAAAGCATTTCAGTACGTAATACCTCAAGAAATCCCTGGAGTGCAAATTTGGAAGTGGAGTAGGCCATTCTTGCAGGCAAACCCCTGTATCCGGCAATGCTGGATATGCCCACAACCGAGCCTTTTGTTTTCACGATATGGGGAATACAATACTTTGTAGTATATACTGCTCCGTAAAAGTTGATGTCCATCACCTTTTTAATAACATCTATCTCTACATCTTCAAACAACGCCCGCATGCTGATACCTGCATTGTTGATCAACACATCGATCCGGTTAAATTTATGTATGACTTTTTCAACCATTTTCTCAGCGTTTTCCTCAATACTTACATCTGCAGATAGAGCCAAACACGTTATTCCGGCTGCTTCCAATTCAGCCCTGGTTTGATCCAACTTCTCAATTCGCCGTCCTGTAACTATAATATATGCCCCATGTTTACCGAATTCGAAAGCCAGCGCTTTCCCAATTCCGGAGGTTCCACCGGTGATGATGACCACCTTATTTTTCATTTATTAAACTTATTTGAGGTAAATGTAATTTATAATATCAAACCCGCGAAATTTGTAATGTGTATATCTCAAAATGTTTCTGATTAAATAACTTACCAATCATCCACCAACTGTAATTATTGTTATCAGTGAGATCTCTTCATTTCTGAGTTTTTCTGATTGACTTCAGAAAAGAAGTGATACAAAAGAATCTCTCCATTGACTTTCCTGACATGTCAGACAAAGAATAGAAAAAGGGAAGCATGATTTTATACAAAGTTGGATGATGTGATGACCGGTGGATAAATACTAAAGAAGACGACTCGACAAGTTTGCTTGGCATAGATAAGTGATCAGGTTACCTTTGCATTCATGTTTTTTATCAGATTACTGTCCCTGGCACCTTTTTGGGTCATCTATTTTGTTGCAGATATTCTTTATCTTCTCAACTATCACATTATCAGATACCGCAGGGAAGTGATTGAAAAAAATCTTTCAATTGTATTTCCGGATATGTCCAAAGCAGAAAAATTAAAAACGATCAAAGGTTTTTACAAAAATTTCGGAGATGTAATGTTAGAATCCGTCAAGGCCATCTCGATAAGCCGGGAGGAAATGATAAAACGGGTAACCTATTCAGGGATTGATAAGCTGGTAGCAGCCAAGAACCATGGATTTTCGGCCGTATATCTGGCAACACATCATTGCAACTGGGAGTGGATGCTGCTTTCGGGAACGATCCTTTTCCCATACAGGGTGTATGGTGTGTATAAACCGTTACAAAACAAAAAGTTCGATAAACTTTTGCTGGATACCCGGTCAAAATTTGGCGGGATACTCGTGCCGGTGGATAATATTGTAAGGAATATCGTTACGAATAAGAATGAAGTGCGTGGGATTGGCCTGGTTGCAGACCAGCGACCCCACATAAGTAATAAAAAAGTTTGGCTTAAGACTTGCGGGCATGATACAGCGTACTATACGGGGACTGAATTTGTACCAAAACTTGAGAATGCAATCGTATTTATGTCCAAAATGGTGCGCAAAAAAAGAGGGTATTACCATATTGATATCATCAAACTTGCTGAACCTCCCTATAGCAAGGATGGGAATTCAACAGAAATTCTCAGCAAATATGTGACGGAGCTTGAAAAAATGATTAAAGAAAATCCATCTGACTGGCTGTGGTCTCACAACCGCTGGAAATATAGTAAAGCGGAAGATGAAATCCATAACCGGGAAAGGAATGAGTTAATAATGAGCAATAAAAGCGAATCTGGACTTACCCATTCGGGCACTTAAGGAGTATACTAAACCCTGTTTTCATGATTTCAGGTTGCAGAGACTGAGGCCGTGGAATTAATCCAGTAATGCAGCAATATCTTCCCGGGTAAGGCTTTTAAACACCCCTTCTTCGGTATGTATCAATTCACCAACTAACTGTAGTTTTTGCTTCTGAAGAGTAAGTATCTTCTCTTCGACGGTGTTTTTTGTAATAAATTTATAGGTAAAAACTGTATTTTTCTGGCCAATCCGATGCGCACGGTCAATGGCCTGTGCTTCTGCAGCAGGGTTCCACCAGGGGTCGAGAATAAATACATAATCCGCTTCCGTCAGATTTAGACCCAGACCACCAGCTTTGAGAGAAATGAGAAAAATTTTAGTGTTCTTATCATGCTGAAATTTTTCCACCTGCTGTTTGCGGTCTTTTGTGCTTCCGTCAAGATAGGCAAAATCAATACGCTGGCTTTCAATATACTTTCTGAAAATGGCGAGGTGTTTTACAAACTGGCTGAAAATCAATATCTTATGATCTCCCGCCATCGCATTTGTTAGCATTTGCAAAACATTATCCATCTTTCCGGAATCACCGTTGTACTGCGGATCGATTAATATCGGATGGTTGGCGATCTGACGGAGTTTCGTTAACCCCTGCAGGATCAGTATGTGTGATTTGTTGACGCCGTGCTTGTCAATCTGGCCTAAAAGCTCGTCGCGATAGACGTTTTTAACCTCCTCATATTTTTCCTTTTGCATGGATGTCATGGAGCAGTATTGGATACTTTCTACTTTATCCGGAAGATCGTCCAGTACCTGGCTTTTATTTCTTCTGAGAATAAATGGCTTAATGATGGTAAAAAGTTTTTTGATTTTCTGTTCATCCGCATGTTTTTCAATGGGTTTCAGAAATTCCCTTGTAAAAAATGAATGCCCACCTAAAAGCCCCGGGTTTATAAAAGTAATCTGAGACCACAGATCCATGGTAGAATTTTCAATCGGCGTACCAGTAAGAATCAGCCTGTGTTTCGATTTTAATTCAATTACGGCATGGGCAATATTTGATGCCGGGTTTTTAATGGCTTGTGATTCGTCGAGAATTACGTAATTGAAATAATACTGTTTTAGCAAATCAATATCGAGGCGGGTTATACCGTAGCTGGTAAGAACAAGGTCATAATCCTGGAATCTTGATACGTCCTTCTCGCGAAAAGTCCCAGTGTAGGCCATTACTTTCATCTTGGGAGTGAACTTTTCTGCTTCCATTTCCCAGTTATAGATAAGTGATGTAGGCATTATAATCAGTGAAGCGCCGGTTTCTCCTCTTTCTTTTTCGGCTTGCAGCATGGCAAGCGTCTGGACGGTTTTACCCAATCCCATATCATCTGCAAGGCAGCCTCCAAACTTGTACTTGTTCAGAAATAAAAGCCAATTATAGCCGGCTTTTTGGTAAGGTCGTAGTGTCCCATTGAAATCCGATGGAACAGGAATATCATCAATTTCATCAAAATTTCGTAGTTTATTTAGCTTTTTATCCATGGAGACTTTTGCCAATTCACCGTGTTCGAGGTCTATTACAAGCGCCAGATGGTGTTTTTTGAGCTTAAGATTTTCACCTTGATCTTCATCTTCATCTTCGTCCATAAAAGCAAAAAGGTCGGAGTATTCGTTAAACCACTGCTCGGGGATAACAGCAATTTCACCGTTTGGTAACTTAATTTCAAACTTATTCTTCAATATGAGTTTCCGAAGCTCATTGAACGAGATTTCATAATCACCAAACTTTACAACGGCACGTATGTCAAACCAATCAATTTTTTCGTTGATTGAAATCTTAATAGAAGAAGTTCCTAGAAAATATTTTTTATTGCTGACATTTAATTGCTTTATAACAAATCCATTTTTTTCGAGATTTTCACGATTCTTTGTTAGCCAAGAAAAGGCCCTGAGTTGATCCATGCTTTCTCTTGTACCATTTAAATGAAGTCCCAGATTAAGCAGAACAGCCTTATACGCCATTTCCTTTTGCAGGTTTCTTTTTACTTTATAGAAAATATATGTGTCGTTTTCCTTTTCCATTTTCACATTTGCCGGGCGGGTACCAAAATTGTTAAAACTGAATCGTCCATAACAGAAGCTCAAATCAAACATGATCATTACTTTATTTTGTGATTGGTATGTTCCATTATTATTTTCGAAATGCAAAAGATTCTCACCGGAGGATGAATTAAATGCTGAAAAATGTAGTACCGGAATTGGCTCATATTCTACAATCCTGATCTGAAATCCTTTGGCATACACGTTGTATTGCTCAATCAATGGCACAACAAATTTTTGATAATATGACTCTTCCAGATCTCTGGGTATAATTATAAAATTTTTATTTAAAAATGGCGCTAATTTATATCCATCGAGATTGTCATTAAATCCATATAATATTCGGTCAACGATCATCCATGCGGGTTCTTTACATACGAGATATGCACTCTGGTACTGAAATTTAACTTTTGTATTCCCGCATTTTATGATGGGAAAATAATGTGTATTTTTAACATTTACCCTAAAGTGAAACACCACGGAGGCTTTTTCATTAGCGATTTCAATTTTTTTCCATGCAGGCTCTCCATCATTACCCATTTCAAAAAGAAATTTGCCGGCAATCAGGCTTAAAATTTCAGCTCTACGGTGTTCCAGGTAATTTTGAATTTCTTTCTGTATAATTTTATTATCTGTACATTCAAGGTAATTTTTTTGAAAAAATTCATTGGCATTTTGCTTAACCTTTGAAAACTGATTGACCACATTATCCTGTTGCATGGAATCCATAAGCCTTATAAGCTTATAATCATTTTTGTCCAGTCCAGCTGAAAACTCAGCAGCATTTTTAGAAGATATGTTCTGATGCTGAAGGGTTAATCCCCCATTATCATTTAGTCGTACCACGAAAGATTTAAATAAATAACCCAGAAACTCGTGCTGAAAAAGCGAGTATATTATTTGGAACGGTTTTGTGGATGATACTTTCATTTAACCAAAAAGCAACTTGCAAAATAATAGATTTGAACCAATTTTTACCTATTTAACAAGATAAATTTGGTTCCAAAATAACCGGGTTACAGTTGATTTAAAGGATTGAATTTTGTGGCCATAATGGCGGGCCTGATGGATGCAGACAGGGTGATTAACACAATACAAACGGCTGTAAATACAAAATCGGTCAGTTGCATTTTTACGGGATAATAACTGATTACTGAAGTTTGCAAGCCCATGGAAATAAAGCCAAACTGCTTCTGCAGGAATACGAGTACAAAGCCGGCCATGATACCTACTGCAGCTCCTGAAAATGAAATAATAGCGCCTTCCTTTAAAAATATGGAACGTATGAACTTATCTCTGGCGCCCAATGCATAGAGTATTCCGATATCTTTTTTCTTATCGATAGCAAGCATACTGAGTGCAAAAAAAATATTAAAAGAAGATATCGCAAGAATAAAGGTAAATATAAGATACACGAATAGTTTTTCAATTTTAATGGTACGCAGGATTATTGCATGTTGTTCATCGCTGTTAAGTACCCTGAAGGAATCACCCAATGCTGCTTTAATATTTTCCTGCACATCTTCAACATTGTAATCCGCCTTTGTAGTCACCTCCAGTGATGTTCGTTTGTTTCCGTAGTTTAGAAGGTTTTTGGCAAATTCGAGTGGCACAAAAATATACTTTTCATCATATTGTTTTTCAAGTGCAAAGATGCCACCAATCATGATATTATCACGATTGAGCATTTTTTCAGGATTTGTTCCAGCCTGTTTTATATCTTTCGGATAAAAGATCTGTAAGGCAAAAAAGTCATTGTTCGGAGCAATATTGAGAATGTACTGTATTCCCCTTCCAATAATAGCGTAATCGATATTGCGGTTATCAAAGTCGTCATAGAATTTTAATTTACCCTGTACGATCGCATGTTTCACAGCCTCTTTTTTTAAAAAACTGTCGCTGACGCCCTTGATTACGGCAACCATTTCATTGCGGTTATATCGCACATAGGCATTGTCCTCGATAACCTCAGAAACTTCTTCAACCCCTTCCACACTACTCAACCGGTCAAGAAATTCGGGTGTGACCTCAAACGATTTTCCAACAACCGCTTCAATTTTTATTTCCGGATCGAATGTATTATACAATGATTTTAAAAGATCCTCAAGGCCATTAAAAACAGACAATACTATAATTAATGCCATGGTTCCGACTGCCACAACAAACATTGAAATAATGGAAATTACATTAATAAAATTACGTTTCTTTCCCGACCAAAAATATCGTTTTGCTATAAAGGTAGAAAGGTTCAAAAGAGCGATATTAGGTACTGATTCAACTTATTTTATCATTATTGTCTTTTTCACTTTCAACATCAGCAGGAGGGATGTTAAGATTATCAATGAGGGTATCCAATCTGGAGGCATTTCCCTGTATTTCATCTATATAAAACTCCAAATCAGGTATAATCCGTAATTGTTTTCCTACTATGCGGCCCAGAATACCTCTTATCTCGCTTTTTCTATGATTAATCTTGTCAATAAGTTCCTGCTGGTTTTTCACAAGCATCATACTTATGTACACTCGAGCTATTGACAGATCGGGTGTTATTCCAACATCCATGATGGTAACGAAAGCATTTTCAAGTATGTTTCGCTTATCTTTTTGAAAGATATCTCCAAGTTCTTTCTGGAGTAGTCTGGCAACCTTTTTCTGGCGTTTGCTTTCATTCATAATTACAAGTCTTTGAGAGGATAAGAAAGGGACAGCGTACGCAAATATTACAATTATTTTAGTTTTTTCTCAAGATTAGAGTATTTTCCATTTTCAAATCTCACAGCGTGCTGAATTTTTTCAGGCTTAACGATCCGTACAGACTCGTCGGAGTATTTTTATTTCTGATGATTTGCAGAATACCATTTTGGTTAGGCGAAGGCGATATCCTGTTGCCAGAACTCAGGTGGATGCTGACCGGCGAGAGAATGTCGGATGGTTTCATGATGTATTATGAAATATGGGATTACATTTCTCCTTTGTCAGCCGGAACCTACTGGTTTCTAGACTGGATGTTTGGTAGATCTCAATGGGCATATCTGATACCAGCTCTGTTTATTTCATTTTTTCAGGCTGCACTTTTTAATACTATCACCTTAAGAAGCAGGATTTTTAATGAAAATAACTACATTCCCGCCATTATTTATGCGTTGTTGTCATCGGCATTCTTTGATTTTTTTACCCTTTCTCCAATGTTGATGGGACTTACATTTGTCCTTCTTGCCCTCAATAATGTAATCAGCCAGATAGAATTCCGGGCCAGAAAAGATGAAAAACTGTTGAGCACTGGATTATATCTTGGAATTGCTGCGTTATTTCATTTCCCATTAGCGGCAATGGGACCATTTTTTGTCATCGTCCTGTTGCTGTTTTCATCAACAGTGCCTCGAAGATACCTGCTTATCCTGTATGGTTGGATACTGCCTTTTGCACTCACTGTTATTTATTATTATTTTACAGATACTCTTGAATTTTTCATAGCAAATCACCTTGTACCCTGGTTTAACCTTGCCAGAAGAAATATAGTTTCTTATGATTTTATACTTGTGCTTGCAGCTCCTATCACATTTTATCTGCTTCTGTCAATTCTAAGAATTGTGCGTAGAGCCAGACTAACCAGCTACCAGTCACGAGTGTTTCAAATGATGTTTATATTGTTGGTTTTGAGCAGCCTCGTTTTATTACTTGAAATAGACCGTTATCCGTTTATTCTTCTTGTATTTGTTCCCATGCTTACATATTTCGTGAGTTTCTTTTTTATTCTGGGCAAAAAGGGACTTGGCGCTGAAATTTTCTTTATTATTCTGCTTACGGCTGTAATCGGGATTAACTGGAAGTCGACCTTGAATAGGAATCCTTCCAGCTTCTTCGATTTCAAGTCATATTACGTAATTTCCCATAACAGTGAGGGTATTGTCAAAGATAAAAAGGTGGCCTTTTTAGGCGATAATATCAATATTTACAGGCATGCATACCCGGCCACACCCTTTATTAACTGGAGAATTTCACAATATGCGTGGGAAAATATGAATCAATATGCATATCTGAATTTGATAATGAAGTCGGTTTTACACGAAAAGCCAGCGTATGTGTTCGATACAAATAAATATTTCAATAAATTGATAAATAAGGTGCCGGTAATACGTCAGCAATATCGAAAAGAAGGGAACATATATATAAGAATCAACAACTGATCTTATTCACTCTTCCTTCGTGTCTTCCGCCTTCATATTTTGATGATAAAAAAACATCAGCGATTTCCACAGCCGAATCATAGCTGATAAACCGTGCCGGCATGCAAAGGATGTTGGCATCATTGTGTTTACGGGCCAACGCCGCCAGCTCGGAGGTCCAGCACAATGCGGCCCTGATACCAGCGTGTTTATTAGCCGTCATGGCCACTCCATTGCCGCTACCGCAAATCAGAAATCCAAAATCGAATAAGCCGATTTCTACTGCTTCCGCTACAGGGTGCACAAAATCAGGATAATCTACAGATTCATCCGTATATGGGCCAAAATCTTTTACATCATGTCCCTGGCCACGAAGACTGTCTACCAGACCAGCTTTAAATTCGAAACCAGCATGATCACCTCCAAGTGCAATTTTCATAAAGCTAATTTACATATTTTGGTTTACCAATGGCTTTTTCAAGCGACTCTTTTTCTTTTCGCAACACAAATGCCGACACATAGATACTGATCTCGTATAATCCCAGCAAAGGAATAGCAATAAGCACCTGACTGATCGGGTCCGGCGGTGTAAGCAGGGCACCCAGTACCAGAATCACCACTATTGCATGCTTCCTGTATTTACGCATGACCCTTGGGGTAACAAAACCTACTTTCGATAAAAAGTATACCACTACCGGAAGCTGGAATACAAAAGCAGACGCCAGCACAAGCATTGTTATTGTTGAAACATAAGATGTAATGTCGAATTCATTTACCACGCTTGGATCAACCTTATAATGGGAGAGAAAGTTTACCGAAAGCGGAGAAATAATAAAGTAACCAAACAGTACGCCCATCGAAAACAGCAGACTTACAAAAAACACTGCCCCTTTTGCATGCTTGCGTTCCTTTCGGAATAATCCAGGACTGATAAAGCGCCATAACTCCCAGAATACGTATGGAAATGCAAAAATTAGTCCAAGAACCGCCGATGATGTTATATGCATTGAAAACTGCCCGGTCATTTTCCGGCTCTGTATAATAAATGGAAGCTCCGTAATGCAAAGTACTTCCGTCTGCAGTGCTTCGGCTGCCCTACAAAGTAATCTGAAAGTTATAAAATCGGGCCTCGAAGGCCCGAGGATAAGTGTATTCCATATAAAATCTTTAGATAAAAAGGCGGCAATGGCAAACACGAGGATAGCGACAAAAGCTCGGATAAGATGCCATCTCAACTCTTCAAGATGATCCAGAAATCCCATCTCTTTCTCGGATTCATGTTCGCGATTTTCTTCCGTATCAGGGGGTCGATTTTGTTTCGCCATTTGTGTGTATTCTTAATAACTAATTTAATTCATAATAATCAGGAAACTTCAGCATTTTCGGCATATAACGGGAAAGATCTCATCCAGTTGTTCACTTCGTATTTCGTTTCCAGAATCAGTTTTTCATTATCTTTATCTTTAAGTACCTTGTCTATCAAATCGGCAATCGTTGGCATATCTTCTTCTTTCAGTCCCCTTGTGGTTATGGCGGCTACTCCAATGCGTATTCCTGAGGTAACAAAAGGCGAAGCATCATCGAAAGGGACCATGTTTTTGTTAACAGTAATATTTGCTTTGATAAGATAATCTTCTGCCTCTTTTCCGGTCAGATTTTTTGATCTAAGGTCAATGAGCATCATATGATTATCAGTACCATCAGAAATGATGTTATAATCTTTATCGATGAATGCTGATGCCAGTGACTTGGCATTCTTTTGTATTTGCAATACATAATAGAAGTAGGAGTCGGTTAGCGCTTCGCCAAAAGCAATCGCTTTGGCAGCAATTACATGCTCAAGCGGACCTCCCTGTGTGCCCGGAAACACACCAGAGTCAAGTATTGCCGACATTTTACGGATGGTACCTTTAGGTGTTTTCATACCCCACGGGTTATCAAAATTATTTCCCATTAGAATCATCCCGCCCCTTGGTCCGCGCAGTGTTTTGTGCGTGGTTGTCGTTACGATATGACAGTATTCCATTGGGTCATTCAGCAATCCTTTGGCTATTAAACCTGCAGGGTGGGCTATATCTGCAAGCAGGAGGGCTCCAACCTGATCGGCAGCTTCACGTAGCCGTCTGTAATCCCAATCGCGACTATAGGCAGATGCTCCACAAATGATCAGTCTGGGGTTTTCCTTTTTTGCAATTATACGTAACTGGTCCCAGTCAATGGTGCCTGTTTTCTTTTCAACACCATAAAAACTCGGGTTATACAATTTACCAGAAAAATTTACCGGTGATCCATGTGTCAGATGGCCTCCGTGTGACAGGTCAAATCCGAGAATTTTGTCGCCAGGTTTAAGTACGGAAAGCATTACGGCTGCATTTGCCTGCGCGCCGGAATGTGGCTGTACATTCACCCATGCTGCTCCGAATAATTCTTTGGCCCTTGAGCGGGCAATTTCTTCAACCTCATCTACTACCTCGCAACCACCATAATACCGTTTTCCAGGCAGACCTTCGGCATATTTATTGGTAAGAACACTTCCCGCGGCTTCCATTACCTGACGGGAAGCAAAGTTTTCAGAAGCAATGAGTTCTAGCCCCTGCTCCTGTCTTAACTTTTCTTTCTCTATTAATTCAAAAATGAGTAGATCTTTTTCCATTCGTCTCTTTCAAAAAAATTTGGTCAAAATTAAATGAACCCCAAGTAATAACCAATTTGCATTTGCAATGAAATACGGTTGCAGCTGAAATAATTAAGATGTAAATTCAACATATTAATCATTAACACTAATATGAAAACAAAAAGAATCCCTAAAGCCGTTACAATTGTTCTTTTCTTCCTGTTTTTAAGTGCATGCGACACCCTGCAATACAAAAAGGGGAATGGAGAAATAGTGGTGAAAACACATTATCCGGCTGATTTTGATGAGATTGTTATTAATGGAAACTACGAAATATTCCTTGAAAAAGGCAATGAACCAAAAGTTGTAATCAATGTGGATGAGAATTTGGTTGAATATATCGAAGTAGAGTCTTTCCAGGGCATACTATCTATCACCTCTACCAAAAATATTCGTAGCAAGGAAGAAATAAAAATCTTTATCACTTACCGGAATATAGAAAGGATATCAAATAGCGGTGCTTCTGCCTTATTTACCGAATCACCATTGGTTTCTGAAAAGCTGAATCTAACGCTTTCTGGAGCAGGTATGATAGAAATGGATTTGGATGTATCCACACTTGAGATTAATTTGTTGGGTGCGGGCTATATCAGGCTGAAAGGTTCTGCAAATAACCAGGTAATAAGAATGACCGGAGCAGGAGGCCTGGATGCTTACGAACTTGAATCTACCGACTGTGATATATCAATAAGTGGTGTAGGTGGAGCAAAAGTCAATGTATCAGGCACACTTATTGCCTCAGTGAGCGGAATAGGCGGAATCAGGTACCAGGGAAACCCCGCTCATGTTAATCGAAAAGTAAGCGGTATAGGGCAAATCCGGCCTTCAAATGAAGAAAATCCATGAATTGGATAGCAATCTGGTTTGAGCGATTGGGAAAACGAAAAATTATCAAAACGCGAGTTTGGTAATATTAACCACGGTAAAAAAGTAAAGGGGTTGGGAACAACGTTTAACAGAATAAAAACACTGATTGTAAATAAGATTGGTATGTTTCTTGAACAGTAAATCATTTTAAAGTAATTTGTACATCATACCATAAATCAGATGAAATAAATCTCGTAATGATTGCGTCAAATGAATATATTTTTACCCTCTTAGAAATTGATATTAGCTAGGCATATGAACCGAATTGTAAGACCAGTTTTAATAATGATTTTAATCATTCTCCCGTTAATTACAGAAGCCCAGCAAAAAACAAGATTTCTACGGGGGGCCATCAACAAACCTGGGTACAATAACATTTACCCTTTCCTAAGTGGTGATGGCATGACCATGGTATTTATGAATGATTACACTGAAGACGGAAGTTATCAAATTAAATTATCGCGAAGAGACGTTGGTGGAAAGTGGCTGGCTCCGGATGACATGGTTCTAAGTGCGGCCAAAACAATCATGCAGGGTGCTTATTGTCTGAGTTTCGATGGTACATTGTTGATTTATTCTTCCAGGGGCGGAGCAGGTGTAGGCGGATATGACTTGTGGTGGACAGCCTTTGATGGTTCAAAATGGTCCACTCCCCGTAATTTTGGTGCACCCCTGAATTCTATCGTAAATGAAACTTTTCCCTGCCTTTCTACTGATGGTGACGAATTGTATTTTACACGATGCAAAACTGCGTCAGGCAATGATGTGCAGGATTGTGAAATCATGGTATCCAAAAGAAAAAGGGGCAGAATCATAGGCTGGAATGAACCTGTTGCACTAACCTCAATAATAAATTCAGGAAATACACGTATGCCGCGGTTGTTTCCTGATAATCAAACAATGTACTTCCTTTCATCAACAAGTAACGATGGTCCGGTGAAATGGTATTATACAAAAAAGGAAGGTGAGGCATGGCGAAATCCGGAAGAAATAGCATTCTTAAACGAACTGGAAAGAAAATTATATGTAGGAATGTATTATCGTACTGGTCTTTTAATTACGGCTCAAAAAAATGACCGCGATAAATTCAATTTTGCAGAAACTCCGATTCCTGAAAAATTCAGGCCGGACAAGGTGGTCATAAAAACAGGGTTTATATTAAATAGTGATAAAGAACCCCTGAATTCCGAAATCAGGGTTCGTAATTTTGAAACAGGCGAGATGGTAGTAACATCCCGACCTGATGCCGAAGATGGCGCTTATACGGTAATTATTCCCGAAGGGGAGGTATATGAATTCTCTGTAAATTCAAGAGGAGGATCTGAAATTTATTTATCAGAGATTTTGGATCTGACGGCTCTCAAAACTTCCATGCAATCGAACGCAGACTATACACTTTTCAATATAGGTAACGAAACCATATTGCCTTTAAATGTGCTGAAATATTTCGAAAACAAACCGGAAGTAGATGAACGATCGAAGCCGGAGATCAAGCGGCTAACCAGGTTACTAAATAGAAATAAAGATTTTATGTTCGAGATTGCGGCCTATCAGGATTCTGTAATCATGGATTCTATTCCCCGTCCTGGGCTCACAGAAATTATTGCTGATACCATCATCCGCTATGAGATCGTCTTGACACTGGACAGCGCACTGTACGCAGCCAGCCTCGAGCCTGATGATACTATCAGGATTGATGATACTATCAGGATTGAAGATACCACACAAGTAGCGGACAGTGTGCATCTGGCAGACAGTGTGCATTTGGCAGACAGTGCGCAGCTTGCAGACAGCATTCAGGCTACATTGTCCAGACTTATACCTATTGAAACAGACTCCATACTGAAAGTATGGAACGATTCATTGGCTGTTGTGCGTAACGATACGTTGCTTGCCCGGTTATTTTTGGCTTCACTTGCTGCCAGAGTGGACAGCATTGAGTATATAGAAATAAAATACACCTACCATAATGACCTTACGATAAAAAGAGCAGAAACCCTGATGAATATTCTTGTGGAGAACGGGATTGATAAAAACAGGATTATTACAACAGGATACGGAGACAAAAAACGTCCGGTATCCGTATTCGATCCGGAACAGTTGAAAGCGGGAGTGGTTGAGATCAGGTTCTTCAGATAGTGATTGTTCCGGGATTTCAGATATATCCATAAATTACATTTACAAGGACACAATTAACCCTTGGCTTAATTGTATATAATTACGATTTTTTGTAGCATTAGGATATCATTAAGATTTTTTTTAATAAAAAATGGATAAAGACAAACTTTTTGATGATTCCTATCAGAAGGTGACTGATTTTGAATTTAACCGAGCTGTTGTTTCAGTTTTTGATGACATGGTGGTACGGTCCGTTCCGTTTTATCTTGAAATTCAACGTATGATCACCGAATTAGCTGCTGATTTCGTTGTGGAAGGAACACAAATATATGATTTGGGCTGTTCTACAGGTACTACCATGATGAACATGGATAAAGTAATTGATCCTAAAATCAGGTTTGTTGGGATCGATAATTCTGACGAAATGCTGAAATCTTGCAGAAAAAATTTAAAGAGTGCAGGAATTATCCGTGATATTGATCTTGTAAAAGCAGACATCAACAATGGCGTATTGCTGGAGAATCCCTCCGTTGTAATTCTATGCCTTACACTTCAGTTTGTCCGGCCACTTTACAGGGAAAAATTAGTGAAGAGTATATTTGATCAATTACCTCAAAATGGTGCACTTATAGTGATTGAAAAGGTGTTGTGTGAAGCCACCTTGTTTAACCGTATGTTTATAAAATATTATTATGATTTTAAAAAGGCCAACAATTACAGTCAGACAGAAATTGCAAAAAAACGTGAAGCACTCGAAAATGTGTTAATCCCATATAAATTAAAGGAGAATGAAGCCATGCTGAAGGACTGTGGCTTCAAACATGTAGAATTATTTTTTAAATGGTTCAATTTTTCAGGAATTGTTGCAATGAAATAATATGGTAAAAATTGGCAATTTCTTCTTTCATCACAGGAACTATCTTTTTCCTTTTATTTACCTGATATTATTTATCCCTGCTCCCCAAATTACACCATATTATCCTATTGTTTTGATTGTGGGACTATCGATAAGCACTTTTGGTCAAGCGGTCCGGATACTAACAATTGGGTTGGTGTATATACAAAGGGGTGGGAGAAACAGAAAAATTTATGCAGATGGCTTGGTAACCGAAGGGATATTTTCACATTGCCGTAATCCCATGTATGTTGGGAATGTATTAATGCTTACTGGTATGGCAATTTTATCAAACTCACTTTTATCCGCTCTTATCATATCTCCTTTTTTTATATTTATTTATCAAACAATTATCTTGGCTGAAGAAGATTTTCTTCACGGAAAATTCGGACTCGATTATGAAAAATATTATGCAAATACAAACCAATGGTTTCCGCGTATAAAAGGCTTTGCCCACACCATTCATTCACTGCAATTCCGTACAAAAGATGCCGTCTTTAATGAGTACAACACCACATATTTGTGGATGACAGGAATCTTCATGCTTGTTTCAGTGAACTTATATCGGATGCATGGTAGCAATTATTTTGAAACACACCTGCCTGAACTGGCTGGGTTGTGGATCCTTATCACGATTGTGTATCTTTCGCTAAAACTGATTGCTAAAAAGAAATTATTTTTTTTCTCAAAACAATAACTCGGGTAGTATAAACGTAATTTAATATATTAAAATATGTCAACTGGCACTCACCGCTAAAGTATATATGCCATAACATGTTCATTATCGATAGACTTTAGCAACGGCACTATAAATGCTTCAATGGGCTTTGTTTATCAGCTTAAAAACAAAAAGATTCTGGAAACATCAATATTTTATCAGTACAGTCTGGGGGATCTGGGTTATGAAGGAATAAAAAATCCGTCGTTCCTGGGTATAAGAGGTGTGTACTGGTTTACAATCAGGTAGGTCAACCATTTGATTTTAAGACGAGTTTCCTAACCCAAGACATTCAATTTTATTAGGCATTAAAATTTTTCCACCGATCTGGTGTAATAATTATGCTTTATTAAAATTGTGATTTTTTATAGACTTAGGACATTTTACTAAATTTTTCGAATAAAAAATTAATAAAGATAAAATTTGTGATGACTCAGGTCAGAAGGTTACTAATATTGAATTTAACAGAGTATTTGATGACATAGTGGTGTGGTCCGTTCCGTTTTATCTTGAAATTCAATTCATGATTATGTAATTATGTGCTGATTTGCTGTAATAAATATTCCCTTTTCAGCAACGGACTGATTTTATACCTTTCATCTTTTGTGTCATCATATAAGGCCTCGAGCAATTCATAAACGTGGCTGATACCGATACGTTCTGCCCATTCGAATGGCCCAAATGGATAGTTGGTACCCAGCTTCATGGCATGATTTACGGCTTCTTTTTCTGCCGTTCCTTCCTGTACGGTAAAGTACGCCTCATTTATGATCATGCAAATCACTCTTGGGGTTACCATTCCAACCCGGTCCTCAACCACAGTGTATTCAAACCCAAGCTTCCTTGAAATCGGTTCCAGTATTTGCCGGTCTTCTGTTCGGAGAACCGTAAGTTCTAGAAGCTCCCGGTCGAAAAATGACGGTAATCCGTTAAATCCTAAAAAAGTACATGAAAAGTCGTGATTCAGGTAAAAGGAGAGTTCCGCAAGCGTTGTTTTTACGGTGTTACAAAAAATTACCTGATGCTCTTTGTGGATGTATTGCTCCGGATTTTCAGGAAATTCATCGGTAAAGAAATCAAAAACTACATCATATTCCGAAAGATCAAGTGTTGTACTGTTTTCAGTATCGGTGTCATAACGAAATTGATCCTTGAATTTTGTTGAAAATTCCAGAATATTGCTATCATTTCCTCGTACTAATACCTTCATAAAATTATGATTCATAAATTAGCGGTCTCAAAAATAATCAATCTTTAATACTATGAATAAATCTGTAGTAAACACCGGAAATGCTCCTGCTCCCATCGGACCCTATAACCAGGCTATACTGGCTGGGGATACATTGTATGTTTCAGGTCAGATACCCATTAATCCTACCAGTGGTGAAATCGTACAGAGTACAATTGAAGAAGAAACCAGGCTGGTAATGACGAATCTGGGCAACATACTGAAGGAAGCAGGAATGGATTACCGTCACGTTGTAAAATGCTCCATTTTTGTTAATAACATGAATAATTTTGGCAGCGTTAATGAGGTTTACGGCTCTTTCTTTCAGGAACAGGCGCCAGCCAGGGAAACTGTTGAGGTAAGCCGCCTGCCTAAAGATGTGCGGGTGGAGATATCGTGTATTGCAGTGAAATAAATCGAAGTGCTGGTGGAAATACAAAGTACCGGAGATGTAAGTGTTATGCTGCTCCTGTCATTGCAGATAATACGTTTGGATTATGTGGGCAAAAGTGATGTAGAAAAGCTCTTAAACTCCAGATCTTCTCCATGTGACATGAAAATTATCTGATGAATAAAAACAATCTGATTTTGGTAATTTTGCAGCTCGTTTGAAATGCACATACTAATATGATAATATGAATAAACCTGTAAGAGTAAGGTTTGCTCCCAGTCCGACCGGACCTTTGCATATAGGTGGTTTGCGGACGGCTTTATACAATTTTCTTTTTGCAAGAAAACACAAGGGTTCATTCGTACTCAGGATTGAAGATACGGATAGTAACAGGTATGTACAGGGTGCTGAAGAATATATCGTTAATGCATTGGAATGGTGCGGATTGATCCCCGATGAAAGTCCAGGCAAGGGAGGAGATTTTGGCCCGTACAGGCAATCAGAACGAAAAGCGCAATATGCAGGATTTGCCCGGGAACTTGTGGAGAAAGGGCATGCATATTATGCATTTGATACACCAGAAGAACTGGAGGGAGCAAGAAAGCGTCTGCAGGATAATAAAGGGAAACATTTTCAATACAATCCATTTACCCGCCTGCAAATGAAAAACAGCCTTACGATGTCAAAAGAAGAGACAATCGCACTGATTGCTGCTCAAACTCCTTTTGTTGTCAGATTAAAAGTTCCTGAAAATGAAACAGTGGAACTTCATGATTTGATCCGGGGTAATGTATCGGTAAAAACAGAAGAGATAGATGACAAGATACTCATGAAATCAGATGGCATGCCTACCTACCACATGGCCAATGTGGTAGATGACCATCTGATGCAGATCACTCATGTGATCCGGGGCGAAGAGTGGCTGCCCTCCACACCGCTTCATGTAATGATATATCGGTATCTGGGATGGGAAGATACCATGCCTGAATTTGCTCATTTACCACTATTGTTAAAACAGGAAGGGAAAGGAAAACTGAGCAAAAGAGACGGAAAGCATGGATATCCGGTATTTCCCCTGGAGTGGGATATCCCGGAATCAGAGGAGAAACTGATAGGATTTAGAGAATCAGGATACCTGCCTGATGCATTTATTAATTTTCTTGCATTATTGGGGTGGAATCCGGGAACGGAACAAGAGATATTCTCTCTGGAAGAGCTATCTCATGCTTTTTCGATCGACCGAATCGGAAAAGGGGGCGCTAAGTTTGATATCAACAAAGCAAAATGGTTTAATCAGCAGTATCTTAAAATTAAATCCACGCACGAACTTGCAGGGTACTTGAACGCATCCCTGTCCGGGGAAGGTATTGAATTTCTGACCGATAAAGCAGTTAAGGTGGCCGACGTCATGCGTGACCGTATCACTTTCCCTGAAGATATCTGGCAGAAAGGCCAATTTTTCTTCAAACAACCGACTGAATATGATGAAAAAGTGATTCGGAAAAAGTGGACACGTGAAAATGTAAATGTATTATCAGACTATGCCGATGCACTTATTGCACTCGAAACAGTGAGTGAAGAAAAAGCAAAAGGAACCCTCGACGTGGTTTTGGAGTTAAATAAAGTAACAATAGGAAAAGTAATGCAAGCACTAAGAGTGGCTCTAACTGGCGAAGGAGAGGGCCCTGACATCATGCGAATCATTTCCATTCTGGGCCCTAATGAGTGCACTAATCGTTTAAGAACGGCTATTGAAATACTTGATGATCACGTAAAAGATTAATAACAGTTATGGCAAAACGAAAAAAACAAAGACCTCACGTAAATCCAAAACTGGAAGGGTTTGAAGTTAAAATTAACGCGTTCGGTGAAATAAAAAGCAGCCTTGATATGGATAACATTAATGCCTTTCTGAATAAAGAAGTGGAGGACAAAAAGCTGATAGACCGAGCGGATTATAAAGCGTTGAAGAAGAAACGCTGAAGAGGGATAAGTTTATTTATGTAACAATAATCGTGTCATAGGGAGTTTAACACTTCAAAATTCGATTCCACAGGTTACATTTTAATCGTACCTTATATTTGATTAGTGAATTCTATTATTTTATTGCAATCTTTTAACGTTTTTTATCGATTATATTCCAAAACCTCGGCACTAACATCGACATGTCGTTTTTATACCGAATGTACTGATCGCCAAACTCATGGATCAATTTTTTCTCCTCAGGATATATTCCAACAGCCAGGTAGAGCATTACACAGACAAGCGTGATGAATGAAGAAGTTTTTGGTATAATTATATTACTCCCCATTCATAGGACCACTCGCCCTTGTTATTAAGTTATTTTTTTATTCATTTTAAGCAGCATTTGCATACATCTCATTAGGTGCAATTCGACCAATTCCCTGATGCCTTCTTTGGTTATACTTTTCCATAAAAGCCCCTATTCCCTGGTACAATTCTAATCCATTTTTAGCAGGGTTCAAATACACATACCTCTGTTTTAAGCTACGCCAGAATCGTTCGATATAAATATTGTCTATTGCTCTGCCTTTACCATCCATGCTGATACGTACTCGATGTTGTTGCAGGGCAGTTACCCATTCTTTACTTGTAAATTGGGCTCCCTGGTCTGAGTTTATTATCCCTGGCTTACCATGCTTCTTAATAGCCTGGTCCAATACCTCAAGACAGCAATCATTTGATAAGGAATTGCTCAACCCCCAACCTACTATCTTTCGACTAAACAGGTCAATAACAGCTGTCAAATACATAAACCCTTTCTGCATGGGAATATAAGTGATATCAATCGCCCAGGCCTGATTTGGCCGGGTAATGAGGAGCCCTCTCAGTAAATAAGGATGGATATATTGAGTCTCCCCTAATACAGATAGACGCTTCTTTGGGTATATAGCCATAAGGCCCATCAAACGCATCAATCTTCGAATTCTTTTATCATTTACAACGATCCCTTTATCCTTAAACATATCCACCATTGTGATAACCCCACTAGTAGGATCCTCTAACATCCATTCGTCCATTTGGCGCATCAGAGAAAGATTGAAATCACTTTCTGGTTGTGGTTCATAATAAACTCCGCTTCGGTGAATATTTAACAAATCACACTGGCTTCGAATGGAAAGCTCTCTGTGTTTTGGTTCTATGAAAGAGCGGCGCATTACAACAGACCGGTTTTCTTCAAGCTTTTTTTTAGAAAGTCCCGTTCAACCTCTAAACGGCCAATTTTAGTATAGAGCTTTTCTACATCCTCATTTGCCTCATTAGAGCTCTTCCCATTGCTTTCAAATGCAGCAGTGGCATTATCTAAAAAGTATTTCTTCCATTTGGCTATTTGATTGGGATGTATCTCAAACTTCTGGGCTAATTCCGAAAGTGAATAGCGCTCACGAAGTGCTTCAATGGCTACTTTGGCCTTGAATTCATTACTGAATTTTCTTCTGGTTTTTTTCATTTTACTTTACTAAGTTATTGGTTTAAATTTATCCTTAGCGAGTGGCCCTAATTTTGGGGAGTATTATATATATCTTAATTACTGGATGTAAAAATTATTAGAATATTATTCCAATAAAGAACGGAATTGGGAACTTTTAAGTAAAATGGCTATCGGCCCATGAGCAAAATAACAAGAAGAGATTTTATTAATGGAACTTTAATGGCAGCTGGAGCTTCCATGCTTCCATTTGGATGTACTAGTGAAGTTGTTTTGGACAAACTCGATCCATTGTATTATCCACCAGCGCTTACCGGACTTAGGGGAAGTCACATTGGATCATACACCAACGCACATGCAAGGGCTTGGACTGGTAAATCTGATTGGGGACCAACCACCGATTTGAAAGAAGCGTACGATCTGATTGTTGTAGGAGGAGGAATCAGCGGACTGTCGGCTGCATTTTTCTATCAGCAAGAGCATGGAAGAGATAAGAAGGTGCTAATACTGGATAATCATGATGATTTTGGCGGTCATGCTAAAAGGAATGAACACACGGTTGGTGATGACACAAGATTGATTTTTGGAGGATCACAGAGTCTGCAAAGTCCGCATACATTTAGTGAAACCTCACTAAAACTGCTAAAAGAATTAGGCGTGGACCTGGATCGATTTAAAACGGCCTATGACTTTGACTTCTTTAAAAGGAACAATTTAGGGGCAGTTACTTATTTCAACAAACAAATATTTGGCGAGGACAAAGTGGTAAAGCATCCCTATTGTGATTATCCATGGTATGTGCAAGGGCTTCAGCGTCCAAAGCTCTCACACGAAGAGGCAGTAAAACAAGCACCTTTGAGTGAGAAAGGTAAAGAACAATTGCTGAGGGTATTAAAGGGGGGGCTGCACGTACTAAAGTTGCCCAAAGAGGAATTGAACGAATACATTTCAACTCATTCCTACTTCCATTATCTTAAAACCACTTTGGGTGTTGATGATGCTGGGGTATTGGAAATGGCCAGAAATTCTAGCGTCGACTTTTCAGGGGCAGGAGCAGACGTACTGACCATAGGAGAAGCCTTGGAATGTGGAGTACTAGGATTTGATCCGTTAACATTGAAAGATCTAATTGGCGAAAAGGAATATGAAAAAAATATAAAGGAGCATGGATATATTTTGGACGAAGGGGACCAATACATTCATCATTTTCCCGATGGCAATGCCACCATTGCACGCTTGTTAGTGAAAAAGATGATTCCTGAGGTAGGAGAGGGAGATAACGCTGAAGATATTATATTATCTAAATTCAATTATTCCCGGTTAGACAAAACCAGCAATATTGTTCGTATTAGATTAAACAGTACGGTTGTTAATGTTGTACATGGTGGCGATCCCAATAGTTCGAGTGAGGTTTTCGTAAACTATATCAATGACAACAAGTCGTATCAAGTAAAAGGCAAAGGCGTGGTGATGGCCTGTTACAACATGATTATTCCTCATATAGTTTCGGATCTTCCAAACGAACAAGCAGCGGCATTGAGACGTCTTGTGAAGATCCCATTGCAATACACTACAGTGGGGTTGAAGAACTGGAGGGCAATGAAAGAGATGGAAATGGGGATGGCCATGTCGCCAGGAAATATGCACCAAGTGGTGATGATGGACTTTCCGGTCAGTATGGGTGGTTATCATTTTACCAAGTCCCCTGACGATCCTTGTGCCATTCAGATGATAGGCTGTCCGTTTGGAGAAACCGTGGGTGCGCCGCCAGTTGAACAATTTCGTGAAGCAAGATACAAGATGTTAGGGCTGCAATTTAAAGATTACGAAAAGGAAATTAGAGCGCATTTAAGTGGTATGCTACCGAAGGCATTATTTGAATTCGACCGGGATGTTGAGAGTATTACCGTAAATCGTTGGGCCCATGGTTACGCTTATGGCGGCTCAGCACTTTTTGACTCCGATATGCCCGAAATGGCAAGAAAAGGACGACAACCCTTTGGCCGAATAACCATTGCCAATATCGACTCCGTCCTTAGTTCTTATTTACAAGTTGCAGTAGATCAGGCATGGAGAGCAGTGAAGGAATTGGGATAAATGATTAAGCTGCTGGAAATTCGGGTATGGAAGTGGCGCTAAGGTTGTGGGTCGTTCATTTTATGAAGCCTTTTTGCTTCGTTTTTTATCAAAAAATAAGAGCCTCTCGGGATTAAAAGTCTATAGTTGTGCATAGGAATAAATAAACAAAATCACAACAATAGATATAGCTTATGCCTCTTGGTGCTGTTTGAAACGATAAAGCAAATGAGGTTTAGTTAACTAATTTTATTGACTCTGATGGGCACAAAGCCATATCATAACCGTTATATACAATTAAAATTCAACGTTTTATTCAACGAAACAGGTATAAATCGTCACATTAATAACTAAAACTAACCAAAAATGATTTCGCACAAAAAATCAGGTAGAATTATCGGGATATTATTTCTACTGACCATGCTTATTGGTATTGGCAGCCTTAATTTAAGGGGATTATCGACTTCCCTGGCTGAATCCCCAACTTTCCTCAACGATGTTTTCGAAAATTCTTTATTGATGAAAATAGCTGTCCTTTTGGATGTACTTGCCGCCTCAATCAGTGTGAGTATCGCAGTAATAATGTTTCCAATTATAAAACAATATAATCAAGGCTTGGCTCTCTGGTATTTTGGGCTGTATGTTATGTATTTTTCTGTTATTATAGCCAGTAATATTGACCACCTGTCGTTGCTTTCACTAAGTGAGCAATTTGTAAATACAAAGAGTTCAGATGCTGGCAATTTCAATATGTTAGGTCTATTGCAAATTGAGTCCTATTATAGTGGTCATTTTTTGAGCTTGATTATTTTTAGTGCTGCTGCGGCAATACTTTATTACTTTTTGTACCGAACAATGCTTCTCCCTCGATTTCTATGCATCTGGGGAATTTTGGCGGTGACAATTGTATTTACATCAACTTGGTTGCAGATTTTTGGCTTTGATGTACATTTTATCGTGTATGCCCAAAATGGCTTGTTTATGTTATTTTTTACGATTTGGCTTCTGGTCAAAGGATTCAATTCATCTACAATATTATTTCCGACCACAGAAACAGATATTTGATTAGTGAATTGGAATAAGATTCTCCCTTCCGATAAGGAAATTTAAAATAGGAATGCGGGACTAAAAAAACAAATAACAAAGAATATGAGTAATAGCCGCCTATTGGCAGGCTATTACTCATATTCAAGACATTGTGTATCATCAAAGATAACTGAAGAGGAAGTTATAAAATCGACAATTAGAATGATTTATAATTGCACAAATCTCTTTAATATTTGACATTTTCCAGAAAGTCTTTAAACAATGGATTTTCTACTTTTGCAACATGTTACTCGAAGAACGAACAATTAACTTTAAAGGGAAACCTCTGTTTCAACGTGCCAAATTTAAAACTCCATTTAAAATGAATGGTAAAATGAATGATATGGCTTGTTTCTTCTATATACTTGAAGGGTCTTGTCAAGCTTTTGCGTCCAATGGTGTAGTTAAGCTTGGAGCGAAAGAAGCTCTAATGAAAAAATGCGGTAACTCTGTTACTCATTTTCACGAAGGAAAATGGGAGGGTATTGCTATTTTTTTCTATTCAGATGTACTCCATGAAGTTTTCAAAAATAGTGCACCCTCTTTCCTTAGTGAAACGCCAAAAATTGTAACTCCCAAAAAAATAATAGCCAATGAACTTATCGATAGGTTCATTAACAGCTTGTTGATTTATTTTGATAACCCAGAATTAATGGACGAAGAACTATCGTTGTTAAAATTGAAAGAACTGGTTCTAATCCTATTAAAGTTGGAACCACAATCTAATATTCACAAGTTCTTATCCGAACTTTTTTCACCTGACAAATTCAAGTTCACCTCTACTATTGAGAACAATATACGCAGCAGCTTAAGTATAAAAGAATTAGCATTTATATGTAATAAAAGCCTCTCCTCTTTTAATCGTGAGTTTAAGAAAGTTTACAATGATACTCCTTCTCGTTATATTAAGAACCAAAGGTTAGAATATGCTGCACAACTCTTGTGTACAACAAATGATTCAATTGGTGGCATTGCCTTTGATAGTGGCTTCCAAGATGTAACTACATTTTCAGCTACATTTCGTTTTAAGTTCAATGATTCTCCTTCCAACTACCGTTTGAAACAAATTAGAAAGTAGTTGACCTAAAACAGAAAGTACTCACCTCACACTTTTCCAATCTTTGTACAATAGTTCATTTAAACACTTAAATTATGAAAAAGGGAGTAGCATTGTTATTAATTACAATCCTATTAACTACAATCCTTTTTAGTTTAACTATTATGGCACAACAAAAAGTAAAAGAGATTAACAGAGATTTTCAAATCAACTCCCCTATTGAAGAAGTGTGGCAAGTAATCGGACATGAATATGCCGACGCATATAAATGGTCAGCAAGCCTTAAACATTCTGAAGCTTTAGACAGCGAAAGTCTGAATGGATCTGCATGCACACAAAGAGGTTGTGATATAGATGGTTTTGGTCAAATCACTGAAAAAATGCTTGCGTATTCTAACGATGAGCATCTTTTGTCCTATGAGGTAACCGACGGTCTTCCCAAATTTGTTATAAAGTTGGAAAACACCTGGAAGCTCTCGGCAGCAGCAGGGGGTAATACTAATGTTGAAATTCGAATGAAAATGCAAACGAAAGGCGTTATGGGGTGGTTAATGGGAGGAATAATGAAAAGAAAAACGGAAAAGATCCTTGATAGAAGCCTTGAAGAATTAAAGTATTATGTCGAGAACGGGGAACCACACCCGAGAACATTGAAGGCATCATGAAATAAGCATAAGGCACCAAGTCATTTGCGTCCAAGTTATTTTATGGAAAACACTTTAAATATGGTTGGTCTAATAAAGCAGGCAGGTATTATGGGTTCTCCAATAAAAGGAGATTTATCAATGCCGGTAATTGCTATTAAAGACGTTGCCGATTAGGCCGTAAAAAGGTTGCTTGCCTTAGATTTTGACGGACACAATTTTCAGGATCTATTGGGAGCAAGAAATGTGACTTATTCTGAAATCGCAAAGGTATTTGGCGTGGCAAATTAGAAAACCAGACTTAAATTATGTTGAGATGCCATCTGAAGATTTTAAGAAAGGATTTGTAGGAAATCGGTGAAGAAACCTGGATAATAAAAACTGTACACAACAAAGAATAAACGCCATTTGCCAGAGCCATCCCTTTGGGAAAAACGGGCGCTTACTCAGAACGTTGGTCCTCAATACACACATCAAAGAAATCGAATAATTTAAGCGCTTAACGTCAAGTTGACTAATTATATTATTTCAACTCGCTTACTATACGCTTCAATTCCTCAACATGCAATTCAAATGCCTTTCGTCCTGTATTGGTCAAATGAAACCATCTGCGTTCTCTTCCATTCACCTTACTCTTTCTTTGTTTTACATAACCTACATCTTCCAGTTGTTTAATGTGCTTAGATAGCACAGAATCACTTACAGAAAGCTCATCTCGAATCACCCGAAACTCGACTTGTCCAAGTGGAGATAGAAGGGCACAAATTTGAAGACGATTAGGTGCATGTATTATGGTATCAAAATTCGAATTCTTCATTAGTTTTCTGCTTGTAAATTCTAGAAAAATATGAATTACGTGCAATAATCGTTATTATGAAGAAAACGACAGCAGCTAATGCGCCAATAACAATAGGAGCCCAATCGAAACCAAAAGTGTCTTTAAGTTTCTGGGCCGTAATTACCAGAAGAAAAAAAGAAGCTACTGAACAAATAATCAAAGTAATGACGGTGCGTGTTGAGAGAATCAGTCTTTCTGTCGCACCAGCAGAAAGATTTTGATAAATTATTGTAACTGCCATTAAAATGATTATCAGCCAGTTGTAGGTGCGAATACCAGCTCCCACCAAGGCAATTAAAGTTCCCACTAAAAGCGCTAAAGTAGCGCCAAACCAGATAGGTGGTAAAACCCGCTTCAGACCAGCGCGTTCCATTTCTTTTATTGAATCAAGTGCTTCCTGCGCCTCTTTGGATTTAATATGATTTTTATCGTTTGTCATAATATAAATGTTTAGTTACTTTCCATTATGGAAACAAAGTTAATCATTACTTTCCAATTCGGAAAGTAATGATATTTATTTTCTATAGCGGAAAGTTATGTTCCACTATGATGACTTAAAATGGCGGTTTTAAAAGGAAGGATCACAAACATATCATCCAATCTGAACTCATTGAATTAATAAATTGGAACAATACAGGATACTATGGTCTAATGAACTGAACGAAATAATTGAAAGAAAGATAGAAAAAATATACAAACAATAGGAGGTTTGTCAATCCCAAATAATGGATATATCTTTATCGAAGCCCTAAACCAGTTTCTAATATCATCGCACATTGTGCCTAATTGCTGTTATTAAAATTTGTCCGTATTAAAATGGCTGTCACTGCGTCTGCCCATCCTACTTTGAGTTCCCAATCATCATAACTAGCTGATCTTCTAACTCTGTCATTTGCAACCGGCCAAGAGAAATTGGAATATTGCCAATCGCATTAAGTTCATCAAAAAAATTCTTAAGCTTAAATGGTTCTCCTTGCTTTTCCTTCTGCCTGGCGTAATCTGCCATTGTTTTTTCCAATAGATATTTACCAACTATATAGCTGGTACCGTAGCCAGGTTGGCGCAAATAAAGGTGCTGTTCAAAAATGAGTAATTCGCGTTCCGTTTTCATCCAACCGCGCGGGGTCCATTCACTGTGGATTTTGCCCGCTTCTTCCATTGTCATTTCATTGGCGTGTGCATAAAGTGAGCCGAGTCCTCTTGCGGCCCGTTGTGCAACCATGATCCATACGATCTCACGGACTCGGGGATTATCATCATACAAACCTGCCTGCATAAACATTTCTTCAACAGCTGTGGCTGTACCTTCGCTACGGCTGTCAAAGATATTATAAAGCAATGCGTTTCGCCGGATAATACTGGGATGGGGATCGTGCTCCATCCTCGCCAGTTCAAACCAATGGTAAAAATGCGAATACAGTGGCGTAGGATCGTAATGAGCACCGATCGTAAAAAAATTTCGTTTATCTTCGGGAATAAATTTGAGCATATGTTCTCTCAACGCGGGTTCGAAATAATCGGCTACCGTCACAATTTCCTTGTCTTTTAAGAACGATATGAACTTTTTAATCGAGTGTTCGGAGAGTGTATTAAATTCCTTTGCAGACGATACGGCATTGAGTGTCGGCAAATTCCGATTACGATGTTCTTCCAGGGCCAGAGATGACCATGCCCGTGCCAGTTCCCGTTTTAACAACATCACTTCATCTTCCCAGGTAAGGGGAACCAGATGAACATTCTGCTGATACCAAGTGTAGTTTTCTTTGCCAATCCCGGACGGTCCGGTCTTTAACGGAGCTTGTTGTTCAAGCCAGGCGATTAACACATCGGTAGCTGCTCTCGCTTTAGAAATAGTTATCTTCAGTTCTTCACTTGCGTTGTCATTAATCGTTTCTCGAATGTAATCCAGATTCACACTTTGCTGCCTGATATCCCGAATCCCGGTAATCCAGAGTTCCCGGGCATTACCGGTGAGATTTTTTTGTGCCTGCTTCATGAGTGGTGCAATAATGTTCAGGTCACTGACAAGGCGAGCCTCTTCACTTTTTGAAAGCGGAAAACTGTATGTCCACAGTTCGGTAACCATGTGGTGTGTAGGGCCTTCATGAGCAGGAACATCGCTTTTGTGTGTCCAGATGGATTTGTAAAATGCCGGATCTCGAACCCATGGCTTTAGGACACGATGGTTAAAATCGAATCCGTTCATTTCAGCAAGTAGAATATACCAATCAACATTATTTTTAACGGGCCATTTGCTGTGATCAATTTCATCCAATCGATGTCTATATATCTTGAAAGATTCGTATCGCTTAGCAAACGTTTTTTCGGTATAGTCGGGTGCTCCATCCAACATCGGTGGTCGTTCAAACTCTCTCCATTCTTTAAATAAGGCGACCAGAGCTTCATAGTCGTCAGATGTATAGATGTTGGCACTTGAGAGAGGGCTAATTGTAAAAAGCAGAATAATAAGGCTGCTTCGGCATGTTTTTAAATATTTTGCATTCATTTTCTTTATCTTAAGATATCCATTAATCACTTTTTAAGCATAACATATATTCTAGTGGCAATAACTGATTCACTATAAATATTAAAAGAAAACCGCTAGTAAGCAACATAGGTACGACAATAGCTTAAAATGAATATGTGAAATGGCCTCTCGGCCGAGTTTTTTTCTTATATTTAGTATATTTATTAGGCATTTAGTTTGAGACCAACGTTTAGCTAATTCCTCTGTCTCGCAGGATAGGATTCAATGTCTCAGTAACCGGTTTTACCAATGATTCTTTACTTCCTTCAGTGGTCAGCTTTACTCTTAATTTATTAGTAATTGTTCTGGCAATTTCGTCTTGGATATCAAAGATATCCTCTAAATTTCTATCGTAAACTTCAGACCAAAGTTGGTATCCGTCAACAGCATTGGCCTACTGCGTGGTGATACGTACATTGTTACCTACCTTTCTTGTTTAGTGGTACAACAGATAAAACTCCTTTAAAACGCATTTTATTCAAACCTTTGTGTAGCAGTTCAGAGCTTAATTATTCTGATCTTTATACGTAAATAATACCATACTCCCATGAACGTAAAAATTTCATCAGAATTTCCGTTTGATTCAAAATTTATTGAAATTAATGGTTCCAAAATGCACTACGTTGATGTTGGTAATGGAGATACGATATTATTTCTTCATGGCCAGCCAACATCATCTTACCTTTGGAGAAATGTCATCCCTCATCTAAATACAAATGCGAGATGCATAGCACCAGATTTAATAGGAATGGGGAAATCTGACAAACCAGACATAGCCTATACATTTGAGGACCATTATGATTACTTGGTAAAATTCATAGAAAAATTACGTTTAAAAAACATTACGCTTGTAATCCATGACTGGGGTTCGGGACTCGGATTTCATTATGCGAAGAATCACCCAAACAACATTAAGGGAATCGCTTTTATGGAAGCATTGATTAAACCTATGACGTGGGAGGATTTCCCAGCAAAATATAAAATTATTTTCAGGATGATTCGTGCTCCTTTTATTGGGTGGTTGATGTTAAGCGTAGCGAATATGTTTCTTAAAAAAGTCCTTCCTGATTCTATGATAAGAAAATTGAGTAAGGAAGAATTCGATAACTATCTGAAACCGTATCCAACCATTGCAAGTAGAAAAGCGGTGAGAGTGTGGCCGCAACAACTTCCAATTAGTGGGAAACCTAAACATGTTTATGAAATAATGGTGGCATATAACAAGTGGTTAAAAGGGTCAGATATTCCAAAACTGTGTTTGTATGCTCATCCAGGAGCAATTATTACAAAGAAGGGAGTTGAATATGTCAAGAATAATTTCCCTGTTACGAAAATGGTTGATATTGGAGAAGGCAAGCACTTTCTTCAAGAAGACAGTCCACACATCATCGGCGAAGAAATTGCTAAATGGTATCAGGAAATTTGATTATTTAGGCCACTCTTTTCTCTACTATAAAGTCTCAAAGTCCCTTGGAATGAAAGGAAACGCTACGTAACAAAAAATAAACGTAATTGATTTCTAACCGTGTATGCAATCGTCATAGTCAGGAGTAAATAAATAAATATGAATTCAAATAAAATGAAAGCAATTGTATGGACAAAATACGGGTCTCCGGATGTTCTTCAGCTCAAAGAGGTAGATAAACCTACTCCCAAGGACAATGAAGTACTGATAAGAATATATGCAACAACAGTATCAGCAGGGGACTGTGAGCTTCGACGATTCCAACTCCCACTCTTGTTCTGGCTCCCCGTGCGAATCATAATGGGGATCAGAAAACCAAAAAAAGGACGTATATTAGGTCAAGAGCTATCCGGGGAAATCGAATCAGTAGGCAAAGCAGTAACACAATTCAAGGTTGGTGACCAAGTAGTTGCACCTACTACCATGAAGTTTGGTGGTTATGCTGAGTACATATGTTTACAAAGTACACATGTGATGACAACCAAACCAGTAAATATGAGCTTTGAAGAAGCCGCCACCATCCCTACTGGGGGACTTAATGCACTATATTTTCTCAGAAAAGGAAATATCCAGAGCGGACAAAAAGTTTTGATATATGGAGCTGCTGGAAGTATAGGTACTTATGCAGTGCAGATTGCTAAGTACTTTGGGGCGGAAGTTACTGGAGTGGACAGCACGGGCAAATTGGACATGCTGCGCGCAATTGGTGCAAACCATGTCATTGATTACACACGAGAAGATTTTACTAAGAATGGAAAGACCTATGATGTAATTATTGATATTGTAGGCAAAAGTTCATTTTCACGAAGCGTAAAATCGCTAAAGCAATATGGTGCCTATATTTTGGGGAATCCAAGTCTTTCAAGTATGATTCGAGGGTCATGGATTTCAATGACCACAGGAAAGAGTGTAATAAATGCGTTAGCAAGCTATAAAACGGAGGACTTAATTTACCTCAAAGAGTTGATTGATGCAAGAAGGATAAAATCAGTTATAGATAAACGATATCCGTTGGAACAAATTCCCGATGCTCATCGCTATGTTGAAAAAGGGTACAAAATGGGAAATGTAGTCATTACTATAGAAGAGAATAGATGAAAGCAATTGTCATTTTGTTGACTAAACCACAACAAATTGTCCCATCATACCTGCGTCTTCATGTTCTAATATATGGCAGTGGAACATGTAAGGGGTATCCGGGTCAGCGAACTCACCAAAATGGGCGATGAATCTGACAGTTTCATTTTGTTTGACCAACACCACATCTTTCCATCCTCTTTCATTCTCTGGAGGAAGTGAACCATTTCTTGTCAGAATTAAAAATTGAATGTCATGAACATGAAAGGGATGAGCCATAGACGAATTATTTTTGATTTTCCAAATCTCAATATCGTTCAGATTGATGGTTTGATCTATCCTATCCATATCCATTTTCTTGCCATTGATTAAAAAGGAGGCCAGAAACATATTAAGTCTAAAGGAGCGAGTCTTAACGGCCTGACTTTCATTAAGGCGGTTGATAGTGGCTAAAGTGCCTGGCAGTGCAATTATGGGGTTTGATGTTGACGAATTGACATTAATGGTCAAAATATCAATGGTTGTTTTATCCAGCGCATCACGGGTAAACATCGAGTTGATTTTACCCAGTTCCTTTGAATAGCTGACCAGCCGTACATGGCTATTTTCCTGACCTTTAAAATCAACTAAGATTTCCGCTCGCTCACCAGTGGATAATATCAGCCTTGTAAGAGGTACAGGCTTTTCTAGCAGTCCACCATCTGTGCCTATTTGATAGAATTCGCGATTATCGCTGAAACCAAAATTATAAATGCGTGCATTGGAGCCGTTGAGTATGCGAAACCGGACGAACTGTGCAGGAGCGTTAAAGATTGGAGTTATTGCCCCGTTGACAAGAAAATGATCTCCTTTGACACCCATCCGGGTACCTGGATAATTTATTGAACCATCAGCATTGAAAATTTTATCCTGAATAATCAGGGGAATGTCATCAATCCCGTATTGATCAGGTAGTGCCAATTTGCTTTGGGGATCTTTAACAATAAATAAACCAGCCAAGCCGTGGTAGACATGCTCGGCTGTCTTGCCCATCAAATGAGGATGATACCAAAAAGTGGCTGCTTCATTCATTATGGTAAAACGGGCCTGCCAGGTATCACCATTTTCTATTCTCTGATGAGGCCCACCATCCATAACTGCCGGTAAATGTAAACCATGCCAATGGGTAGTTGTTGGTTCTCCCAGTTTATTGGTCACGTTGATGACAACATCGTCACCTTTGTTCATGAGCATCGTGGGACCAAGAATATTACCATTATAGCCCCACGTCATGGTTTTTTTCCCGGGGACAAATACCATAGAGCCTTGTTGCATGGTTAAATCATACACTCTTTGACCATTGATCTCTTTCCCGGTTAATAATTTTGGAATGGGTAATGGTTGAGAGTGGATGACATTTGAAGCTCGTGAGTTTTTATCCAATCCCAGCGTCTTACATCCCCACAGTGACAATCCTGAGACAGCGGATAGCACCAGAAACTTGCGGCGTGAAATATGGTATGTATTTGTCATTTCAGTATTACTGCTATAATTTTGCGATTTCCTTTGCTTTTATGGTTTTATGTTTTTTATTACTTTTAACACATGAACAACTAAGACAAGGGCCTTTACTACTCTGATATCACATCTTATCTGGAAGCGGACCATATTTCAGATACAAAAAGTTTCAACCTTATTTAGTTGATGTCATGGCAGTTAGCCATGACGAATAGTCTTTGTATTTCGGGTTCGATTTGCCTACCCCTAAGCGAATCCACTCAATATGCCATCCCTCCGAGAAGGAGGAACGGATCTCATCTTCGCTTAATGGCCGAGGGTATCGATGAGGGTAAACGTCATATTCTCCTGCCTGGTCAGCGATACATAGCATCAGAAGTTGGCCCTTACTAACACAAACATCGCTAAGTGCGCGAACATAGCGCTTACGGTTGTCGCCCGTAATGTTGTGAAAAAGCCCGAAGTCGATTACAGTGTCAAACCTCTTATTAAGATTTCCGATGTTTAAAGCATCGAGCGTTATAAACGTAACATCAACTTCTGCCTCGCGAGCTTTTTGTTTGGCAATACTAATGGCTTTGGCGGAAAAATCTACTCCGGTAACATCGAAGCCGCGACTGGCAAGATAAATGGCATTGTTACCGTCACCACATCCGATATCTAGAACCGTAGGTCCGCAAACTTCCCCCTTCTCTGCCGCTGCTATGAGGTCAGGCTGTGCCTGGTCGATGATCCAGGGTGGTTTACCGAATCTATACCAGAGATCAAAAATTAAGCTCTTGAATGATCTTTTCTTGAATATCATATTTTTCTCCTTTTTTGAGCGTAAATTATTTAATGCAAATTAAGGTGGTCAAAAACAATACTTACATATTATAAATAAGGTTATAATAGTTGATTATATGGTTTATCGCTAGTTTTAAAACATGAAGAGCGAAGAGAACGGCATTTACTGCCCTGATATTACATCGTATTTAGAAATGAGTCATATTGCTCATACGCAAAAACACAAAGACTTTCATATTGTGAATTTTGCGGAACATTTTACAAACACACAAAAGCTTCCAATGAAAGTAAGTTCTCGAAAGCTTGGTTTTTTCCAAATCGTCACAAGCAATAATCATGATGCAGATTTGACTGTAGACGGAACAAAGTTTAAGGACATGAAAGTGAATATCGTTTTCATTGCCCCGGAGCAGGTAGTATCACTAGATGTTAAAAGCTTTAAAAAAGGAAGTATTGGCTATAGTCTGGTTTTTTCATCGGAGTTTTTACACATTGCATCCTCCAACTATAGTCTATTAAAAAACTTCCCCTATTTCAATATGACTCATCCTCCGGTGTATATTTTAACAGAGGAACAGAATAATTTCTTCATAGACCATATGAATAAAATTTATGGTTACTTCAAGAATCTGGATAAGGACAACCTTGAAATTATTCGTTCTTACATTACGATTATGTTATTTGAAGCAAAACGAATGTTTATTGATGGCGAGGTTAAAAGTGTAGCCAATTCGAGAGTTGAAGAAATCACGTATTTGTTTGAAAGCCTAATCACTCAAACTGAAAATAAGAGACAAAAACTAGAATATTATGCTGAAAAGTTAAATTTTAGTTCCATTTACCTTGCAGAATGTGTAAAGAAAGCAACAGGTAAAACGGCCAAACAAATAATCACTGAGTATCTGATTTTAGAGTCAAAATCCCTTCTTAATCAAACAACAAAAACTATTAACGATATTTCCTTCCATCTTGGATATTATGATACCTCTAATTTTATAACGTTTTTCAAGAAAAACACTGGAAATACACCAAGTCAATACAGAAAATTATGAAACTTTAAATCAATACTATATTGTACTGAAATAAAATTTACCGTAAATAATCTGCTAATCAACATAGGATCAAAGTGAAGTCAACTTGAAGAGAAAATAACGAAACACAACAAGGCGAATATTGTATAGCTTCCTATAGTCAGTTACCACACCATATACTAAACGTCGTTATCTGCAATATAAAATTTAGAAAACAGGTCGTATTTGTATTGAAACTTTCGATTGCATTTGTGCTAATGTAAATAAAGAAGACCAAAATGAGTAATATGTTTGTCTGATTGGGCTTTAACATTTTAACCTGTTATAATGATTATGATTTGTCCTCCGTTTTTTTCTCAATTTAATATGAAGACGCTATGAAAATTATGCCAAAGTAATTTCACCTATCTAACGTTTTATTTGAAGCATGCTTGTTATCAGTAATTATTGATTAATATCATACATATGCGTATAACACGTATATTATCTATTCTTAAATAAAAAATATGAATACAGGTACCTTACTAAGTAATATTTCTAAACATATAAACCTCACTTTGAAAGAGGAAGAATTGCTGCTTTCAAAAGTCAGACTGAGAAAATTTCTGAAAGGACAATACATTTTGCAAGGAGGAGATATATGTAAGTATATAAATTTTGTGATATCAGGAAGTTTAAAATCATTTTACCGGGACATTGAAGGCCATGAACATATCCTGGCGTTTGCTATTGAAGATTGGTGGATTGGAGATCTAGGAAGTTTTACTACGCAAAAACCAGCGGATTATACTGTTCAGTGCATTGAAAACTGTGAGTTGGCTCAACTCTCTTATGAAGATTTGCAGTTTCTATATAAAGAGATACCTAAAATGGAGCGGTTTTTTCGAATCCTGACCCAAAAAGCCTATGTATATTTTCAGAGAAGAATTATCGACAACCTCAGCCTAACAGCAAAAGAAAAATACCTAAATTTTGTTAAACAATACCCACAATTTGAACAACGGGTACCACAATACATGATGGCATCCTACCTGGGGTTTACCCCTGAGTTTCTTAGCAAAATAAGAAAAGAAATATCTTTTAAGCATTTGAAATCTTAATAACAAGTTTTGAGACCTTTCTGTTAGAAAATGGACATGATGATGGGATACTAAGATGATTTCTTAAACTAGTTTATTATTTCTCACCCCATTTAATCCGAATTTTGCAATGTTTTTCAAACCTCCATTTAATCAAAATGGAAAATTGATCAAACCTATCAGATGTTTAAAGAAAATGTATCTTCAAATAGAAGCTGAATGATAAAAGGCTTACGTTTTTAATTAAATAAAATTTAAACTAAACAAAAACAGAAATCATGAAAAAATTAACCAGTTTAATGGTCACAGTACTTGCTATTACGGTAGCTGCAATTGGACAAAACACAGGGTATACGTCCAAAAAAGTTGCAGATGGTGTCTATAGCTTTGGAGGAGGCCCCTGGGCTTACTATTCTATGTTTGTTGTTACCAATGAAGGTGTAATTATAGCCGACCCAATTAATGCTGATCTAGCTTCAGCTATGATGAAAGAGGTCAGGAAAATTACAGACAAACCCATTAAGTATGTGATCTATAGCCACAACCATTGGGATCATATTAGTGGAGGTAAAATTTTTAAAGATGCCGGTGCAACAGTGATTAGCCATATAGAAGCTAAAGAAAATATACTTCCGAACCCAAATGTGGTTATTCCCGACCAAACCTGGTCCGGAGACCGGTTCGACATCAGACTTGGTGGTAAAACAGTTGAATTATATTACTACGGTGCGAACCATGGCAGCGGAATGACCGTATTTCTGCTACCTGAAGAAAAAGTGCTTTTTACAGCTGACCTTGTTGTTCCAAAGCGAGTTGCGTTTATGTTTATGCCTGATTTTTCTCCACAAAACTGGATCCGGTCATTGAAGGAAATTGAAAAACTGGAATTTGAAACAGCTCTTTTTGGCCACGACATTCCAACCGGTACGAGAAAGGAAGTCGTCCTGCAACGCGAATACCTTGAAGATTTAACAATGGCAGTGGGTAAAGCAATGCAAAGTGGTGATATGATGTTGCAAAGTGTTTCACTACCCAAATACAAAGATTGGGCACATTATGATGATTGGTTAGGTATGAACGCTGCTCGCATCATGTTGGAAATGATGATGGGATATTAAAAGAATTAAGAAAAAATTAAATATCAAGTTAAGAAAGTGATCCCGCGACTTGATCGTGGGATCACTTTCTTGATTACTCACCATATTCTCAACGGTAAATGCAAGCAAAGTATATGGAAACTGAAAACCCCAAAAAGTGGAAATCGGTAATCATAACCTGGATGGCCATTGTTCCCATAATTTTCATCATACCTCCCTTCTTAACACCTAGATTGACGGCAATAGGATTGAATTCCATTTTGGCACAATTAATATCGACAACAGTTTTAGTAATTATGATGGTTTACATGGCATTACCAGTTCTGACGAAGCTATTTGGCAAATGGTTAAATAAATAAAACCGGCTGCATTAAAGGTCAAAAATAATTGTTCACCATTAAGATAAAATATGGCATTTCGCAATAAACAACGAATGAACAAGGCAATAATGATCATGATCCTTTTGCTTTTGAGCAAACTTGTCTATGGCCAGGAAGAGGCAGTTGAAAAACCGGAACCTCCTGCTTTTAAAATGTTCAGGGCAGAAGAAAATTACAGTTATCTAAGGGACAAGGAGACTAATCTATATGAGACTGACTATTTTGATGTTATTAAATTCATTTCATTAGACAAAAACAAGAATGTTAATTTAAGTTTAGGCGGTGAGATTCGTATCCGATTGGAATATTTTAATAATCGTAAATGGACGGAAGAAGATGAATTTTTTTATTCCCAGCGATTAAACCTCCATGCCAATTTTAACCTGGGAAAATATGTCAGAATATTTGGAGAATTATATCATGGTTTAGTCAGTTCAGAAGAAGAAGTTACCCAGTCTGATCAATTGGATGTACATCAGGGGTTTATAGCATTAAGGATTCCAATCCATGATACGCATAACCTGGATATCCGATTTGGACGGCAGGAAATGGCTTTGGGTTCAGCCCGATTATTAGGCTTGCGTGAAGGCCCGAACATTCGAAGGACCTACGATATGGGGCGAGTGATCTATACTCAAAAGAGTACGAAATTAGAAGTATTTTATGGGAAAGAAGTAAAACCTGAATTCGGAGTATTCGATAATGATTTTAGCTTGTTTAACAGCAGCTCAATGAACCCTGAATTATGGGGATTGTATTCTCAATTTAAAATTAAGAAGGATATAGGGAATATTGAACTGTATTACCTGGGTTTTCGTACTCCAACTTCATTTTACAACGATGCTACCGGAAAGGATAAGAGACATACTGTTGGCTTGAGAAGATTTGGAAAAATAGGAAAGTCTTGGAGATACAACACGGAAATAATTGCGCAATTTGGGGAAACAGGAAGCAAAAATGTAACAGCCTGGGCTTTTGAAACAGATTGGCATTATATGTTTTATAAAATGAAACTGCAGCCTGAACTTGGCTTAAAGCTCGACGTCATGAGCGGTGATAAAGAAAATGGAGATGACCAAATACAAACATTCAACCCTATGTTTACCAACCCTGCCTATTTTAGTCTGGCAGCAACCATTGCTCCTGTTAATTTAATTGAATATCATCCCTCCGTTTCTTTAAAACCGACCGAAAAAATAAAAATTTATATAGAATGGGCATCTTTCTATCGATTTAGTAAGAATGATGGCGTTTATTCACCTCCACGTTTTTTGGCACGCGAAGGGCAAACTACTGACGAGCGTTTTATAGGTCATCAATTTGGGTTAAAATATGAATTTGAGATTGATCGTCATCTCTCTTTCGACCTGGATCTAAGTTATTTCATTGCAGGAGATTTTTTAAAGAATTCAGGGCAAGCAGAAAACATTTTTCATCTGGCACCAACGCTTAGTTATAAGTTTTAATTCTTAACGATATGCGCTCAAATCCTATTTTATTTTATTTTATTTTATAAAGAACAAGCATATGACATTCTTAATAATAAGGACCTGCCGAAGCTCATTCATAATATCAAAGTAAATTTTCAAACTTTTCTTCATTGAAAAGTGATTGTAAAAATGAATCAACCAAATTTTTTTTATGGAACGAAAAACATTTTTAAGATTACTAGGAATAACGCCTTTGGCATTAAGTATGGACTCATTAAATGCATTAAATAAAATATCCGAATCATTTTCTAACACAGAAAGAATGCCCTTACTATTTATAGGGCATGGCAACCCCATAAATGCCATTGAAGAAAATCAATTCGTTACTGGATTTCGCGATGTCGCAAAAACATTGCCAAAACCAAATGCAATTTTGTGTATATCTGCTCACTGGTTTACGAACGGGACTAAAGTAACGGCAATGGAAATGCCGAGAACCATTCATGACTTTAGTGGCTTTCCAAAAGAGTTATATGAAGTTCAATACCCTGCAAAGGGAAGTCCTGCTTTAGCAAAAGAAACCAAGCAATTACTTAGTCCGACTTTGGTTGAATTGGATGAAAACTGGGGACTTGATCATGGGACATGGAGTGTTGTTAAACATTTATATCCTAAAGCCGATGTTCCGGTAATTCAATTAAGTATTGATTATACTAAACCCGCCAGTTACCATTATAAATTAGCAAAACAGTTAAGTTCATTAAGGGAAAAGGGCATATTGATAATCGGTAGTGGGAATATGATACACAATTTAGGAATGGTAGACTTTCAAAATTTCAACAAAGACAATTATGGCTTCGACTGGGCAATTGAGGCGAGAGAAACTATTAATTCATTGTTATTAGATGGAAACTATCAACCATTGATAGGGTATGAAAAACTAGGAAAAGCCATTCAATTAGCGGTACCAACCCCTGATCATTATTTACCATTAATATACACGTTAGGCTTACAACAAAAAGGAGAGTCTCTAAGCCTTTTCAATGATAAATTATATGCAGGATCATTGAGCATGACATCTTTGAAAATCGTATAGCTCTTTAATAAAGAAAGACCGACAATCCTTAAATAGCAGCTTTGAAAACCAATAGCAATAGAATGAAAAATAGGCTAAGAAAAGTACTTTTATGCCTTTGGAGAATCTAAAGGAAAACCCTTTTGGATGACTTGTAAATAACCGATTGAGATACGGGAGGCCAGAATCGAGGCAATCATTAATATAACTACAGAAATGGATATATTGAAAATTTTATATCCTTTTATCCTAAACAACAATCTTCCAGAACATTATCGCTCCAACTCCGATCAATGCTATGGCCACTAAACGCCTCAGCTGAACAATTGGCAAACGATGGGCAATTTGAACGCCAATAAATGCACCGGCCGCTTGGGAGATTCCCAAGTGCAACCCCAGTCCCAGATCGATCTGAACGTAGAACCAAAAACCAATCACTGCAAAGAATGCAATCGGCAACTGAATAGCCTGACTGATACCGATTGATTTTAACACCGGGTAATTCAAAGTTATCAGGATTGGCACCAAGAGAACCGGCCCTCCTGTCCCAGTTAAAGATGATACGAAACCGACGAAAGCACCGATAATAATCAACAGCGGTATTCCGAAATCGGGTATTACTCCGGATTTTTTCTGACGACTGATAAACACATTTATCCCGGAAAAAGTAATCAATCCAGCCATGATCAAGACCAGCACGTCCGAAGTAAGATTGGTATTTACAAGCGCCCCAATTAGCGCTGCCGGAATAATTCCAACACTCAACCACAACACTTTATTCCAGACAATTGATTTTTTTCTGGCATAAGTGAGTGTACCAACGATGCCTGGAAATATAAAACTCAAGCTGCTTGCCGCCATGGCGAAATGTAAATCAAACCCCAATACAAAACTGAGCAAGGGCACAAGAATAACGCCCCCGATTCCAATCGTGCCAATAAGAATACCTGCCAATAAGCCTATTAAAGTTATAAATAAAAACGTGATCATTGAGAATGTTTAAACTACATAATGCTCATTGGGGTACTCCGCAAAATATCTGTCTCTTCTGTCTACTAATACGGTAACAATTTTTGAGCCCTTTTTCATTGTCTTTGCTAATTCGATAGCGGCCCAAACATTAGCTCCTGACGAAATACCACAGAAAAATCCTTCTTCCCGACATAATCGGTCTGCCATGTTTTTAGCATGTTCATTTTCAACCGTTATCTCATTATCCAGAAGATTCTTTTCAAGAATGTCCTCGATAAGAAACCTCATATTAGGAAGACCAAATTTATCCAAGAATTTATGAACTGCACGTGAGCGAACCCATTCAATTCTTGGATCATCCGTTGGCACAACACCTGAAACGATTAGGTCTGGATTCTTTTCAATTAGAGCTTCAGCTACACCTAGGAGTGTTCCTCCAGTACCTATGGAAGCTACCCAAGCATCGACCTTTCCATTCATTTGTTCTAATATCTCTTTGCCTGTGTGTTCCCGATGGGATTTCGTATTATTGACATTACACAATTGGTTGGCCCACCAATTTGATGAGTCTTGCTTTTGCAAGTTGTAGCAATGTTTCATTCTTACTGCTACAAAGGCTGCTGCCCTATCTATGTTGTTTAACTCATCGGTATTAGCAATATGCTCGTTCATATTTATAGACGTTACATTACAGCCAAATAATCTTGCAATTCTGATCCGGTCTTCAGGATCATACGAACTGCTAAGTTGGGATGGTAAAAATAAATGAACATTATAGCCTTTCACTGCACCAACAAATGACAGGGCAGGGCCTGTGTTTCCAGTAGATTGGTCAATTATCGTCCCTCCCGGCTTAAGTTCACCACTTTTCTCAGCCGCTTCAATCATTTTTAGCGCCATTCGATCTTTGATGCTTCCTCCAGGATTTAAATATTCACATTTGACATAGACGGCTACATCGGGTGTATCGTTTACGTGTCTTAGTTTAAGTAAAGGTGTATTTCCTATCTGTCCAAGAATATTCATTTTATAAACATCAATTTCATATATGGCACTTTTGATTAATTCTACCAATTATCAAAAACAAAGGCTTTAAGACCGCCATCATTGAGCACTCAAATGACTTGATTAAAGTTGTATTTAAATAACGATGGTGGTGAGTAAAATAAGATAAAATTCTCCTATTGCATTTGCACCACTTCCTGTTAGTTGAGTGGATTATCTAGTGCCTGGTTAGAAGGTCTTTTTCTGATAGTCACAAATATCAGCATTACAACAAGTATATATAATATTATGTGCAAAAGCAAAATTTATATATTCGCAGTATTATATAATACATAATATCAGATTGCGGCTAAATACAGTAATATATTGAACTTATAGGAATCAATTTTTGAAATCGTTCTTATGGATGTTTCAATAAAATTCTGTCAGATCTGTTGTTTAATGGGTTGAGTGGTCATGTTGAAGCGCTTGCTATGAATGCAGGTGGCATGGATGGAAAAAACTTCTTTGACAAGACCGTGGAAGGAGTGATTCAAATCTTTGCTGTAAACGTGCTAGGACACGTAGTTTGGGGGAGGAACTTTTGAAAAAAGAACAAACACCAACATTGTCAATGGAAATGTTCAATTCAAATTCTGGCATGTAGGTTGGCCAGAATGTAATATGCACTACGGAAGATCTTCATATTGCTCGGCAATGCTATTAAATGGATTAAAAAATTATATAGAAAAAGGAGTAGTAGTACCTTTTGAAGATAAGGGAGTGAAATTAAAATCGTGGGAATTTGATGCTGAAATACTACCTACAACAATTAAGCTACTAGTTCAACATTGTATATAATTGTATATAAGAAATAGCGGTTTAGTACATAAATGAAAAATAATTAATAAACTTATGGTCAATTATTAATTGAAATATAAGCATTTAATAGATTGGATATGAAACTTAAAAAACTTACATAAGTTTAATGTCGCTCAAAACCAAACTCACCAGATCCTTTGAAGGCATCAATCAACGGGTAAATATCAAGCGTACTCCAATGTGGTTTCTTGCGGTTAGTTATCTGAGACTTCGTACCTTGAGGACGTATATTACTGGCTTAGCCGTGTACTGTGCTTCCAGCTTACGACTTTGTCTCCGGACGGGCAGACGCATGTGGGCTCGGTCACTAACAGCCAGAGGTGAGCACGAATACCTTATTCACAATTTATCACAAAAAGATTGTTTATGTATAATAACAAACTTTGCTATTTAACTATACTGATCTGTTTGTACATAACAGGTAACTTATATGCTCAGCGAGACTATATGATCATTGCCAGAGATTCCAGCATAGTGTATGGCATTAAATTAATAGAAAGTAATCCTCTTAATAACGCCAGCTACATCCAGGTAGAAGATAAAAATGGCCAAATAAAAAGATACACTCCAAATGAGATTTTAGAGTATGCTTTTCATTATGGGAAGGCGTATCGAGCATTTGATATCGACGTCAACGGTCAGTCTCAAAGATTTTTCTTCCAACGGATTTTCTCAGCTGAATTCTACATTTATTACCTTAGAAACAGAGAAGATATCAATAAATACTACCTTACCACTGCAGATAGCTTACCTCTAATTGCCATTCCCAAGGCTAAAAATGATTATGTACCATTTCTGCAAAGTGTAACAGCCAATTGTTCTCAGGCAACTGTTAACGCACAGTATGTCAAACTCAATCAAAATAATCTAAAACGATTTTTTAGAGGTTTTCTGTCCTGTTCAGAAAGCTCACTGCCAAGAATCAGGATAGGAATCACTTCCGGACTTTCATTAACTAAATTTTCTCCCAGTGCACCTAATGTTTTTGCGGGTACATCCAACTATATTTATGGATTGCCCGATTACCAATACACTCCAGACATTTTTCTAGGTCTGGTCTTAGATGTTCCAATTGCAATGAGCAATTATTCTTTGAACACTCAAATTATTATTAAGCGATCCAAAAGCTTTGTTGCTTTCAGTAAATCTTTTGCAGATTATGATCTGTCAACATCTAATACGTGGATCAATATTCCACTGCTTCTGAGATATACTTACTACCCTGTGAAAGTCAAGCCTTTTCTTGAAATTGGTTTTATATATGCCAGGTCCTTGGAGAACAATATTGAATTGTTCGAATATTCATATAAGAGTGCAGATGTCTACATTGATTTCGATGACAGTCCAGCTATTTCGGATAACCAATTAGGCCTATCCATCGGAGGGGGAGTAGTCTTGAAATATGACTCCAAATATTCTTTATTCGGAGAAATCAGGTATAGTGAGTTGTACAGTAAAAAGCAAAGGAGAGGACAACTTAATGTAAACGAGATACTCTTAACCATTGGCATATTTTATTGACAAAATGAAAATTTTGAGACTCATAATACTAATAATTCTCATATTGGGGTGCAATGCTGCTGAACCCATAATAAGAGATTTTCCAATAATCAGAACGTTACCACCCACGGATATAGATGAATCTGGAGCCACATTCCATGGAGAACTGGTTAGAAAAGGAAAAAACGAAATCACATCTTATGGATTCGTCTGGAAATTGGACGATCCAAGCATTAACGAAATGCATAAAGTTATTCTGGGTAATAACCTAAGCGATAACTTATTTGAGGCAAGAATCGATCACTCTCTTATTAAAGGACTCACCTATCAGGTGAGGGCCTTTGTCGACGTACTTAATCAGACCATATTTGGAGATATAATTTATGTAGAGAGCCAGGGGAGTACTAATTGAGGTTGATCTCTTGATTTTACCGACCGTGTGAATTTCCAGTCTCAGAACTAAAAAATGAAATTGTAAATTATGAGACGCTACATCAATTATTGCCAATCTTTGGCAACAATCTCGTAATGGTTATACTGACATCACCATTTTAATATGAATCAATCTCAGATAATTGTTGGTTTGGTCTCATTTGGAATGAGTGGGCAAATATTTCATGCTCCTTTTATAGAACGTAATCTCAATTTCAACTTAAAACTTATTCTTGAACGAAGCAAGTCAATCTCGAAAGAGCGCTATCCAAATGCCAGAATAGTTAGAAATTTTGACGACCTGTTAAATGATAAGCAGGTCGAATTGATTGTGGTAAATCCCCCTACTTATTTGCATTTTGAAATGGCAAAATCAGCCTTATTGGCTGGTAAACATATTGTAGTAGAAAAACCAATAACAGCCACAAGCCAAGAGAGTAAAGAACTCATTCAGATTGCACAAAAACAGAATTTGCTTATCGCGGTATATCACAACAAGAGATTTGAAGGAGGTTTTAAAACTGTCAAAAAACTCCTGTCAGAAAATCAATTGGGTGAGTTAGCAAATTGTAAAATTGCCCTACATCGTTTTAGGCCTGAAATTGGACCTAAAGTATGGAAAGAAGAGGATTTCCCTGGTGCAGGTCTGTTGTATGATCTTGGTTCTCATTTGATTGATCAATGCCTAGATTTATTTGGTTGGCCACTTGATGTTGATGCAGACTTGCAGATTCAACGAAAATATGGTAAAGTGATTGATTACTTCTGCATTACTATGAAGTACGAAAAATTCAATGCCATATTAGTATCTGATATGCTCACGAAAGTGAATAAACCATCATTTTCGTTGACAGGGACTAAGGCTTCTTTTGTAAAATACGGGAAAGATCCTCAAGAAGGCAGATTAAGTAAAGGAAATGTAAATTGGGCGAAATTGGGGCAAGACTTGGAAGAAAACTATGGTACACTTACCACCAATGACACCAGGAATATAAAACGTATTAGAACACAATATGGAACTTACGACCAATTTTACCAAAATGTATTTGAAGCATTACGGATGAATATTCCATTGCTCATCACTCCAGAACAAGCCCTGGATGTGATAAAGATTATCGAATGGGTCCAAAAATCTACGGTAACAATCAATACTACTATATTAAATAATTGAGTTGACCTATCAAACTCGGACCAGTTGGGGATACTTTTGAGGTATTCAATTGTTGGTTTGATATGTAAGCTATATATTTAATGATATAATCCAAATACGGATGTCAATATCTAGTATTTTCAACGACGTAATAGGTCCTGTAATGAGGGGACCTTCCAGTTCTCATAGTGCAGCCGCCTGCAGAATTGGTTTGCTATTACGTGACCTGATGAAAGGTGTAATTACCAATGTAGTCATTGACT
>JACZXH010000121.1 GCA_022571715.1 Bacteroidota bacterium | reverse complement strand
ACATAATGGTGGTGATAATGGCCTTCGCGAATGCTGCGAGTTGATAATCGGTCTGAATGGCAATTTTCAGGAAACCATTGACAACCGGGTGAAGTACTCCGGAATATACCGTGATTATCTTGAAATGAGAAATACCATCCAACCTAGCTTTTATAAAGTAACAGAGCTTGGGATGGAAAAATTTAAACCCGTTACATAAACGGATTACAGGTTTTCTAATAGTTTATTGATGGGCACCCGTACCCTGTAATTCGTATCAAAGTATTTAAATACAATCTTTTGGTCCTGATTTATAATATACGTAGCAGGTACCGGCAGATATTTGTGTTGATTGTCAACACCTGTTTCTTCATAACCCTTGATAAATTCATTGTACTTTTCTTTCGATATGACATTGTAGGAGAGCATTATTTTCAGTTTTTCATCATGAAGAATACTGAAAGTGGCTTTCGAAACTGAAGTGGTCTTCTGCACACCATCTTCATGCTCTGGTGTAATGGCGATCAGGATTCCCCCTTTTTCATTTATGAGGGAAAGGGAGTCCTGATAGTTCCTGAACTGTGCCATACAATATCGGCACCATGCACCACGGTAAAACGTGAGTATAACTTTTCCGGATTTTAACGACTCATTGAGTGAAATAGTCTTGCCAAACTGGTCTTTAGCCTTAAAATCAGGGGCATAATCCCCTACCGATAACCCGGCGGTCTCTTCATCTTCATAAGCCGGGTGCATAAATATGGTTAATGCATTGAAAAGAATGAAAATAACAGCGTACATTTTATAGGAGTTCTATAGGAGGATAACATTATCCTGTATTAAAAGTTCATTAAATATACATTACTTAATTCTTAAGCGTTTATAAATTTTCTATCTTTATCATGTATGACCGGATAACATCTGAAAATTTTTAATCCAATCCAATTGCTTATGAGAATTAAAACCCCGTTTCTAACACGCAACCTTATTCTGTTATTCCTGTTTATTACCAATTTTCTTATTGCCCAGGAAAGTTCTGATGAGCAGAAATTCGCTCCTGAAGGTTGGCATAATTATGACCACGCAAAGCAGCTGTACAATGGTGTGAGTACTGCGGAAGCATATGCACTGTTGGAGGGGAAAAAATCGGAAACAGTGATTGTAGCCGTTATCGATTCCGGTGTAGATGTAGATCATGAAGATCTCCAGGGCTCCATTTGGGTAAATGAAGATGAAGTGCCTGGAAACGGTATTGATGATGATAAAAACGGATATGTGGATGATGTGAACGGATGGAATTTTCTTGGTCCGGTTAAGGAGGACACCTATGAGGTTACACGCCTTTTTGTAAAATATCATAAAATATTTGGCGATAAGACGGCTGAAGAAATATCAAAAACCGATCAGAAGGAATATGAATTGTATCAGAAACTTAAGCGTGAACTGGATAGTCAGTTGGCAAAAAACAGAGAGCAGTATACCATGATAGATAACTTTTACCAGGTTTATACAAAAGCCCTGCGCCTTATCAGAGCCTATCTGGATACCGAAGAAATTACTTTGGGAAACTTAAATAAGTTGAATTCACCGGATCATAAAGTGACAGGTGCGCGCGATATCCTGAAGTATGGATTTGAATTGGATGTTTCGGAAGAGCTGCTATTTGAACAGCGGGAGCATTTCCGGGTAATCATTGAGTACGGCTATAACGTGGATTTTGACCCACGTTACCTGGTAGGTGATGATTTTGAAGATGCATATCAGAAGTATTACGGTGACAACAATGTGAAAGGATTCGCTTCTCACGGCACGCAGGTGGCAGGCGTGATCGCCGCACAAAGAAACAACGGTATCGGCATTAACGGTATCGCTGACAATGTAAAAATCATGGTCTTACGGGCCGTTCCTGATGGAGATGAGCGTGATAAGGATGTAGCGAATGCCATTATCTACGCGGTCGACAACGGGGCAGACATCATTAATATGAGTTTCGGAAAACGATTTTCTCCGCGCAAAGAAGCAGTAGATAAGGCCATCGCCTATGCCGACTCCAAAGGTGTACTTATGATCCATGCTTCAGGCAACGACAGCAAGGATGTGGATATTACGAGCAATTTTCCTGCAAAATATTACAGTAACACAAAAAAATATGCAAAAGGATGGCTAGAGATTGGCGCGTCATCCTGGGGAGCTGAAGACAATTTCGTGGCGACGTTTTCAAATTACGGTAAGAAAACGGTGGATGTGTTTGCACCGGGCGTTGCCATCCATACCACTTCTCCGGACAATGAATACAAGAGTGTAGATGGAACAAGCTTCGCATGTCCTTTAACTGCAGGAGTGGCTGCATTGATAATGTCTTACTTCCCGAATCTTACCTCCACCGAGGTCAGGGATGTTATCGTGAAATCAGCCGTTGATTTCAAAGATCTGGAGGTTAACAAACCGGCGGGTCATGACAAGGAAGCCGAAACCGTGAAATTCGGTGATCTTTCTGCAACAGGGGGTATTGTAAATGCATATGAAGCAGTGAAACTGGCTTCATCAATGACGGTGGGAAAGAAAGATTAAACACTTGTTTTTTTGAATAATGTTTCTCACCGCTAAAAACACCCTAAGACTCCTGAAGTCTTCTGCTATTTTCTTTTTAACATGATATATGCACACAAATCATGATGTGATTTGAAATGATCTTCCCGCACTCTAATAAATGTATCCGGTTTACATGGGTTACAGTAATTGCTTATTTCCAATTAACTTTATTGAAAAATCAAATAACCCTTACAATGAAAAATACTGTAAAATTCATTTTAATTTTATGTATTTACTTATTTCTGACTCCTCCTACTTATGGTCAAAACTGGTCAGAAGAGCAAACAGAGGTATGGAAGATTGTAGAAAATGTATGGGAAACTGTTCAGCAAGGGGATGCGGAAAAAATGGCGGACTATTTCCATGAAGACTACAAAGGCTGGGAATGGGGTGACTTCTATCCGAGAACTAAGAAAACTGCCAGTGAGTATTTTCATTATTTTTTCCCGTCCAGTCATTTAGTCACATTCAGCCTGGAGCCGATGGACATCATTGTTAAGAATGAAATGGCCGTAATACATTACTACTATACCACCCTGTCCGAAGGTGTAAATGGCAATGCCGCCGAAGAAAAAGGAAGGTGGACGGATGTGTATGTGAAAGAAAACGGGAAATGGCTGATGATTGCCGACAGCGGCGGAAAATGGGACAATAACTAATTTATTCTAACTATTTTGAATCAACCTTTTAGCATGCAAACGCTTTCAAAGGAATTTACTGAACAGTCTGTATTCCGTATGGAGGAGAATGTGCTCCGGATCGTAAAATGCTTTTCAGAATTAACCGAGGAAGAAATCTGGAAGAAACCCAATACCCAGTCGAACAGTATTGGCAACCTGGTTTTGCATTTGTGCGGTAATATTACCCAGTATATCATTTCATCGATGGGTGGCAATGAAGATCATCGCAAACGTGATCTTGAATTTTCAACAAAGGGCGGGATTACTAAGCAACAATTAATAGATAAGCTTTCAAAAGTTGTGGATCAATCCATCGCCATTATTAACAAAGCATCTGATTCTGAATTAATACGAACCCGGAAAGTACAGGCGTATCAATTGTCCGGTGTTGGAATCATCATTCATGTGGTGGAGCATTTCTCGTACCATACCGGACAGATTACCTTCTGGACAAAGTATCTTAAAAATAAGGATTTAGGCTTTTATGATGGCCTTGACCTCAACAAGAAAAATGAATAGTTAACGTCATTTTTTTTCAGCCACCATCAGAAAGACCGGATACTCTCTGATACCCTTCTCCGTTTCTTTTTCGATATGATAACAAACTTCATAATACGCAGGAACAAATCCGGCATAATTCAGTCTGTTTTCAAGGTCGGAACGCTCAAATCCCTTATGGCCATGAAATGGATCGTCATGAAACGAACCATCTTCCTTTTCGAGGTCAATGATTGCTAGCTGACCCTTTGGAGACAATAAATTGTGGAATTTCCGGAGCAATTCTTCTACATCGCCAATATGGTGCAGGGTCAGCACTATAAAAATGAAGTCAAATCTTTCATTCCGCAGGGGTCCTTTCAACAAATCTCCATGAACTGCTATCAGGTTTGTCACCTTCTGGTCAATAATTTTTTGTCGTGCAACCTTTGTCATTTCGGCCGAGTCATCCATCAGTGTAATTTCCCGGATATCATCCTTGAGCGCAAAGCTCATTAATCCTGTACCGCTTCCATATTCCATGGCTGTTTTTATTACAGTCAAATTAACGGCTGATGCCAAACGACTTGCTATAACTTCTGCCCTTTTTATCCTGTCAGGATAATCGTCCCAGGTAGCTGCTTTTTCATCAAATTCGCTCATTTAAATTGCCCTAAGTTCAATAAGAGGATTTGCAATTTACAATAAGCAGCAAATTTTTCAATCCACGTATTTTTAAATGAAAACAAATACTAATACAACATTCATGCATGACAATAGATAGCAATAAAATATTTGAAACCAACAAAACCCTTAGCCTGCAGTATTTCAATATCATATAATTAGGCATCTTGAACATGTGCGTCAGCGAACGTACATCAAAACTAAAATATAATTCCAATCGTATACAAATTAAATAAACCACTATGTTTTCAAATTATATCAAAACTGCATTTAGAACAATATTTAGAAATAAGCTTTTTTCTGCCCTTAATATTCTGGGATTGGCACTTGCCATGTCTGTTGGGTTATTGATTATATCTATTCTTGTGGATCAATCCTCTGTAGACCATTTTCATAAAAATAAACACAATATTTATCGGATCACTTCCAAAAGTCAATACATGGCTTTCGACTCCTACGCCATGGCTACGACTGCCACTCCCCTGGTCGAAAAATTAAACACAGAATATCCCGGATACGTCAATGATTTTGTAAGCATCCGGCGAACCTTTTCAGGAGATGTCATGTCAGAACACAAAACCATTCCTCTTTCGGGCCATTTTGTAGATCCTTCTTTTTTAAACGTCTTCTCTTTTGAGGTCGTCACCGGAACAAACCATTCGTTGGATAATCCACATTCCTTATTGCTTACCGAATCCTCAGTCAAAAAATTGTTTTCTGACCAAAAAGCTATTGGCCAGATTGTTACTATTGAACCTTAT
>JACZXH010000009.1 GCA_022571715.1 Bacteroidota bacterium | reverse complement strand
GGCCGTGCCGTTTTTGTAGACAAAGATCAATTCATGTTGCCCCCTATAAAACGAGCCCATACCGCCGTTGCCTTTGTCCCAAACGCACAAATTTTTGAGCGTCGTATACACTTTCCGTGCGGCTGTCTGAAGTTCGTAAATGTGTCTCCAATCCATGCAGATAAAGTGAATGGCGCCGTCGATACTATGGGTCGCACAATGACCGAGGGAGGTCTCCAAGAACTCGATGAACTCGGTCTCCGACATTTCGCCCGAAGCCATGACGAAGTCAGAATGCTGGCCGAAAATATCCTTGGAAATGGATAGATTATATGGGACGTCCAAAAAGCCCATTTGGGCAAGTTTGCCATCCATGAGGGTGCTGTAAGTCTTCCCATCTAGCGCGTCGCCGCAGATCAGGCGGTTGGGCCCCAACAGCCAAAGGTCCCCGGGTCGGCTAATCACCGGGCCATCCACTGTAGGGCCGACGAACGTGTCCGCTTCATCCGGCTCAGCGGTTGCGTTCTCTATAAGCTGGTCGATTTCAGCGGTCTCGAAGCCGGTGATTTCGATATCAAAACTATAAATGTTACTATTACAAATAATGGGAGTATTACAATTGCTGATGATCTAATAAATACCCCTTCCGGAACCTGGACAAACGCCAGTAATTCAACATTAAAAGTGGGGGGTGTTGTGCTGACACTGGGAACGCTGAATGCATCAGCCTCGGGAAATACCGTAAATTACAATGGCACCGGGGCACAAAGTATTAAGACGCCTGGTTCATCTAATTATTATAATTTAACCCTGTCAACATCAGGAACAAAAACAGCGCTGGTTTCGTTGGATATTGATGGAGATTTAACCATTTCCGGAACAGCTACATTCGATGTATCCGCAAATTCTGCAGACTTAACTGTAGCTGGTAACTGGGTCAATAGCGGAGGTACTTTTACAGAAGGTACTCGTACAGTTACATTGGATGGAACTGCTGCGCAACAAATCACGGGCTCCGAAACCTTCAACAATCTGGTTATTAACAATATTGTTAGTGGGGATGCTATTACGCTGAACAGTCCTGTAACAGTAACATCTGCTCTTACTTTAACGGATGGAATTGTACTCACCACATCTGCGAATAAAATTTCCATGGGATCTACCGGGATTGTATCCGGCTTTAGTGATGTTAGTTTCATTAATGGTCCAATGACTTATAATAGCATTACCACAGCTACGGTAACTTTTCCGGTTGGAAAAGATTCAGAAATACATCGAATTGATCTGACTGTAAACGGAACGAGTTCAAATTATACTACCGAATACATTCACAGTTCGGCTGTGGCCCTGGGACGTGTACTCCCAGTACTCCCAGGTACTTTAGATAAAGTTTCTGATATCGGATATTGGACCATCACACGAGATGCAGGAGGTTCTGTTACCACTGCAGCTGTCGATTTATACTACAATAGTAATGATGTCGTATCCGATGCTCCCAATCTGAGAGTTGCAAAAGATGACGGTGCAGGCAATTGGGTTGATCTTGGAGGAACGGGATCCGGTTCGCCTACAGGGAATATTCCTTCAGTAACGAATTTTACAACTTTCAGTGATTTTTCCTTAGCTAATAATTCTGGGGGCGGCAATGCACTTCCCATTAAACTATTGTATTTCAGAGCAATAGCAGTTGACCGTATAATACGGCTTGAATGGATGACTGCCGCAGAAATCAATAATGACTTTTATAGCGTTGAAAGATCTAAAAATGCAGTAGATTTTCAAGAAATACTTGAGATAGCCAGCATTGGGGACAGCAATGAATTGCAGGAGTATGCTGTAGTTGATGAACGGCCATACCAGGGACTATCATATTACCGGCTGAAACAGACCGATTTTGATGGCACATTTACTTACTCAGACATTGTTTCTGTTACGATGAAAAATAATGATGATTTATTAATCCTGTCTGTATTTCCTAACCCAACTGACGGAAAAATATTAAATCTCACAACATCCGGTCTTAATGAGGAAGAACATGTATTTATGCAGATTATTAGCGTTTATGGTAAACCAATGCTTATTGGGTATTATGATGCAGATGATCGGGGAGAAATTACTATTCAAATACAGGATATTAAAAATTGGTCTGATGGTATCTATATTCTTACCCTTCGCACGGAAAAGGGCATGGTTCAAAGCAGAATTGTTAAAAAATAGATATCCCTAATCAGAAATTGATCAAAATACGTTCGTTCGTTCGCATTATTCCAAAGCTTTAATAATTGCATCATCAAGCATAATACGGAAGACTTCTTCGGGAGGAACTCCGATGTACATTTCATTATTGATAATAAATGCAGGTGTACCATCAATTAACATATTTTTAGCCGTTCTCTTGTCATTTACTACCTCACTTAAAATCTCCTTATCATTTAAACAAGATCTAAATGCCTCTATATCCAGTTTCAGTTCCTTTGCCAAGACCAGATAGTACTCATCTGAGAGTTGGTCCTGGTTTTCATACAGTTTGGCGTACATTTCCCAGTACGCTTTCTGTTTTCCGGCACAATTTGCACAAATGGCAGCGCTCAATGCGTGTTCATGCATATCTAACGGATAGTCCCGATACACATACCTTATTTTCCCGGAATCGATATAATCTATTTTAATAGATTCCAGAATATGATAAAATTGCTGGCAGGATGGGCACTCAAAATCCGAAAAGACAATCAATGTAACCGGTGCATCCGGGCTCCCCTGGTAAGGATTCCCTCCATCGTCAACTTTTACGAATTTAGGTCGGGGTATGGAACCCCTGAGGTCGTCGGTTTTTGTTAATTTTACCTCCTCTGGATCAGCTTCTATCTCTTGTTTCCCTTTTGAACAGGAAACCAACATCAACGAAACTAAAAATAAAACTTCAGCTAATTTTAGATTATTAATTTGCATTTTCAATTCATATATTGCCTGAACTTTCAAAAATAGTGAAATCATTATTAGAAATTAACGTTGACAGTTATGAAAATTAAATTCATTTTCATCGCACTTTCTCTTATCATCCTGTTTGCCTGTTTTATGCTTTCGTGTAAAGAAAATTACAATGATTTTGATGTGATCATTATAGGAGGAACTGTATATGACGGGTCGGGAAGCGAAGGTGTGATCACCGATATAGGGATCATAGGCAATAAGGTAGAAGCAGTGAGAAATCTTGACGGTAAAACTGCCGGCCAGGTAATAGATGCTACTGGGTACGTCGTAACTCCCGGGTTTATCAATATGTTGAGTTGGGCCACAGCTTCCCTGATTGAAGACGGCAATTCCCAAAGTGACATCCGGCAGGGCGTGACGCTGGAAATAATGGGTGAAGGCTGGTCCATGGGACCGCTTAGTGATAGCATGAAAAAAGAACAAAAAGAAGCACAAGGCGACATTAAATATGAAATTAAATGGACCACACTGGGCGAATACCTGCAATACCTGGAAGACAAGGGCATATCAACCAATGTGGCTTCGTTTGTGGGGGCGACAACCGTTCGAATACATGAAATCGGATACGAAAACCGACAACCTACGCCTGATGAACTAGATAATATGAAAGCGCTTGTAAGGACTGCCATGGAAGAAGGTGCACTGGGCGTTGGTTCTTCGTTGATATATGCACCAGCTTTTTATTCCAGCACTGAAGAATTGATAGCGCTGTGCAAGGTAGCTTCCGAATATGACGGCATGTACATTTCCCATTTGAGGAGCGAAGGAGATTTCTGGCTCGAAGCTATCGATGAATTACTCCGGATATCTAAAGAGGCTGACATTCCTGCAGAAATATATCATCTGAAAGCGGGAGGTAAAGACAACTGGGGCAAGCTGGATGCAGCGCTGGCAAAAATTGATTCAGCCCGGAATGCTGGTTTACAGATAACCGCTGACATGTATAACTACATTGCCGGAGCTACCGGCCTGGATGCGTCCATGCCCCCATGGGTACAGGAAGGAGGCTATGATGCCTGGGCAAAACGCCTCATGGATCCGGATATCAGAATAAAAGTGAAAACAGAAATGATGGAGAAAGGTGATGGCTGGGAGAACCTCTATTTTGCTGCAGGCACACCCGAAAACCTTCTTTTAGTTGGATTTAGAAATGATTCGCTGAAATATCTGACCGGTAAAACTCTTCAGGAAGTCGCCAGCATGCGAGGAACAAGCCCGGAAGAAACCGCTATGGATCTCGTGGTTGAGGACGGCAGCCGAGTGGGTACCGTATATTTTCTGATGTCAGAAGAAAATGTGAAGCGACAAATTGCATTGCCTTATCTTAGCTTTGGATCTGATGCAGAGTCGCAGGCACCCGAAGGTGTGTTTCTGAAATCCAATCCGCATCCAAGAGCGTACGGCAATTTTGCCCGCCTACTGGGTAAATACGTACGCGACGAAAAGGTGATTCCTCTCGAAGATGCAATCCGCAAGCTGACGTCCCTGCCAGCAGGAAATTTAAAAATAAAGAACAGGGGTCTGTTGAAAGAAGGGTATTATGCTGATGTGGTTGTGTTTGATCCACAAACCATCCAGGATCACGCCACATTTGCAGAACCACACCAATATGCAACTGGCGTTGTCCATGTTTTTGTGAATGGAGTGCAGGTCTTAAAAGAAGGCGACCATACCGGAGCACATCCGGGCATATTTGTGAAAGGGCCAGGTTATATTAAAAAGTAAAAGTGTGTGCCTGGGCAACACCTTAAGCATAATACTACCACTAGCATCAGCCGGTAACCCACATTACCTTCTCTTCTACAGGCCTTCTTCTGCCTGTCAGATTACTTTCGTCCGGCATGCCAATATTCAGAAAACCCATTAGTTTATCTGCTTCACCTAACCTAAAATAAGCCTTTGCCCCCTCATCATAGGTAACCCCTCCGGTACTCCAATAGCAGCCTGCTCCATAGACCGATGCGGTGAGCCACATATTCTGTACCGCGCAGGCAACGGAAGCCAGCTCTTCCACTTCGGGCACACTTCTTTTAGGGTCGCGCCGCATGCCAATGGCGATCACATGACTACATAAAAGTGGTTTGGATTTTAGTTTCTCAAACAAAGTTTCATCAAAACTTACTTCTTTAGTTAAGGTTTCTTTGTATCTCATCGCTTGAAAATCTGCTAATTTTTCCAATCCAACCCCCTCAAAAACCACAAATCTCCAGGGTTCCGTATGACGATGGGTTGGAGCCCAGTTTGCATTTTCAAGCATTTCCATGATCACCTCATGCGGGACCTTTTCGCCGGTATAAAATTTATGGTAAACTGCTCTCCTGTTTTTTATTATTTTACTTAATTCGTTCGGATTCATATGTTATTTCAATCTTTTTTATTTATTATACAAATGAATCAATTTTTTAATTAATATTATTAATTCTTTTGAACACCAACCCGATAAATGCTTGTTAATTTAAACGCTATAGGAAAGATACTCATTGCTACATTAGTGCTGATTTATCTGTTGGCAATTACCTTCACGACTGCAGGTAGCGCCAGGGGAATGAATTTTTTATCAGATAACGTTTTCCCCGATTCGATTACCTATGCAACATACCGAGGTTACCAATTATCCGGATCGTTCAGTAAGACCAAAGCGGATCTTCTGAATTCACTTGATAAGCTTGCAGCTCAGGGACTGAATGAAACAGCTCAATATGCATACCTGCTTTTTGATCTGGGGATTATTTATGTCGATCGGAATGAATATGCCATCGCGAACGACTTCTTCAAAAAATCCGGGAGTATATTGTCAAAATCTTCTGAATCAAAACGCAGTAAAAAATACATTCAGCTTAAACTAATGCGGGCATACACAGAGACCCGGCTCGACAATCATTTGTCTGCCATAATCCTCTACAATCAGATCAGAACCATTTACGAAGATTCGCTTGAGATTAATCACCCTGAAACAATTGGTATCGTATTGAAAATCGCAGCTGTTTATACGGAAATTAACAGCTTCGGTAAAGCAAGCAATCTTTATGATGAAGTGGAGGGGCTCCTCAGCCTAAATCCTAAAAATAATAATACCACATATACGCATCTACTGCTTGATAAAGCAACATATTTTGAAGCATCGGGCAGGCTTGACCAAGCCGTAAAAAGCCAGAATCAGGCGCTCGATTCAATTTCACATAGTAGAGGAACTGATAACGCCCAATATGCAACCGCTCAAACCTATCTGGCAGAACTTCTACTGAAATCTGGCAAAAATGAGGGAATGAGTGAGATTCTGGAAGAAACCATGTCGTTAAATCTGAAAGTTCTCGGCAAGCACCATCTCATATACCTCCATAGCAAAAAACTGCTCTCTAATTATTATTGGTCACAATACAAGTTTATAGAATCGGAAGTCCTTTATTCAGACCTGATTCAAGAATATTTGAGGCAGTATGAAATGTTTTATCCCATCATGGGTGTACAGGAGAAAACAATGCGCTATCAATCGATTCATGCAATCATTGAAATTTATGCCAATCTTACTGAGCAGGACTCTATAAACGGCGATGCATTTAGCAACACATTGCTGAACTATGTACTAACTCTAAAACGGCTCCCACTACATACAAAAAATAAATTTAATGATTTAATCCAGTCTGAATTGACCGAATGGAAAAACACGCTGGAACAATTGCAGCACGCCTACAAAACACCCGCGAGTGAGCTTGAAGGTGGCAGTAAATATCTCAATGGGCTTACCAGAACATATATGGAAATTGAAAAAAAAATGCTGAAGCAATCGGGTAAATCCGTAAGCTTTCTAAAGATCGAACGGCCCAAATACACAGAAATCACTAAATCCCTCAAAAATCTGTATGGGTCACTTGAAATATTCCGGTTCCGAACATATCGTCCTGATCAGGAGGGTAAATTTTTGGATGACATACATTATGGTTTTTTCATTTCTGATAACCACCAGGGTAAATTACCAGGAATGATTGTCATCAAAAACGGGAATGATCTGGAAAATAAATTCCTCACCTATTACCGGAGCAGCATCAATCACAGGTTTCCTGATGATTATTCATACACGATGTATTACGAACCATTGAAAACCTATTTGCAGCCTTATTCGAGTATTATTATTGCCCCCGATGGCGCTTACCGTCAGATTAACCTGCTCACTTTACGAAACCCTGAAACCGGTACCTATTTGATGAATGAAAAAAACATTCAATTAGTTTCCTGCACAGCTGAAATTCTTTCCACTGAAAATAAAAAAGAGGCTACACATAGAGACCAGGAAGTATATATTTTTAGTAACGCTCGTTTTCGTCTTCAAAATTATCGTTCGGATAAAGAATGGGCAATTCCTGATTATAAAATGCTTACATCGTCAGAAACCGAGAGCGGAATGTACTATATGCGAAATAAAATCAAGGAACACATACAATGGAATGAACTTTTGTATGAAGATGATGTAAAGAAGCATGAAGCAGGATTACTGGAAGAACTCTATAAAACATCCGGTTTCAAAACATACCTTTTTAGCGGTGATTCGGCCGTTGAATCAGCCGTGAAAAATCTGGAAAACCCATACACCCTCCATTTTACGATACATGGATACTTTATGGAAGACAGTGAAGCAAAAAAAAACGGATATCATGATAATCAGTTATTGCAATCCGGACTGATACTATCAGGCAGCTTCGACTATCTTGACGGCATAACGAATGGCGTGGACATGCAGGACGGCCTCCTGACTACCAATGAAATTTATAACCTGAAGCTGGAGGATACAGAACTGGTCTTTCTATCTGCCTGTGAAACAGGATTGGGAATCGTGCAGAACGGGCAATCAATTCATCTCTTTCAGGATGCTTTTTTACGTGCAGGTGCGCGGTCCGTAATTATGAGCATGTGGACCACTGAAGCAGAATATGAATTGGAGTTTATGAACCTGTTTTACTATTACTGGTTATTTGAAAAACAAACAAAAAGAGAAGCGTTTAACACGGCCCAGCTTACGATGAAAGAAAGCTATGAAAGATCGTATTACTGGGGCGCTTTTATTTTCATTGGAGAATAATTTTAACTTAATTTCGTTTTTTATAATAGATATGATACACAAATCGACAACCCGATTAATAGCGGCTCTTATTGTATTGGCTCCAATATTTGCCTTCGGCCAGAATGACGAACCGGATATAAATGTAGCGGGTATCCGGTTTCTGGATTATGGCAACAAGCTGCCCGAAGATCTTCTCTCATCCAAATCGGTGGTATTATTACAAATACCACCCGAAAACAGGAATTCTTCAATACGCGCCGACTGGAGGCCGATGGCAGAAGCAGCCCATGAAATATTCAGGAGTACTGGCATTGACGCAGTGGCGTATTATTTCATGAACGATGTAATTTCTGGCATTGAGGTAGGCCGTGAATTCTCCGCAGAGATGAAAACAAGAGGTATAAAAAACCTGATCATTCTGAGTGAAGTTTGGTTAAAGATCAAAGGGAAAGAAACCGAACGGTTTGTAATACTCGTCACCCCGTTTAATGGCGAGCCCACCCTGATGTTCAACGGACAACCCGCATGGAAAACACAAAGTAAAAAACTGGAAAAAGCCCTTGACAAGCTGGAAAAAGAAACATCACGACAGAGACTGGTAAAAGAAAATCTGCTGATATCCGACTACCCTGAACTGTTCAGGGATATCGACATCATTAAAGGCCGTCGCTCCGAAACATACTCCAACAGTCTGAAGGTGGATAAAATTGCTTTTGCCGGATTTGAAATTGCGGACATTCCTGACAACAGGCCTGGTGGTCTGATCAATAACAATATTGCCAAAGAAGCTGCAAAAGCCAACAGCATAACACGTGGCAACAACAACAAGCTCAACGATATATTGCAGCAACAATACCCTTTTGAATATATTACATCACCATCTCACCCTGATGAACAGGCGTTATTAAACCAGGGCTTTTCGTATGTGGTTTATCATCTTCATACATACGGCCTGAGTATTAAATACCTACTCGATTATGAAATCGAAGATGGCGTTTCCGACTTTATCACTGTTAAACAACAAAAAGGTAAAACGATACTTCGGAATATTCCTACCGAATCGCCGGTCTATAAGTTTTATCTAAAACATTTACGGACCAACGATGTATATGTGGGATCGCGTTGGGATGCCGACGAAACCTGGACCGAAGCGCTGAAGAATTTTATAAGTAACATCCGAAGAGATTTTGATGTTCGGTAGCAGTCTGCGGTTTACAATCCCAACCCAGAAATCGGCTTTTGATTTTTGGTTTCTGCAAAACCGGCTTCTGTCAATAGCTCTCATCGGTGTTTCTTCATTGCCCATCGGCTGATCGCCTACTCCCAAATCGGATTCGAGTCCTTTTACTATTATCCGCTTATGCGGAAACACCTTTTTGAATGCCTTTTCCACACAGACGATTTTAACCGTATTGGTGGATCATACAATAATTTTTCATATGAGATCCGTTGTTTTCTGACACTAATAAAAGTGAATAATATTTTTGTAAAAACGTCTCAAAGATGTGATGAATAATCGATAATTCCGGGTACTACAATTAGAAAACTTATTAAAATACGCCGTAAATCCTTACGAACGTTAGTTAAAATTAAAATTGGTAGTTTTCATACACGTAAACATATCAAATTGCCCTATCATATTTGTTGTGTTTTGCGCCTTGTATAAATATTCGTTAACTTGTTGCACCTCTTACGAAACTTTTTAAAATTATGGCATTTAAAATTACTCGCAGAAACTGGTTACGGTCTTCCGCAATGATTGCCGCTGGATCTGTAATTCCAATTCAGTCCTGGGCTAATGGAATAACCATACCCAAGGGCACAAGTCCCACAGGCGAAATAGAACCTGATTTAAATTCATTCAATGATTTTGAAAACCCAAACCAGCTTCGGATCCGTCTTAACGCCAACGAGAATCCGTACGGGCCATCCGATAATGCCAAAATGGCTTTACGTCAAGCAATCGATACAAGCTTCAGATATCCGTTTACAGAAACAAAAGAGCTTAAATCGATGATTGCCGAAAAATATGGATTAACACCTGAACATGTGGCATTGGGAGGAGGTTCTACAGAAATTCTCACTATGGCCGGAATGGCCTTCGGACTTCAAAACGGTTCGGTTATATCCGCATTTCCAACATTCCGGACATTACTTGACACAGCTCGCCGGTTCGATTGTGAATGGATACAAGTACCACTTGATGAAAATTACAAACATGATCTTGCGGCAATCAAAGATGCTGTTCAACCTAATACAAGGCTTGTTTATATTTGCAACCCAAACAATCCTACCGGTACACTACTGACTCCCGATGATTTGCAAAACTTTTGTATTGAAACTGCTGCCCGTGTACCCGTGTTTATAGATGAAGCTTACACCGAATTTCTAGATGATCCGCAAAAAAACTCGGTTATACCTCTTATTCACAATGGTGTAGATATCATCGTAGCAAAAACATTTTCCAAAATATATGGTATGGCAGGTCTGCGTGTTGGATATGCCCTTGGTTCACCTGAGCGTATCAAACTACTCGAAAAATATGGAGTGAGCCTCTCTATCATTACCAAAACATCCGTTGAAGCTGCCAAAGCCTGTCTTGGAGATTCAGGTTTTGAGAATTTCTGCAGGAATAAGAACAAGGAAGCCCGCGACTTGACATACCGCGTTATCAAAGAGGCCGGCTATTCAATGTACATCCCGTCGTATACAAGTTTTGTAATGTTCCCCATCAATATGGAAGGAAAATCATTCCTTACTAAAATGGAAAAACGCGGTGTGGGAGTCAGGGCATGGCAATTCAATGACAGATACTGGTGTCGCGTAAGTATAGGTACTCTTGAAGACATGAAAGGATTCGGGGAAATACTTAAAGAAATAAGCTGATTCCACCAGGCAAAAGGTTGTTGTAATCATGAAATTTCAGCGGCCATTTTTGTGACGCTATTTATATTTATCAGGTAAATATCATGATCTCGCCAATGGTAAATTCACATGTATTACAAAAAGATAATGTGGATCGAATTATTGAAGCCCTTAATCAGGGCCAGCAGCCCGAACATTAAGCGGAGATAATGCCTGTCATTTACGCGTTGCAAATTGAATACGCCAAAATTGACGAATTGAAATATGAAATCGACAGGACGGAAGTTGTTAACCCTTCAGTATTTGGGTATATTGTATGATGTAATTATTGCTATCAGGGAAAAGTAGTACAACCTGGAATACAGGAACAACTATTGAAATATTTTATATTCTGAATAGCCAGTTGGTTTGTAAAATCTGCCTAAAATTTTATTGAATAAGGAATAGAGATCCATTCGTTATTTTAATCAGAAAAATAGTATTCAATTTCTACCTTCAAGACAGAATGCTTCTTTTGTCATGTTGAGAAACCAGACTATTACCACAATACACTTTCCTGTTACTTATTATTCAGATACTTTGCATTACCCAATCTGAATTACTTACATATGATGAAAAGGCCTGAGTTATATATTGCGATTCCGGTATGTATACTTGTAATTCTATACCAAAGTTGCCACACGGAAGACCAGATTTCGAATGGTCCGATTCCGGAATCCAACATCTCAAATAATTATCTTGGTGATCAGGCATGCATTTCCTGCCATTTAAAGGAATACAAACTGTGGAAAACAAGTCACCATGCACTGAGTATGCTGCCTGCAAACGATACCACCATACAGGGCGATTTTAATAATGCAAGTCTTGAATCCAAAGGCACTACGTCTGCGTTTTTCCGCGATGGAGATAAATTTATAATTCGAACAGAAGGCCCGGCAGGTTATGTGGAAGACTTTGAGATAAAATATACATTTGGCTGGACGCCGTTACAGCAATTCCTCACTGAAATCCCCGATGGCAGGGGCCGGCTGCAGGCGCTTCACGTGGCCTGGGATACGGATCAGAATAAATGGTTTGACCTGTATCCGATCGATACCATTCATTCATCGGACTGGATGCACTGGACAAACGGCGCCATGACCTGGAATACCATGTGTGCGGACTGCCATTCTACAAATCTCAGAAAAAACTATAGTGCGGCTACTGATGCGTATTTCACCACTTGGTCAGCCATAAATGTAAGCTGCGAAGCATGCCATGGGCCGGGCCGGAAACATGTGGATTATGTAAATTCAGACAGTTACGAAAAGAAAACACCGGTTAAAGGGGCGTTTATGGTACAAGGAAAGAATATACCTCCAATTCAACAAATTGAGCAGTGCGCTACGTGTCATTCAAGGCGGTCTTCCCTAACACCTGACTATGACCACTCAGGGAGATTCATGGACCACTACATTCCAGCCATTCTGAGTGATAACCTGTATTATGCCGATGGCCAGATATTGGAGGAAGACTATGTCTATGGTTCATTTTTACAGAGCAATATGTTTCAAAGCGGCGTCAAATGCACAGATTGTCATGATCCGCATTCTGCCCAGCTAAAAAGAGAAGGAAATAACCTGTGTCTGTCGTGTCACAGTCCGGCTACGTACAACAATTCCGATCATCATTTTCATCCGTTGGACACCGAATCAGCGCTATGTATAAGCTGCCACATGCCCGGTAAGTATTATATGGGAAATGATTTTCGTCGTGATCATAGCTTCAGGGTGCCGCGTCCTGATTTATCAGTAAATTTTCATACGCCCAACGCCTGCACCGGTTGCCATACGGATAAACCAACGGAATGGGCTGCAGAAGCAGTTCGAAACTGGTACGGCCCGGAACGTAAAACTCATTTTTCCGATAAACTGCTGCGTGGTGCATCCGGTTCTGAGAAGGACCTGATTTCCTTGATAAAAGATCCGGGTGAACCCGGAATTGTCCGTGCCACTGCTGCTTTTTATCTCGGTAATTTTTCTGATGAAATTGCCTACCAGGCACTTGCAGGTTCTATTCAGGACCGCGATGCTCTTGTACGAATCAATGCGATCAATGGCCTGGCAAATCATCCTGTTGAAAACCGGATCCGCTTATTAAGCCCGTTACTGAGCGACAGAATTCGGGCTGTGAGGGTTACGGCAGCAATTGTGCTTGCCGATGCAAAAATCCACCAACTGCCACTCAGATATCAGGAAGCGTTTACCTCCGCCCGGCAGGAATGCGAGGCTATGCTTTTCCACAATGCCGACCTTAACCCCGGGCAGTTTCAACTTGGACAATATTATGACCGGCAAGGCAGGGATTCCCTAGCCATTATTAGCTACCTGAAAGCCATCAAACAAGACAGCCTGTTTAACGGACCACGGCTTAATCTTGCACGGTTATACAATAAAACCGGACAGAATGAAAAAGCGATCAGGGCGCTGAAAGATGCCATCACGGTTGAACCGGATGATCCGGATGCCTGTTACTCCCTGGGGCTTGTATTAGCGGAAGAGCAGAAGTATAATGAAGCAGTTATTTATTTCAGGGAATCTGCGCGTATTAATCCTGAAAACACGCGAAACTATTATAACTGGGGGCTGGTATTACACCAGGATAAAAAGTACAAAGAGGCCATACTTGTATTCAAAAAAGGCCTGCTCGTAGATGAAGGTGCTGATGATATAAGGTATGCGCTGGCAATCACCTATTTCGAATCCGGCAACGATAAGGATGCCCTGATTGAAGCAGAGCTCCTGCTTACCAAACGCCCTGAAAATATATCATTGCAGAATCTAGTAAGAAATATTCGTGAGCGTTAAAAAAGCAGGAAATATCAGGAGTGAGAATTTACCGGCTAAATGGCAAAATACTCTTCCAGTTCCACCAGGCTATCCCTTTTATTCAGATCTTTAACAATTTTGGCATTTTCCAGAAGTACGACCCTTTCACAAACAGTTGTTATATGACTCAAATTGTGGCTTGAAATCAACAATGTTACATTGTGTTCTTTATGAAGTGCCTGTAACATGGATATAAGCCGCATTTGTGAGCTCGGATCCAGATTTGCAAAAGGCTCGTCCAGAATGAGTATTTCCGGACTGCCTATAAACGCGGAAAGGATCCCTACTTTACTTTTATTTCCAGCAGATAAATCCCGAATAAGTTTACCATCCGTAAATATTTCGTTGCTTAAAAAGTCATCATATAGCTCCTGAAAATTATCTACATCTTTCTTGTTAAGCCCATATAAGCTTCCTGTAAAATAGAGGTATTCGCTTACAGAAAGAAACCCGATCAGAAACCCTTCATCTATATACGATCCGGTGAAGTTTTTCCAGTCTTCACTTTTTGCTACATTTTTTCCTTTAATCACTACTTCGCCGTCATTGGCCTTTATTAGGTCAAGGATTAGTGTAAACAGCGTGGTTTTGCCGGCTCCGTTGTTTCCAACAAGGCCAAAACTCTCGTTCTGTTGAATATGCAACTCCGGAATATCTACAGCGATGGGTTTTCCATATCTTTTCAATAACTTTCTAATCTCAATCATATTGGATTTTTTAAGTTTCCCTGAATCCTTTCGACATGATGTACTTTCTCTTCAATAGCAAAGCAGCAATTGCGCGAATAATTTTGTCTTTAAAAACGATCCCGGACACGCCGGCGAAGCCCAAAAAGAGGACACCACCGATCGCATAATCATATAAACCAAACAAGTAAACAATTACTACTGGAAAACCCAGGAAGGGAAAAATCAATAAAAACTGTGAAACGCTAGCCCCTTCATAGTTAAAAAATGCACTCTTTGTCAGATCGATCCGCTTTTTATTTAAGGTACTTATGTACATAAGTAACAAAATGTTAACCCCAATATTATACAGTGTTGCAGCAATGTTGTAAAAGGCAATATTAGTATTAAAAAATGCATATGGCAGCGTAATTATAAAAGAGAAACATACTGCTGCTGCAAATAACCAGTATTTTGCAAATAATACTTCTTTTAAACTCAAACTACGAGTGAGCAGGAAATCAAAATAGCTGCTTTCCCATGAAAACATAAATTGTCCATGGTTCATCATTAAAAATCCCGTCAGAAAAACGCCAACACCCATGATAAAAAGAGGATTACCATACCACATTTCATTGGCGTAAATCATGAATCCATATAGCAGAAATACAAAGCTCACAATAAGCATTGTTTTAGGCCGCGAATTCCTCATTATCATTTTTATTTCAAGCTGAATAAGGCTTCCTACATTTCCATAACGATCCAGAAAACTAAAAACAGAACCGGAGGAAATTTTCTTATTTGAGCCTGAGGAGTCCTCAAAGTAAGCGTTTTTCTCTAACAGCCAATATGTTGCAGTGAATCCTATTGCAAGAATAAGAGCTGGAAAAATCAGCAGGAAGTAATTATTGGCGATGGCAAGCAACTCGGCCTTGAAATATTCAGAAACAACTATGTATCCACTGTAATCAAGATAGGTTAAGCCAACAATGGCCAACAGATAAATAAATATAATTGCCGGCCTTATTACAAAGAGTTTCTTAATGTAAAATGTGAAGAAGCTGGCGGTTAGTATCAGCAAACAGATGGCCAAAATCCAGGTAAGCCCAAATACTAAGGAAAAATTGGGGATTACATATCGAATCAAAAATGGAATGAGAATAAAAAGTGGTATGATATTGAAGTATCCCGGTATTGATTTCAGCAATAAATAGATAAATATTTTAGAACGCCGGATCGGAAGATGCAAATACGGGGCAATCGACATTGTGGGTAACTCCTGCAAAAAGAACCGCAGAAGAAGATCAAAGCTGAAATAGTAAAACAATATTCGCGATGCCTCATCAATGGGCGAAGAATCCGGAAAAATGGATGCCAGTATTTTATCAAGATAAAACCCCAGAAACAAAAGATTAGCAGCAAAATACAAGACAAATACACCTAATAAAATATTGATAAGGAGGCTCTTTTGCCAAAAATGGGAGCGTGATTTCGCCTTCCAGGAGTGTGATATGAAAATCCTAAATAATTGCAAGTAATCAATTTACAAAAGGAAGCCACTTTTACAAATATTTTGGGAATTTTAGTGGTACAAAGTATAGGCTCATAAAGGTATCATGACCAGAATATGCTCCTGCTCGTAATAGGATTCAATTCTAATATTTGTATCACTGATTCAATCCCTGAATGTATGAAAGATAATCCGGTAATGACGCCATTATTCTCTTAATGGTTTCAGGCCGCATATACCTTTCTGCTTCCAACATCTTCTTTATCGTAGAAGGTGTTGCGTCTGATCCGGTATCGAAGAATCCAAAGCCAAATTCATTCCATGCCAGCAATTGAAATCCCAATCCGTGCTCAATGGTCCTTCGGTCTGTTTCAAATTCAAACCGGTCTAAATATTTTCGCGAAAGATTACCCGTCATTACACGGAACATACACCCGAAACCACGTTTCGTAAAATCAGCTGTGTGCGCAAGTTCGTGACCTAATACCCCAATCAGCGCATTATAGGGTATCTCCGGCAGATGCAGGTTACTGAACGCGTCAAACGGCTTCGTACGAAGAAAGACAAGGTATGTACGTTTTTCAGATTTTTTGAAAAAGGAATCCCATACAACCGGGCGAGATGAGAACGGCGCGCCACCCTTTTTTAATTTGAATTTGACTTTTATATTTTTTAATTCCGGATAAAAAGAAAGTGCAATCAAGGCCTGGTGTTCATAGCCGGGAGGAAGGACTTTACGATTCCCGAATTCATGCAACAGTGCATAATACCGGTCCGAATCAATCTCACCGGGATTAAATTCAACCGTGATTTGCTGTCCGTATCCCAGTGGGCACCATACCATTGCGAAAATGAAAATGATCACATATTTCACGTGGGTTGTCGTGCAGGCCATGAATTAGATCACGATTTATATTTCTGGCGCTTCGAAGTTTCAATGTTCTCTGTACAAGAAGTCTATTTACGGTAGTCCAAAGGTACCTCACGGTCGCCCAGCAAGGCCTCATATTTAAAATCAGCTCCCCTTCGACGTATCAGCTCTTCTCTGGCTTTGGCCGCAATATCCGGGTTTTTGTAAATTTCTATAGCCGTTAGGGCTATCGTTTTGGCTGCAACCATCATTCCTTTAGTACCTATTGTCGTACCTCCTGCAGCTACTGCCTGCCAGCTATGCGATGAAGTTCCGGGAGCCCAGGTTGCAATCCGTAATCCGGTTGCCGGAACCACCCAACTTACATCACCCGTGTCGGTCGAAAATGCACCCGCCTGTTTTCTTACTACAAATGGACTTATTTTAGATGCATCTCCCGGTGACAGGTCTTCGGAAGGATATGTCTCCATGATTTTGGCTATAAATTCCGTTTCTTCTTCGGTATAAGTGATGCCTCCCACCTTTTCCAGGCTGGCATGCATCATCCGGGCTAGTGTTTCGTTTGGGAGCAAATTGTATGACCCTCCTATTACCTCATATTCTACGCGTGTTCCGGTACCCATAGCCGCTCCCCTGGCTGCAAGCACCACCCGTTCAAATATAGCTTTTACCCGATTTATTTGCGGATGACGAACATAGTAATACACCTCAGCAAAACTAGGTACAACATTTGGCGCATCGCCCCCGCGTGTGATCACATAGTGGATCCTCGTTTCCTGCGGTACGTGTTCACGCAGCATATTGACCATATCGTTCATCGCCTCCACACCATCCAGAGCGCTTCTCCCCCGCTCAGGTGCGCCTGCAGCATGAGAAGCATTGCCATAAAATCTGAATTTTGCTGATTTTATAGCCAGACATGAGCCTGCGCCAGCGCTGTTGGCATTGCCGGCATGCCAACTCAATACTACATCCGTATCCTCAAAAAGGCCTGCCCTTACCATATACACCTTTGCACTTCCGCCTTCCTCCGCAGGAGTCCCATACAGCCTGATTGTGCCTGAGATGCCCGATTTCTCAAGCCAATCCTTTATGGCTATTGCTCCTGCCGATGACCCGGTACCAAACAGATGATGCCCACAGGCATGACCCGAACTAAAATCTTCTCTTTCCATTCGCACAGGTAACGCTTGCTGCGAAATACCAGGCAGTGCATCGAACTCTGCTAAAATGCCTATCACGGGCTTCCCTTTCCCATATGAGGCTACAAACGCAGTAGGTATGCCAGCAACTCCAGCTTCTACTTCAAATCCCGCTGATTTCAATTCATTCTGGAGCAGCATCGAGCTCTTATACTCCTGATATCCCAGTTCAGCAAGGTCCCATATCTCAAGGGCAATCCGGCTGTATTTTTCACGTTGATTTTCCACTCCCGTTAGAACGGTTTTCTCATCCTTGGATAATGCCTTGGGGGTTTGGGCGTAACTTAATGAAACGGCGAACAATAGGGCTGAAGAAAATAATACGTTGGTTTTCATAACGGTCTGATTAACTTTTCTGAAGTATGAACATTCAAAGTTAGTGGTTTTGTTTCCCGGCTACAGACTTTTTAAATAAAAACACGGATGTCAATATTAATCCCGATTGTCTGATTCGAAGCAACTGTTACATCATTGGCTACCGGCAGGCAGGATATCGGGAATAGCATTATCGCATTTATAAATTCCTGAAAAGTCAGATTATGGGTATTTTTCATGGTTTGTGATTTTCGAAATGATATTTTATCTGTAAATATATTTTAACAGAAATTTTAATTCATTGGTATAATTCCATTAATCTAGAATACATACAATTCCTCGCGAATTTTTCCTAAATTTAGTACCGTAAATCATCCTAAAAAACTAAATACCCTTTATCATGAAAATAACCATTAAATCTTTTTGTTTGCTTTTTCCCCTGACATTCTTTACAAACATTTCAATTGCCCAGATTGATTTAATTTATCAGGAGCCTCCCGATGAAATCCGGATGCTGGCCGACACTCCGCCTCCTCCTTTGGTCAACCTTGATGATAAAGCTCAATGGGCTGTTTTACTTCACCGGCCTGCATTTAAAAGTATTGAGCAAGTGGCAGCAAAAGAATACCGGCTGGCAGGATTAAGAATAAATCCTAAAAACAACGGTTCGAGCAGGTCACGGTTTTACAATAAAATTACGATCCTCAATATAAAAACAGGGACGGAAAATGCCCTGAAAGGATTATCAGAAAAACCAATTATTTCTAATTTTAGCTGGAGTCCCGACTTCAAGAAGTTTGCATTTACGGTGAGTGAGTTAAACGGTATTGAACTCTGGGTGGCTGATAAAGAAACCGGTGAAGCTACCCGGCTAACAAAACCGATACTGAATGATGTCTTTAATGGTAATCCGTACATCTGGACGCCTGATTCACAGTTGTTACTATGCAAATTTACAGTTGAAAACCGGGGTGGCCTTATACCCGAAGACCAAGCACCTACAGGGCCGGTAGTTCAGGAAAATCTTGGGCAAAAAGCGCCCGCCAGAACATACCAGGATTTACTCAAAAATAAGAATGATGAAAAAAACTTTGCATTCCTGACGACGTCAGCATTGAAGAAAGTGGATCTCAGCGGGAACATATCCGATTTTAAGGATCCCGAAATCTTTTTCACCATGTCATTTTCACCTGATGGCAAATACCTGATGATAAGCACAGTACATAACCCATTCTCATACCTTGTGCCTTATTACAGGTTTCCAAGAAAAACCGTGATTCTGGATGGGAACGGAAACCACGTAAAAAAACTATATGATTCACCGTTGGAAGAAGTACGTCCAAAAGGGTTTATGGCTACCAGTCAGGGACCGCGAAATTTCGGTTGGCGCGCTGATAAACCTGCAACTGTGTACTGGGTGGAAGCCCTTGATCATGGCAACCCCGCCGAAGAAGCCGATTACAGGGATGCAGTTTACACCCTCGATGCACCTTTCAACTCTGAAGCCAGAGAAATCGCTAAATTATCTCAACGGTTTTCCTTTATTCAGTGGGGTAATGCAAACCTGGCAATGGTTGCCGACTACTGGTGGAATACGCGAAACCGTAAGGTTTATCAGATCAACCCGGACGTGCCCGAAATCGGATTAAAACTCGTATTTGATATCAATACGGAAGACCTCTACCGGTTTCCCGGATCATTTGCCATGGAAAGAAACAAATACGGAAAATATGTGCTTTTGGAATCAAAAAACAACCGCACACTTTATATGACCGGACCCGGTTATTCACCCGAAGGCAATAAGCCTTTTGTGGCAGCTTTTGATACTAAGACGGGGTTTTCGCAGCACATCTGGCAAGCCGAAGGTAAAAAAACATACGAACGCATCATTGATATTATAAATATCGCTAAAGGGGATATCCTGACCAGTATCGAAAGCCCTACGGAAAATCCAAACTATTTCATCCGCAACATTTTTAAAAATACGGATCCAAAACAGATCACTCATTTTCCGAACCCGTATGCTTCCTTAAAAGGTGTCGCCAAGGAGCAAATCCATTACAAACGTGCAGACGGAACGGATCTCAATGCAACCTTATATTTGCCGGCAGGATACGAAAAGGAAAAAGACGGACGCCTTCCTGTATTTATGTGGGCATACCCGAGAGAATATAAAGATGCAAGCTTTGCCGGACAGGTGAAAGATTCACCATACCGTTTTATTGCCATCAGCTATGGATCTCCTTTGTTTTGGGTTGTCAGAGGCTATGCCGTACTCGACCGCACCGATTTCCCGGTCATCGGCGAAGGTGATGCGGAGCCTAATGACACGTTTGTAGAACAACTTGTGGAAAATGGCAGGGCTGCGATCGGCAAGTTAACCGAAATGGGCATTGCCGATCCAGGTCGTATTGGTATTGGCGGACATTCCTATGGCGCATTTATGACAGCCAACCTGCTGGCGCATTCCGACTTGTTTGCCGCCGGAATTGCCCGAAGCGGGGCCTACAACCGCACACTTACACCGTTCGGTTTCCAGGCAGAGGAACGTACTTTCTGGGAAGCGCCAGACTTATATTTCAAAATGTCACCGTTCATGCATGCTGATAAAATCAACGAGCCGTTTCTGATGATCCATGGTACTGCTGATAATAATTCGGGAACATTTCCGATGCAAAGCGAACGCTTTTACAAAGCAGTAAAAGGACATGGCGGTACCGTAAGACTGGTTATGCTTCCATACGAAAGCCATGGATACGCTGCCAGGGAGTCAGTAATGCACATGCTCTGGGAGATGGATAACTGGCTTGAAAAATATGTGAAAAACCGGAAGCCGGTTAAAGACACCAAGATTGACATATTGAATCGATAGCTCAGGTGCAGAAAAGGAATCTTAAAGACCTTTTTTCAGGAATATCCGATTTCTGGTCTCCTAAAATCATAGGCGCTGTAAATGACCAGTATGTAAAGATTGCCAAATTGAAGGGTGAATTTATATGGCATGCCCATCGAGATGAAGACGAAATGTTTTTCATTTATAAAGGGTCGCTTGCAATAGAAATGGAAAATGAAACCGTTCATCTGGAGGAAGGGGAATTTTATATTGTCCCGAAAGGTGTGCGACACAGGCCTTTTGCAAAAGAAGAATGCTGGGTTATGCTGATCGAACAGAAATCCACCAAGCATACCGGTGAAGTAAAATCAAAACTTACCCGGACAATAGAAGATCAGCGGTAAGGGATTTAATTTTCAATACCTGCCATAGAGGTTCTAATTTACTTCTTAATTCGTTATTCACCATTCAAATTATTTCAACAAACAACAGGCATAGCCAAAGAACATGACTACACCCAAAGGTCAAGGCTTTGTAAGATGAAGTAAATACTGCTTCATAATAGCAGTATTCTGCCTTTTGATGAGAACCCATCCTTTTCCTTCAATAGCACTATTAAATTAAGTAACTTTGCAGTCCGAAAATCAAGTTATGCCCATTAAATACTTAAAATCAATAACAAGAATGAAAGTGAAAAAAAGTTGGATAATCCTAGGAGTCATACTTATTACAGTATTTATTATCTATCGCTTCTTTACGGGAAGTTATAACCATATGGTCGACTTTGATGAGACCGTTATAACATCGTGGTCAAATGTTGAAAATGTGTATCAGAGAAGAGCGGACTTGATACCCAATCTGGTGAATACCGTAAAAGGTTATGCAGCCCACGAAAAGGAAACCTTTACTGAAGTTATTGAGGCCCGGGCTAAGGCTACAAGTGTTAGCATTGATCCAGCTAATCTTAATGCTGCTACAATACAGCAATTTCAGCAAGCACAGGCAGGTCTGAGTTCTGCTCTTTCAAAATTAATGGTTATAGTAGAACGTTATCCTGACTTGAAAGCAAATCAAAACTTTTTAGAGTTACAGGCACAATTGGAAGGTACAGAAAATAGAATTGCTGTGGAACGTAGAAAATTCAATGAATCAGTTAAAGTATATAACACTTATATTCGTTCTTTCCCAAAAAATATGGTAGCCGGAATGTATGGTTTTGAAAGGAAAATGCAATTTCAAGCTGATGAAGGTGCGAATATAGTACCGGAAGTTAATTTTTAACTCCTATGGCCAGTAAATTTTTTACTTCTGATCAGAAACAACAAATAATAAGTGCAATTAAAGAGGCTGAATTAAATACGTCCGGAGAAATTCGAGTACATATTGAAAATCATTGTAAAAAAGAGGTATTAGATCGGGCATCAGCAGTCTTTGCTTCTTTAAAGATGTACAAAACCAAATTAAGAAATGGCGTATTGTTCTATTTGGCTATTAAAGACCGTACGTTTGCTATTCTTGGAGATGGCGGCATAAATGCTGTAGTTCCTGATGACTTTTGGGATAATATAAAAGAAATGATGCAGCGTAAATTTAAAGAAGGTGAATTTACAGCGGGCTTGTCTTCAGGTATTAAAATGGCAGGAGAGCAATTAAAAGTCCATTTTCCGTACAAGTCTGATGATATAAATGAATTAGATGATGATATTTCTTTTGGTTAAATTGAATCAGCTCATTAGGTCACTGTTTTTGATATTACCCATATTAGTTTGCACCATTTCCTTTGGACAAGATTTGCCTGAGAGACCCAGACCTCCTAAATTAATTAATGATTTTGCGAATATTATAGGTGATAGAGAAAATTTAATACTTGAAGACAAGTTAGTTGCCTACTATGATAGCACCTCTACGCAAATAACTGTTGTCACTATCCATTCATTAAACGGGAATGATATTGCCGATTATAGTTTTCGTCTTGCAGAAAAATGGGGCATTGGGGAAAAAGGGAAAGATAATGGGGTACTTATTTTAATTGCTCTGGACGACAGAAAAATGTTTATTGCAACTGGCTATGGAATGGAAGGTGTTATTCCTGATGCCATCGCTAAAAGAATAGTAGAAAACTATATGAAGCCAAATTTCAGTAATAATAATTATTACAAGGGAATAGACGAGGCAACATCGATCATTATTGGCTTGGCCAGTGGTCAATTTACGGCAGATCAAATTGGGAGAAAAAATATTCGACTCTCTCGATTGATATTTCCCTTGCTTGTATTCATTTTTTTTATTGCTATCTCCTATTCACGATTCAGAAGTGTAAGAGGTTCTCATATGGCAGGGAGCAATCTGAATTTTCTAACTTTTCTTTTTTTGATGTCAGCTATGGGCGGCAGAGGAGGCAGGGGCTACAGTAGCTTCTCATCTGGTAGTGGTTCATTTGGAGGGGGCAGTTTTGGTGGTTTTGGAGGCGGTAGTTTTGGTGGTGGTGGTGCAGGAGGGAGTTGGTAGGACTATATTGAAAATTTAATCTGAATGAAATTTCTCAATGAATTCAAAGAATTTGCCATTAAGGGCAATATGTTTGATATGGCAATCGGAATTATTATCGGAGCTGCATTTAGTAAAATAGTCACCTCTCTGGTTCATGACCTTATCATGCCCGCTCTGGGGTTTTTAATTGGAAAGGTGAATTTCAAGAATCTTAAAGTTGTCCTTCAAGAAGAAACTATTGATAATAACGGAAACATTGTGCAAGAGTTAATAGCAATCGCTTATGGTAATTTTATTCAGGTAATATTTGATTTCTCGATAATTGCTATCACAATTTTTATTATCATCAAGGTCTTTAATATATTGAGAAAAAAAGCAGAAAATGAAAAGGAAACGAGTGTTCCTACCCCAAGAAACATTGAATTACTTGCAGAAATAAGAGATATATTATCAGCGAAGAGCGAATCCCAGCATACCGATTAGACCTCATAGTTGCATGGTGGCTCAATCAAGCCTTTTTACTAAACATGTAAATAAGTATCAGCACACAACGAACCATATAGTTCTGGTCTGTAGGTAGTAATATTGTATGTAAATACACAAACCTGTTGAATAATTAATTATGAAAATATATACTTCCGTTCTTTTTGCAGCCACGTTTGCCATCGTTGCTTGTCAGTCACAAAGTGATACCATGCCAGTAAGCAATGATAATCCTTTGCTTGCGGAATGGGATACACCGTTTGGAGTACCTCCCTTCGATCTTGTCGGAGACGAAGATTATTTGCCTGCTTTTCGTATGGCAATAGCTACGCACAAATCTGAAATTGCAGACATTACCAGTGACACATCCTCTCCGACATTTGCAAATACCATCGAAGCGTTGGAAAGGAGTGGAAAAGACCTGAGCCGGGTTTCACGTGTGTTTTTCGCAATCAACTCTGCTCATTCCAATGACTCCACAAGGGAAATAGCCACAACCATGGCTCCCGAGCTATCGGCGCATCGGGATGACATCAGCCTTAATAAGGACCTCTTTATCCGGATAAAAACTGTCTATGATCGGCGGGATGTGTTGAACCTAACCGACGAACAACTTCGGTTGCTGGAAGAAACACACAAAGGATTTGTGAGGTCAGGTGTAAATCTAGATGAAGATTCCCAGAAGCTTTTGCGTGAGATAAACAGCCGGTTGGCGGAACTGGCGCAGCAATTTAACCAGAATCTGCTGGCCGAAACAAACGACTTCAAACTCGTTGTAACCAACCCTGATGACCTGGGTAATCTGCCCGGGAGTCTTGTAGCAGCGGCAGCAAAGGCAGCAGAAAAGGAAGGTAACGCTGGCAGCTGGTTATTCACATTGTCGCGTCCAAGTATAAATCCATTTCTGCAGTATTCGCCAAACCGGGATTTCCGCAAACAACTATTCATGGGTTACGCACTACGGGGTGATAATAACAACAAATACGATAACAAAGACATCCTTTCCGAAATGGCTGGTCTTAGGGTTGAACGTGCACAATTGAAAGGGTATGAATCACATGCCCATTACATCCTTTCAGACAACATGGCAGAAAATCCCGACCGGGTTTATGCATTACTAGACAAAATCTGGACTCCGGCCTTACGTGTTTCGAAATCTGAAAGAGATGCGCTTAAGCAAATGATGAATGAAGAGGGGGTAGAAGGAGACCTTATGGGCTGGGATTGGCGGTATTATGTTGAAAAGGTCCGTAAAGCACGCTTCGACCTGGATGAAGAAGCGTTGCGGCCATATTTTGAATTCTCTGCCGTGCGTGATGGCGCCTTTATGCTAGCAGGCAATTTATTTGGGTTGACATTTACAGAACTTACAGATATGCCCGTGTGGCATCCGGACCAGCAGGTTTTTGAAGTAAAAGAGGCAGATGGATCACATCTTGGTGTTATTTACATGGACTTTTTCGCACGCGAAAGCAAACGGGGAGGTGCATGGATGAATTCCCTTCGTTCACAATCGAAGCTCGATGGTGAAATTACACCCATCATCACCACGAACTTTAATTTTCCCCCTCCGACAGATAACACTCCTTCTTTGCTTTCCTTCACCGAAGCACAAACACTATTTCATGAATTTGGCCATGCGTTGCATGGACTGCTCTCTGACGTAATATATGAATCACTTTCAGGTACCAGTGTGCCCCGCGATTTCGTTGAGTTTCCTTCGCAGGTCATGGAAAACTGGATGAGCGAACCGGAAGTACTATATCTGTATGCAAAGCATTATAAAACCGGAGAAGTGATTCCGAAAGAAATGATAAGCAAACTCAACGCAGCAGGTACTTTCAACCAAGGATTTGAAACGGTAGAATACATGGCTGCATCCTATTTGGATTTGGCCTGGCACACCCGAACTGATACGACACCACAAGATGCAACGGCCTTCGAAAATGAAGAAATGGAGCGCATCGGACTTATCAGTGAGATCATACCACGATATCGTAGCTCCTACTTCAATCATATATTCGGAGGAGACCCAAGCTATTCGGCCGGCTATTACAGTTACATGTGGTCGGAAGTACTGGACGCCGACGCCTTTCAGGCATTCAAGGAAACCAGCCTTTTCGACCAGGAAACTGCGCGTAAATACAGGCATTTGCTGAGCCAGGGAGGATCCAAACCCGGAATGGAACTCTATGTCGAATTCAGGGGTCGTGAACCTGTAATTGAACCCCTGCTTGAAAGAAGAGGCTTACTGAATGTGCATTAAGAAATAGTACCTCTACTGATTTGTTACATGAAACATAACATATAATTAGGAGCTCTTTGCACCGCTATAACACTCACTTAGGTCTTCTCTGTATCGCAATTTGGCATATTAATAACAGATGGATGATAGAATATTTGTACTCATTTACCGTCTTATACCATAAGTTAGAGGTTAAATTGTTTGACCAATATTTGAAGCGCAATTCGCTATATTTACCTGCTTACCAATATCCGACATTTCATGGCAGACAAAAAAAAGAATCCTAAAAAACGAATCACCATGACCAGGGTATTTAAAACCATAATCTGGCCACGTAGAAAACTGTTGCTTGTCGGATTGGGTCTAATAATTATTAACCGCCTTGCCGGTCTTGTCCTGCCGGGAGCCAGCAAAATTCTCATAGACGATGTAATAGGTAACAAAGACATGGAAATGCTTAAATTATTGCTTATTGCAGTCTCTGTGGCATTGGTCATTCAGTCAACTACTTCTTTTGTACTCACCAAACTGCTTAGCGTTGAAGCACAGCATCTTATAGCCCGGTTAAGGTCAAAGGTACACCAACATATTATTCAGCTACCGGTCAAATTTTTCGATAATACAAAAAGCGGTGAACTGGTTTCGCGTATCATGACGGATGTAGAAGGCGTTCGTAACCTGGTTGGGACGGGACTTGTACAACTATTTGGCGGCGTACTCACCTCAGTAGTAGCTTTTATACTCCTCATCAGAATCAGTCCCCAAATGACATTGTACGTTATGGTTCCATTGATCGTATTCGGAATGATTTCATTGAAAGCATTTTCCATTATTCGTCCTATTTTCAGGAAAAGAGGTGAGATCAATGCGGAAGTAACCGGCCGGCTTACCGAATCACTTAATGGTATTAGGGTAATAAAAGGATTTAATGCCGAAGATCAGGAAATAAAAACATTTGAAAAAGGTGTTGAACGCTTATTTGAAAATGTAAAAAAATCATTAACTACCACAAGTCTCGTTACAAGCGCGGCCACACTTTTACTAGGTCTTGCCAGTGTAGGCATTATGGGTATTGGAGGGTATTTGATCATGTTTGGAGAACTTACTTTCGGAGATTTCTTTGCATTTACACTGTATCTGGGTTTTCTTATAGCTCCTATTGTGCAAATGAGCAACATTGGCAGCCAGATCACCGAAGCCTTTGCAGGCCTGGATCGTACTGAGGAAATCATGAACATGCCCGCTGAAAGTCAAAGTGAAAAACGAACGATCGTAATGGAAAATATTAAAGGAGATCTCTCTTTTACAAATGTGTCCTTTGGGTATGATAGCAGTAAGGGTGTATTGCATAATATAAGTTTTCACGCACCCCCAGGGTCAGTTACAGCGCTGGTTGGAAGTTCAGGGTCCGGAAAATCCACCATCGCTAGTTTAACAGCTTCGTTTCAGGTTCCCGACTCCGGAACCATTACGATAGATGGGGAGGATTTGTCGAAAGTGACACTCGAGAGCTACCGCAGCAAACTTGGAGTAGTATTGCAGGACGATTTTCTTTTTGAAGGTACAATCCGGGAAAATATCCTGTTCCCCAGGCCTGATGCTCTGAAAGAACAGTTGCTGCACGCAGTGGCAGCAGCACATGTAAAAGAGTTTACTGACCGATTTGAAGACGGGTTGGACACCCTGATTGGTGAACGTGGGGTAAAGCTTTCCGGTGGGCAGCGACAGCGTGTAGCCATTGCCCGCGCCATTCTGTCCGATCCTGTTATCCTCCTACTCGACGAGGCCACTTCAAGCCTGGATACAGAGAGCGAGGCATTTATCCAGGAGAGCTTAAGCCACCTGATGAAAGGCCGCACTACACTGGTGATCGCCCACAGGTTGAGTACCATTCGTCAGGCAAATCAGATACTTGTGATAGAAAAGGGCCGGATCGTGGAAAGAGGTACACATGATGACTTGCTAGATAGAAAAGGCCGCTATTACGACCTTTATACATTTCAGGCAAGAATTTGATTCACTGAAAACCTATGCGAGAATGACTATCAGGAGAGCATATTGTCTCTCTCGCGCAATGAATATTCTCAGATAGGATGGTTACCTATACATCCCAATCTTTTTCGTGTTTACTGATTTTAGAATTAGGAAAAATGATGGGCGAAATGATTGCCAGCACGAAAAGAACAAGAACCAAAATTAGTGCTAAATATCCCATATTAATTTATTTTATGTTTATGTGAACTGCTAATTTCCCTAATGTAGGCAAGAAATGAAATAAAATCCTGTAATTTTCATCGCAAATTTAACCTAATATCTTTTCAAGTGATAAAGTGGCAACGTATTATTTCGATAACAGGCATGTTCCTTATCAATACTACCCATTTAACTGCATAGCACATAATAATTAGAGAGGAGTTTTACACCCATGTGGAATCACGTGCAGGCATACCTTCTTGAAGAATAATGCCGCCGAAATTCAGGGGATGGTAATATCAGTCAGAAACAAAATATTTTACGATACGCAAGGCAATCAAGTATCTTACTTCATGATCGCACAAATTGCTTTCATAAGGGTAACCTCCTGTCGGACCGACTCAATGCTTTCGGATGATTCCTGAACCTGTTCGCCCGTTTTGGTGGAGCAGTGAGGCACCATTCATAACAATAACAATCGCTGCAACTAATGCTGTTTTGATAATTCTCATATTTCAATATTATTACTTTTTCATGATTATTAAATTTATCTTTTACGACATTATGCAATACAAATAAAAATTATTCTCTACGGTTTTTTCATTAAAATGTCCAGATAAATTACGCTGAAAAATCAAAAAGAACCTACTGCTGAACTTTAAATACTAACATACCTACTCCCAATCGGTAACTATAATACCCCTATTCCTTATTTTTGCAACCTGCTTTTTTTGACAACAGATAAACGTGAAAATTAAGGACTTTCTACACATTTATAAAGAAAGTGGTTTTGTGCAAACGGTTGCAGCAAGTATTAAACCGAATGAAAACCTCTGCATTGCATTCAAGGGGCTTTCCGGCAGCCTCGATGCCGTAATTGCCTCTGCTTTATACCTATTAAATCACCAGACTTTTCTTTTCATTATGTATGATAAAGAAGAGGCAGCATATTTTCAAAACGACCTTCAAAACCTACTCCCAGATAAGGAAATTCTGTTTTTCCCATCCTCCTACAAGAAGCCTTACACTTTCGAAGAAACGGATAATGCGAATATCCTGATGCGGGCAGAGATTCTCAATCGCATAATCAACAAAACCTCGACTGGAGAACTTATTGTAACCTACCCTGAAGCCATCACCGAAAAAGTGATCAATAAAAGAAGTTTGCGCGAAAATACGTTCACTGCAAGAATCAGGGAAAAAGTGGATATCACCTTTCTAACTGAACTACTGGTTACATACGACTTTGAACAAACGGACTTCGTTTATGAAGCTGGTCAGTTTGCGGTCAGGGGGGGTATTATCGATGTGTTTTCATTTGCTAACGAGTTGCCATACCGGCTTGAGCTCTTCGGCGATCAGATTGAGCGCATCCGCACCTTCGATCCAGCTTCACAACTGTCTGTCGAAAATCTTCAGCAGGTTAATATCATTCCTAACTTACAGACTCGTCTTATCGAAGAGTCGAGACAATCTTTTATTGATTTTCTTCCAAACAACACTAAAATCTGGTTCAGGGATTACCGGCATCTTCTTGATTACCTGGATATACATTTTAGAAAAGCTACGGAACAATTTGATTTAATTCTCGAAAAAAGCGGAGGTACCAGGGTCATCTTAAAACCAGAAATGCTTTTTGAAAATGGAAAATCATTTTCTGTTAAACTTAACAACCTGGTATGTATTGAGTTCGGCAATCGATTTTACCTCAAAACAGATAATTCCTTTACATTTAATTCTTCTCCCCAGCCTGTCTTCAATAAGAATTTTGAGTTGCTATCGAAAGACCTTGACGAAAAGCAGACCGCGGGAATTTCGCTTTTTCTTGTGGCAGAACAAAACCGGCAGTTAACACGTTTTCGTGAGATATTCCGCGAAATAAACCCGTTTGTGAAATACCAGGAACTTAATATCGGCTTAAGAAATGGGTTTATCGACCAAAACGAAAAGATAGCCTGCTATACCGATCATGAGTTTTTTGAACGATTTCACCGCTACAAACTTCGGGAAAAACACACCAAATCGAAAGCCCTCACACTTAAAGAGCTCCAGACACTACACCCCGGTGATTACGTAACGCACATTGACCATGGTATCGGCCGGTTTGCCGGTCTGGAAAAAGTGGATGTGGGAGGTAAAAAACAAGAAGCCATACGTCTGATTTACCGGGATGATGATCTGTTGTATGTAAGCATCCATTCACTTCATAAAATATCCAAATATTCGGGCAAAGAAGGCGTACCTCCCGCAATTAATAAGTTGGGATCACAGGATTGGGAAAACAAAAAGAAACGTGTAAAAAGAAAAGTTATTGACATTGCCTCCGACCTGATCCGGTTATATGCAAAACGCAAAAACGCACCGGGTTATGCATATTCGACCGATAGTTTTCTGCAGGCCGAACTTGAAGCCTCATTTATTTATGAAGACACATTTGACCAGGCCAAAGCCATTGAAGATGTAAAGGCCGATATGGAACAACCCCACCCGATGGACCGCCTTGTGTGCGGTGATGTTGGTTTTGGAAAAACCGAGGTTGCTATTCGTGCGGCATTTAAAGCGGTAACCGACGGAAAACAAGTGGCCGTACTTGTACCAACCACCATTCTTGCCATGCAGCATTACCGGACATTCAGTGAAAGACTTGCGGATTTTCCGGTTAAAATCGAGTACATAAACCGTTTCAAACCTGCAAAAGAAGTCAAAAAAATACTTAAAGAGGTCGAAAACCGGACTGTCGATATCCTGATAGGTACACATCGGATCGTCAACAAGGACGTGAAATTTAAAGACCTCGGCCTGTTGGTAATAGATGAAGAACAAAAATTCGGCGTGAAGGTGAAGGAACAACTTAAGGAAATGAAAGTGAATGTTGATGTACTGACTCTGACCGCTACTCCCATTCCACGGACCCTTCATTTTTCGCTAATGGGAGCCCGTGACCTGAGTACAATCTTCACAGCTCCGCCAAACAGACAGCCGGTAACCACTGAAATCCACACTTTCAACCAAGCCCTGATTCGTGATGCGATAAGTTTCGAGTTGAAGCGAGGCGGGCAAGTGTTTTTTGTACACAACCATATTCGCGATATTGAAGAAGTTGCAAATATTGTGCTTAAACTGGTGCCAGATGCCCGCATTGCCGTGGCTCATGGGCAGATGGCGGGCAACAGACTCGAAAAAACCATGATCCGGTTTATCGAAGGCGAATTTGATATTCTTATATCTACCAATATTATAGAATCAGGACTTGACATTCCCAACGCAAACACCATAATAATAAACCATGCCCATATGTTTGGGCTCTCTGACCTGCACCAAATGAGAGGCAGGGTAGGCAGGTCGAACCGTAAAGCTTTTTGCTATCTGCTCACCCCTCCGTTCATTTATGTTTCGGCCGATTCACGAAATCGGCTGAAGTCTCTGGAGGAATTTTCGGAACTTGGTGATGGATTTAACGTGGCTATGCGTGACCTAGACATCAGGGGAGCCGGCAATCTGCTCGGCTCAGAGCAAAGTGGCTTTATCAACGACCTTGGTTTTGATATGTACCACAAAATTCTGGACGATGCCGTGCAAGAATTGAAAGAAACGGAGTTTAAAGACTTATTTAAAACTGATCTGACCAATGCTGTGAAATATCTCGTTCGCGATTGTACGATTGAAACAGACCTTGAAATTCTAATCCCCGAAGATTATATCAGCAATATTTCAGCGAGACTGCATCTTTATAATGAACTTGATAATATTGAAGATGAAGCCTCCCTAGCTACTTTCCGAATCAATATCATTGACCGGTTCGGGCCTGTACCAGATACGGTAGAAGCGTTGATAGAAACGACGCGTCTGAGATGGAAGGCGCAGTTACTGAGTTTTGAAAAAGTCGTCTTGAAAAATGAAACCATGAAATGTTATTTCGTTTCAAACGGCAATGAAGCCTATTTCAATTCAGAAGTTTTTGGAGGCATTTTGAAGTTTATTCAACAAAATCCCCGTCGCTGCAGAATGAAGGAAACAAAAAACAAGCTCATCCTCACAATTGATGAGGTTGTAAGCATTGAAGAGGCGCATGAAGTCATGGCTGCCATGGCTATCACATCAGCATGACAGATCGTATTGTTAGGAACCACGAACCTTATGTTCCCAAACCCATTTTAAGAGCGGCGGTGAGCAAGATTTACTCATAAAGTTAAACGTAAATAAGTCCTTTCCAGTGGCACCTATGCTAAAGCAATGACTGCAGCGTAAGGGGTAGAAGTGGATTTTTCAAAAAGTGAGAAGAATGATAATTCCGTATAATCCAACATTATAACCTTTGGCTTAAGGCTAATAGGGAAAATTATGACACTCAGTTCACAATTCTCTCTGAAAAGTGGTTATTACTTTTCAAACAAACGTTCGTTTGAATGACTATGTCTAATCAGAGAACCAAACTATGGTTTTTATAAGGTGTTAATTAAATGTCCCCATTATCCATTGTTTAATTACTACTGGTGTACCGACATTGCTAACCGAATAACCTGCGCGTATTGTCATACCGTTATTTCTTTTAAACCAACAGTGAATTTATAATCCATTGCGTTCGTCTCAGCCAAACCTGGAGCAATATATAGCCAAGAGGCTCGTGAATAGGATTCGGACTTCAATCAGGCAATAGGTGAAGGAGTCTGCAGGTTTGTAAAAAATTTTCATACGTTAATAAAATATTGTTTGTGAATTGGAGTTATTAGTTTTGCGGGTTTAAAGGATAAAATGGTTGAATTTACTTCAACAACTTATTTTTTTTGGGTGAATAATTACATTTATTGATTAGATGTGCTATTTTGCCTCTTTAATTTCGGTATATTGTGCCGGTAATAGGTTTACTTTAATATAAAATTATACTCAAATATGTCATATAGAGTGAGGTTTATTAATGTTGTATTGTTATTAGCGGGTGGATCCATTTTACTTTCTTCTTGTGGACAAGGCGGAAGGCCATCAAGTATTAATCCCGGTAATTTAAGTACCGCTACCGGAATTGCCTATAATGAGGATTCTTCCTTTCAGGTAAGAGACTTCGAAGGGCAGCCTCCGGCTCCGAATACGGTATTTATTGAAGGAGGGCGTGTTGTGCTGGGCTCTTTTGAAGAAGATTTACTGCACCGGAACGATAATATTGAGAGGACGGTTACGGTGGCTTCCTTTTATATGGATGAAACAGAAATTGCAAACATTCACTGGCTCGAATTCGAATTTTATACTCAGGATTCTTCTCAGGAATACATAGATGCCAATGTTGTTCTGGATGAACAAGTATGGGCAAGAGAACTAGCCTATAACGATCCATATGTAGACCATTACCTCAGGTATCCCGGATTCCGTTATTTTCCGGTAGTGGGTGTAAGTTGGTTGCAGGCCGTCTCCTATTCAGCGTGGCGAACATATGCTGTTAACCAGTCGCTGGTTAAGAATGCTATTGAAAGTGGCGATTACGTGCCGGAAGAAGGCGACATTGACACAGTGCAGGTAGCCGGACCGGAAGGATCCATGGTGGACAGGCCGTTGTTCAACGCACCGCTCGAATCAGGTATTGTACTTCCTAACTACAGGCTGCCAACCGAAGCGGAGTGGGCTTATGCAGCTCAGGCGCTGATCGGAACCCAATGGCTTGATGAAAACCAAACACACCAGCGGATATATCCGTGGGACGGACATTCCCTTAGAAATCCCTATGGCCGTGAAATGGGGTATTTCCTTGCCAATTTCAAAAGAGGTCGCGGTGACTATGCAGGTATTGCCGGCAAGCTAAACGACGGAGCGATGATCACCTCCTACATTTACGAAAATCCACCAAATGATTTTGGCCTTTACAATATGTCCGGAAATGTGAATGAGTGGGTGCTTGATCTGTATCGGCCATTGTCGTACCAGGATATGGAAGACCTGAACCCGGTAAGAAGAAATGAATTTCTTGATAAACAGGACAATTACAATCAGGATAACCAACTGATCAACAACCGGTCGAGGGTATATAAGGGTGGAAGTTGGAAAGATATAGCCTATTGGCTGTCTCCGGGCACGCGTCGATACCTCGATGAAGATTCTGCAACCGCCACAATTGGCTTCAGGTGTGCCATGATTCGTGCGGGATCAAATTATTAGATTTTAGTGGTCAGAAATTTTAAAAGCCTTTGCAATAAAAGAGCCCTGCAGGGCTCTTTTATTATTTGTGAATTACATCAGCCTAAACAAATAAAACAAATTAGCAAATGACCTCCCCGTAAATCGTCATCGGATAGATCATCGTGCTGTGGCCAGGGTAGCAATGCTTACTTTCGCAGCGCCCGCATCCAGAAGCATTTGTCCACATGATTCAAGTGTAGCCCCTGTCGTAATCACGTCATCAACCAGAAGAATGTGCTTACTGTTTATAAGCGCAGCATCCGATGCCTCAAAGATGTCCTTTACATTCTTCCAACGTTCCATTTTTGATTTATGTGTCTGTGTTTCGCTTTTCATTGTCCGGATCACCGCTTTATCAGACCAGGGAATGCCCAGAATACCCGACAGGCCGGCAGCAAAGTAATTGCTTTGATTATATCCCCTTTTCTTTTCATTCGAACGATGCAACGGTATCGGAATAATGACGTCCCATGGAATGGGCGAAAATGAATCAAGAATGTCAAGGGCAAACCATTCGCCCAGTTTTTCACCGATTTCTGGTTGATTTCGATATTTATACTGATGCAATATCGCCTGAACGATGCCGCTTTTATGAAAATGCAAATATGAAAACGCAAATTCGAACTTTATTCTGCCATAAAATTTTTGGACCACAGGATTCTGTTGTACTTTGTGATACCCGGTTTCAGGAAGTTCATATCTGCAAATTGTACACAACAGTGTTTCACCTTTTGCAATGGCTTTGCCACAAGCCGGACAATTAACTGGGTAAATCAGTGAAAAAAAATCGTACAGGGCCTTCATGAGGGTTTCTATTTAGAAATGATTGGAGGATTCAAGTAAATTTACTTTTCATAACAAATTCAGACGAAAAATGAATTCAGAAAATACATTTAACACCTGTAGGGAAAAAATGAATAAAAAAATTCTTTATTGCAACAATTAGATTATAAAAATAATATTCAGCTTTGACACTCATACATTTTCAGATGGGGCTTTGCCTGCACAATAGTTTTGCAATGTGACGACATATTAAAAACTATTGGGAAAATGCAGGGATGAGGGACAGACCAAAGACAAGGTATAGGAAGTATTTGAAATTGCCAGCCTGATCGGAGGTACCATTGTGTCCTAATCAATGTAAAGGCCTTTTAATGCTGGGAGGAACTGCCGGCTTCTGATTTTTATTAATTTCTGATACATGTATAATCGAGACTTAACATTTGAACGTTCGTGGAATAAGCTTCTTCAGCATCTTGAAAAGATTATCGGGAAAAAACCCGGTGATCTCAATGCCATACTCTTTCTGATAGGCACCCAGGAGCTGGGACAGGGTAAACGATCGTTTTCGAAAGAAGAAAAGCAGGACCTAATGCATATTGCCATATGCAAAGTACTCAGTTACTCCGGATTTTATGAGCTTGAAGGTCTTGATGAGGATGGCTGGCCACACTGGAAATTAATCAAAAACTTACCCCGTTTTGATCTGCTAGAACAGGAAAAATTACTCAAAATACAGGTACTTGAATACTTCGAAAAGGAATTTGATTTTCGTTTCTGAATTTTACAAGAATAGCGATCTAGATCTATTTTATTCCAAAAAAAGATGTCTTCAATTGATTCGGTTTGTAACGTTTCAAATATGATTAATCGGCATTTGCCTAGTGCTATTATCTTTTAATTTTAAAAATATTGCTGCTTCTATGCGCAAATTTCTTGCCTTGTCAAGAACAAAAATTTACGATGACTTAACCGAAACATCACACATGATACTTTACCGGATTTTGACTAACCCGGATGTTAAGCACTATTTATAAACCCAACCCACATTCTAAAAGTAAACGTTATAGCCCCGTTTACGTTTTAAATTATTGTATATAATAATTTATTTTATAACCCTATATCAGCGTTACTGCCATTAATAAGTATCTTTATAGGCTATTCGGGATTGAAGATGGAAGAAAAGCAGGTTTATTTACAAATTAGAAATTTTAAAAAGAAATTTTATGTAAATCAACTAATTAAAGGGAGCATTATCGCCCTAGCTTTGCTTCTGGGTGTATATATCGCTATCACTTCTCTTGAGTTTTTTGCCCGACTGAGTTCTTTCGGAAGAGGTTTTTTCTTCTTCGGATTTCTTATTCTAGCCTTGTTTTTGGTATATAAATTTATTGCAAGACCCGTATTGTACCTATTCCACATTTCATCAGGAATATCTGACGAAAATGCTGCACGCCATATTGGAAAACATTTGCCCTCAGTGAGCGACCGGCTTCTCAATTTTCTACAACTTAAACGCTATGACGACGACAACGCCCTGGTACAGGCAAGTCTGAAGCAGCGGGCACAGGCATTTACCTCTATGTCATTTACACAAGCAATCGATCTGCGGCAAAACCAGCATTATTTAAAATATCTGGCACCTTTTATGGTGCTGTTCCTTTTGATCTTACTATTTGCACCCCAGCTTTTCACTACGAGCACTAAAAGAATCGTCAGCTTCAGGCAAACGTTCAAACCGATAGCGCCTTTTACATTTATGCCTGACGAAAACAGCCTTATTGCCTTTAAAAACGAAGATCACTCTGTTTTGCTTAAGCTGTCCGGCACCGGTATTCCACAAAATGTGTACCTCGTGCATAAGGAACGGCGAATCAAGATGGCCGCATTGGGCTCAGGGCAGTTTTCTTATACGTTTTCCAGGATACAGGTGTCCAAACGTATTCATTTTGAAGCCGCCGGATTTAGCTCCATTGAACATATCATCAATGTCGTAAACCGACCAAATCTACGGAATTTTAATGTGTTATTGAATTATCCGTTTTACCTGAGCAAACGGCCTGAACGCATCGAAAACATTGGAAACTTGAATGTGCCTGAAGGAACACGCATAATGTGGCAGTTCAACACACTGGATACCGATACGATGAATATCGCATTTGATGAGGTAATTTATAACGTGCAAACAACTGATAATCAGATATTTGAATTTGAAAAGAAATTCAATAAAACGACCTCTTATAAATTAATGTTAACTAACTACTATTCCAGGAATAAGGATGTAATTAGTTATCAAATAAATGTTACTCCGGATGAATATCCTGCCATTAATCTGAATGTTTACCAGGACACCGTACTTTACAGCTTTTTGGTTCTGGGAGGAAACATTTCAGATGATTACGGCATCACAAATCTGAAGCTGGTTTATTCTGTAATATCCGCTGCGGGAAAAGAACAGACAAATGAATCTATAGCCATCCCTTTTAATCGGCACCAATCAAATCAAAGTTTCTTCTACAGGTGGGTGCTTGACAGCCTTGATATACATGAGGGCGAACATGTATTATACTACGTACAAGTGTGGGATAACGACGGAGTAAATGGCATAAAAAGCTCTAAATCAGGAGTTTATACCTTCAGAATGCCCAGTAAAAAAGAGATCCAAGCCGACATCGCGGAATCATCAGCAAAAACATTAGAAGATATGGTAAAGACGCTGGAAGAAGCCGAGCGTTTTAAGAAAGAACTGGAAGATATTGAAAACCGGCTGAGGGGTAAGAAGCAACTCGACTGGCAGGATATGAAAAAACTGCAGGAGTTGCTTGAGGATAAGGAAATGCTTAATAAAGCGGTAGAACAACTGAAAAAACAATTCGAAGCGCAGAAATTAAAAAGGGAGCGGTTTCAGCAACAAAACGAGGCAATAAAGAGAAAGTTAGACGAAATTGAAAAACTTATCGACGAATTGCTAGATGAAGAAACCCGAAAGTTGTATGAGGAGCTTCAAAAACTCCTGGAAGAAGCGCGTAATAATGAGAAGATCCAGGACCTTCTGGATAAAATAAACCAGAAGGAAGACAACCTGATCCAGGAACTTGAGCGTACGCTAGAACTATTCAAACGCATGAAATTTGCTTATGAACTTGAAGAGACTATACAGCAATTAGACAATCTGATTGAAGAACAAAAGAATTTGTCTGAGGAAACACGAGACAAAGAAAGTGACCTGAAAGAGATGCAGGAGCAGCAGGAGCAACTTGAGGAAGAATTTGAGGAATTTGAGGAATCTCTTGATGAGCTAAACGAATTAAACCAGGACCTGAAAAACCCACATACATTGCAAGACAACTCCGAAAACATCGAGTCCATAAAAGAGAAGATGCAAAATGCGAAAGAATCACTTGAAAAAAGCAAGCGAAAGAAAGCGGTGGAATCGCAGCAAAAATCGGAGCAGCAAATGCAGCGATTGTCAAAGCAACTTCAGCAGATGCAGAGTGGGATGGAAATGCAAATGATGCAAGCCAATCTGAACGACCTGCGCGATATCTTGTACAACCTGATAAAATTGAGTTTTGACCAGGAAGAACTGATGAAAGAGTTTCGTACGGTGGATCAGACGAATCCCCGGTTTATTGATCTTGGGCAATGGCAACTAAAGATTCGTGATGATGCTAAAATCGTACAAGACAGCCTGCTTTCACTTGCAAAACGTGCAGGTCAGCTTGGTTCATTTGTAACACGTGAAGTATCGGAAATGAATACGCACCTCGACAAAAGCATTCAAAATGTACGGGATCGCAAGAAATCAAAGGCGGTAAGTGAGCAACAATTTGCCATGACATCTATGAACAACCTCGCATTGATGCTAGATGATGTAATGGCCATGATGCAGCAAAACCTCGGTGAGGCTATGGGCAATCCGACAATGAACAGTAAACAGGGCACTCCAAGCCTGAGTGAACTTCAAAAGCAATTGAATCAGCAGATTGAACAACTGAAAAGAAGCGGTAAAACCGGTCGAAAATTATCTGAAGAATTGGCTAAATTGGCAGCCGACCAGGAAAGGATACGAAAAGCTTTGCAGGAAATGGAAAGCCAGCTAAATGAAGGGGAGGGAGAAAATCGTAATTCCACCATGCAGAAAATGGAACAAACGGAGATAGACCTGGTAAACAAGCGCCTTACCGAGCAAACGATCAGGCGTCAGAAGGAAATTCTTACCCGGCTGCTCGAAGCTGAAAATGCAATGAGAGAACGCGAACTCGACAACGAACGTGAAGGGATCAGTGCCAAAGAGTATGAAAGAGCCCTTCCGAAGGCTTTTGAAGAATACTTCAAGGCAAAGGAAAAAGAGATTGAATTGTTGAAAACCGTGCCTCCTAAATTGTACCCCTATTATAAAAAGGAGGTAAATGAGTATTTCAGAAGGATTGGAAATCAAAAATTTGATTAGTATTGTTGCATTATTAAATGGATAAAATAAGCATTGAAATACCGTCGTTATCTGACAACATACGTATCATCGAGAGTTTTATCGACAATGCGAAAGATAAATTCAATCTTAATGATGATATCTATGGCAATATTATGATCTCTGTGACCGAATCCGTTAACAATGCAATCATACACGGCAATAAGAGAGACAAGGATAAAAATGTAAAAATCACCCTGTCGCTGAGTGACGGTCTGATCAAGTTTATTATCATTGATGAGGGAGACGGATTTGATTACAACAACCTCGAAGATCCCACCGCGCCTGAAAATATCTCAAAGCCCGGCGGCAGGGGTATATTTCTCATGAAACATCTCGCTGACGAAGTAGCTTTTCTGGATAGAGGAAGAATTGTTGAATTGAGCTTCTATGTAGATTAATGCATGCCTTTGATAAGATTTTTTTACGAAGATGTGCACGAAATCCTGAACAATCCACAACAAACAATAGAATGGATCGAGCGCATTGTTGAAAATGAGGGGAAACAAATTACACATATTAATTACATATTTTGTTCGGACGAATACCTGCACACCCTCAATTTGAAGCATCTTAACCATGATTTTTATACTGACGTTATTACCTTCGATTTGTCGAATGAGGCTCGTACAATTGAAGCCGACATATTTATCAGCATCGACCGGGTTGAAGAAAATTCGAAATCCTTAAAAAACCATTTTGACCATGAATTACACCGGGTCATGATACACGGTGTGATACATTTACTAGGCTATAACGATAAATCTGAGGAAGACAAGCATGTGATGCGTAAAAAAGAAGACTCTTGCTTATCTTTGTATCAGTTTTAATACGTTCCACGTGGAACACTTCCGCCATTGATCGAAGAAATTTGAAGTGTTCCACGTGGAACATTTTTAATTGGTTATGTTTCCTGAATATGATGTGATTGTGGTTGGTGGGGGCCATGCAGGTTGTGAGGCCGCCGCTGCAGCTGCCAATATGGGTTCAAAAGTGCTACTAGTGACCATGAATATGGCTACTATCGGACAGATGTCGTGCAATCCCGCCATGGGTGGTGTGGCAAAAGGACAAATAGTACGCGAAATAGATGCTCTGGGCGGGTTGTCAGGAATCGTATCCGACAAATCAATGATCCAATTCAGAATGCTCAACCGTTCGAAAGGACCTGCCATGTGGAGTCCACGCACTCAAAACGATCGTATGCGCTTTGCAGCAGAATGGCGGCATGCACTTGAGCAAATCGAAAATCTGGATATGTGGCAGGAAATGGTGTCAGAAATACTCGTGGAAGATAATAAAGCATGCGGAGTGAAAACAGGGATGGGACTTGAAATAAGATCTAAAACGGTGATTCTGACTAACGGTACCTTTCTGAACGGCATCATTCATATCGGGGAAAAACATTTCGGTGGCGGACGAACCGGCGAACAAGCAGCCGCCGGACTGACTGAACAACTTGTAATACTGGGTTTTGAAGCCGGTCGTATGAAAACGGGCACACCGCCAAGAATTGATGGTCGTTCTCTTAATTATGACTTGATGGAAGAGCAAAAGGGAGATGAAATACCCGGTAAATTTTCTTTCACAGATACAACTCCCTTAAAACACCAGAAAAGTTGCTATATCACCTATACAAATCCGGCGGTACATGAAATTCTGAAAACAGGATTTGAAAAGTCTCCCATGTTTACCGGCCGCATTCAGGGCAAAGGACCCCGGTATTGTCCGTCGATTGAAGATAAAATTAACCGGTTTGCAGAACGTACTCGGCACCAGATATTTGTAGAACCTGAAGGATGGAACACAATAGAAATTTATGTGAACGGATTTTCTACTTCCCTGCCTGAAAATGTACAATTTAAGGCCCTGCGAAATATTCCCGGATTTGAAAAAGCGAAAATGTTCAGGCCTGGCTACGCGATCGAATATGATTATTTCCCGCCAACGCAACTGACACCAACCCTCGAAACCAAGCTGATCGATAGCCTATATTTAGCAGGCCAGATAAACGGAACCACAGGTTATGAAGAGGCAGCAAGCCAGGGGTTGATGGCAGGCATAAACGCGCATTTGAAAATCACAGGCAAGGAACCGTTTGTACTTAAGCGGTCAGAAGCGTATATCGGCGTGCTGATAGACGACTTGATAAATAAAGGTACCGAGGAACCATACCGCATGTTTACCTCTCGTGCAGAATTCCGTATTCTACTCCGGCAGGACAATGCCGATCTGCGACTGACCGAAAAAGGACACAATCTTGGCCTGATTTGTGATAAAAGGCTGGATACTGTGCTTGATAAGAAAAATGATATCAGTAAACTTAAAGCGGACCTGCAGCTAATAAAAGTGGTACCAGAAGAAGTAAATGAAACTCTCATTGGTTTTCGGACCGCCACAATACGTGAAAAGGCACCTGCGATCAATTTGTTGAAACGACCTGAATTCAGTATCCACAATCTAAAACATCTTGACGATTCGCTTTCAGAATACCTGAATGCATATAGTAAAGAAACGCTAGATCAGGTGGAGATTCAAATAAAATACGATTATTATATCAAAAAAGAGAAGCATCTTGCCGGTAAAATCAATGCGCTTGAAAATCAGCATATGAATACGGATTTTGATTATGACAGCATTAAAGCATTGTCTGCCGAAGGCCGCGAAAAGCTTAAAAAGATAAAGCCGTCAACGTTGGGCCAGGCATCACGTATCAGCGGGGTATCGCCTGCCGATATATCAATTTTGATGATTTATTTGGGTAAATAAATGATGTATGAACGATTAGATAAATGCCCGCTTTGCCACAGTGGGCATTTTCGTAACTACCTGATAGCAAAAGATCACCTGCTTACTGGTGAAAGTTTTGCTATTGTGGAATGCGAAAATTGTAAACTTAAATTTACAAACCCAAGACCTTCCTTGACCGATGTTCAAAAATACTATCAGTCCGAAGATTACATTTCACATACGAACAAAAGCAACTCTCCAGTAAATTTTATCTATAAAATAGCCCGACATTTTACATTGAAATCAAAACTCCGGCTTATTGAACACTACAGTAGAAATAAAATGCTGCTTGATGTTGGATGCGGGACTGGGCATTTCCTGCAACTGTGTAATACAAACGGTTGGGATTGCAGTGGAATTGAACCAGATGAAAACACCCGAAAAGTGGTGATGCAAATAAAGGCTCTCGCCATTTACCCTGATTTGAAAGACCTTCCGGAAAATCAGGAATTTGATGTGATAACCTTGTGGCACGTACTCGAACATATTTATCCATTGGATGAAACTTTCTTGACTCTGCATGCGCGGCTACGAAAAAAAGGGATATTGATTGTCGCACTACCGAACTGTGCGTCCTGGGATGCACATCATTATAAAGAGCACTGGGCCGGGTACGATGTACCACGTCACTTATATCATTTTAATCCAGATACTTTTAAAAAATTATTGGCTAAATATAATTTTAAAATAAAAGAAATTTTGCCGCAAATGTTAGATGCTTATTATGTAAGTTTATTAAGTGAAAAATATTTAAATAATCGATATAACTATTATAAAGCCATAAAAAACGGAATAACTTCAAATAAAATTGCAATCAAAAGTAAACTATACTCAAGCTTAATCTACGTGATTTCCAAATGAGATTATCATATTTGATCCTGAATTTTCCCCTTATCGTATTTATTTATTCCTGTGCAAGCCAGATGCCCCCCACTGGTGGACCCAAAGATGAAGATCCTCCCGTTCTGGAATACTCAATTCCACCAAATTTTGCTCTGAATTTTAATGAATCAACTATCGAGCTTGTCTTCGATGAGCTTGTAATGGTTTTTAATCTTAAAAATGAACTTATCATCACCCCTACCTTCTCTGGAAAATATAGTTCCAAAATACGTAAAAATAGTGTCATCTTAACTTTCGAAGAACCCTTTCCTGACAGTACAACTTTTACACTCAACTTTCGAGAAGGAATCAAAGACATTACCGAAGGAAATGCGGCAGAAAACTTACGCCTTGCATTCAGCACTTGGGGATTTATCGATTCCCTGTCAATCGAGGGTACAATAACAGACCTGTTCAAGGTGAAACCTGTCGATAATTATACAGTAGGAATATTTGATGTTACCGATACGATTACGCCGTTAAACGGACTTCCACTATATTTCACCCGGACCAACAAATCCGGACAATACATTATTGAAAATATCAAACAGGGAAAGTACCGGATATATGCATTTAATGACAAAAACAATAATTTGCTTATTGAATCCAGATCCGAAGAATACGGGTTTATACCGCAGATACTGACGCTTGATTCTTCACTGACGGCTGTGAATATTAGAACACAACATATCGATTTTAATGATTTGGAAATAATTGCAGCAAGGCAAAACGGCCACTATTATGAAATTAAAACCTCAAAATATGTTATTGATCATTCACTTGGTTTATTAGATATATCCGACACACTTATTTATATACTTACCGAAAATAACCGCACATTTAAAATATTTAATACATTCCATATTGCAGACAGCGTTGCTCTGTTGCTGGAAATAACCGACTCTTTGCTCACTACTGTTTCTGATACAGTTTATATGCATTTTGAAGAAACAAGCCGGTCAAAGGATGATTTTAATGTGAATTTTTCCGAATACCCGAACATAAAAAAGGAAACAAATATTTTTCGCACACGCATATCCTTTACAAAACCTGGACGAATTATCAACCCGGACAGTATTAAAATTGTATGGGATAGCCTGCATACAACTACTTTTCCTGTTGAATATTTTATATTCAACAAATATAAAACAGAAGTTACAATTGAAAAAGACCTTACTGATGATCCAAATTATATACCCGATAGCATTACCTCACCTCCACGCTTTATGCTAGATACTGCTGCTATTATAAGTATTGAAGAAGATTCAAACATGCATATCAAATCTGAGATAAGGTTTCTAGAAGTCAAGGACTTTGGAATCATCAAAGGTGAAATCGATGTTCCCTATATGCATTTTATCATTCAGCTCATTGATGAGAAACACAAAGTAATTCGTTCTTTCAGGGATGTGAATGAATATTATTTTGACTATCTCTCTCCGGGAAAATACAAATTACGATTGCTGGCAGTCCAGGACAATGACGGATACTGGTTTCCAGGAAATTTAACTGATAACATCGAACACGAACCTGTTTTGTATTATATATCTGAGTCCGGTGACGCAGAACTTACAATACGTGCAAATTGGGAGCTTGTGGATATCTCTATTAAAACAGATACGTTAAATGTGAATTAGTGTATAGAAATATTCGATTTATGTATAATAAGAAATTAATGACCAATACGCATATCGTACATGTATATAAGTCATATTTATTAACAGTGTTTTCCTTATTCTGGTTTAAAATGAATAGTTATTCACATAAAAAACAGATGTATGGATAAGTACATAATCATCTGATGATCAATATTTTACTGTACTCATTAGTTGTCAATAAGTTGTAAATTATCAATCTTAAATCCACATTTATTAAAGTCAAGAAATATTTTCAATTTTTTTCCACCAAACTCACAAGCTAATAATATTAATAATAAATTTATATAATTTTTTATCTAATACGTATAATTGGTGTATATGTGGAAAACCACTAACATATTGAAATTTGTACTTACTCTGATAATGTTGATCTTTTCTTTTTCAACTGGGCAAGCACAACGTGAACTGGAGATTCGGCTTGCTGATGAATATTATCAAAACGGTGAATTGGAAAAAGCACGTTTGGTTTATGAACGTATAGCTAAGAACTTTAGGTACATACCTCAGATACATCATAATTATTTTTCCCTTTTACTGGACTTGAAAGAATTTAACATAGCTCGCAAATACCTGAATAATGTTATTAAAAAATATCCGTCAAACCTTTATTATATTCTGGACCGTGGCCTAATCTACCGGGAAGAAGGGAATGCGGAAGAGATGAACGCGTATTTTTATAAACTGATTCGGGATGAAATTAGTAGCGACAATTATAAAACAAGAGTTGCTGCACAATACTTTATAAACCGTCATGTGGTTGACTATGCAATTCTAGTTTACAGGCAGGCACGTACTTTCCAGGGTGATTCGAATGCCTATTCGTTTGAACTTGCTAATATTTACCGGTTTCAGAACAAAAAGGATCTGATGGTGAACGAATACCTGAAGTATCTATCCGTAACGCCGTCCAATCTTAATTTTGTGCGTAACACAATGCAACTGGTGCTCACCGAACCACAAGACCTGAATAAACTTGAAGAATTGCTGTTCAGGAAAATTCAAGATGATCCGGGAAATGCCATTTTCAACGAACTGCTCATATGGGTTAATCTTCAGCAAAAGAACTTTAACGGCGCTTTTATTCAGGCCCGTGCACTGGACCGGCGTAAAGGAGCAGCCGGCGACAGGGCAATGAATATCGGAAAAATTGCACTCGATAATAAAGACCATAAAGCTGCGGTAAAAATATTTGATTACATCATAAATCAGTATCCTGCTACAGGTAATGCAATCTTAGCCCGTCATTATAGAATTAAGGCAGAAGAAGAGATCGTGAAAAATACCTATCCGGTAAATCCGACAAAAATCAGGGAGCTTACTATCAAATACCAGAATTTTATTAATGAAACTGGCTACGAACGTACCACGCTTGAAGCTTATCGTAACAAAGCGCTTTTGCACGCCTTTTACCTGGATGAAAAAGATAGCGCAATACACATTTTGCAAGAGATTATTTTACATTCGAGGGCAGCCGTAAACCTGAAATCTATGTCGAAACTTGATCTGGGCGATATTTATATTTTGAACAATGAACCATGGGAGTCAGCACTTTTATATTCGCAGGTAGAAAAATCAATGAAAGAAACGCCAATCGGATATGATGCCAAATTACGAAATGCCAAACTTTCATATTACAAAGGTGAATTCAAGCTGGCACAAGAGCACCTGGATATTTTAAAAGAAGCTACTACCCGCGAGATTTCCAACGACGCCATGCAATTGAGCTTGCTGATACGTGACAATACTGGCCTTGATTCTACCGAAACGGCCATGCAGAACTACGCTGCTATTGATTTAATGCTTTTTCAAAACAAAACGGAAGAAGCAAAAAAAGAAATAGATTTTATGCTGAAGGAATACTCCACCCATGCTCTTATCGATGAATTATTGTGGCTTAAAGCCGATATATTACGTAAAGAAGCGAAATTCGAAGAAGCACTTGAGCTCCTTTCTCGGGTTAATGAAGAATTTTATTATGACATTCTTGGGGATGATGCCTACTATCGTATGGGATTGATTTATGAAGAAAATTTGAATGAAAAATTCCTCGCAATGGAAATCTATCAGGAATTTTTGATACGCTACCCCGGAAGTATTTTTTCGGCTGATGTAAGAAAAAGATTTCGGACCCTGAGAGGAGATTTTGATGAGCAGGGGATAGAACCTGTTAACTAAATGGAAAATTTCATTAAATTGTAGGAATCATCACCTGCTGTCATAATGAAACCAACCCGTTTGTTTGATTTACTGGAAAATCAACTTCTTGGTTTTCCACAAAAAGTTTGTGTTGCCTACAAGTATAATGGTACCTGGAAGCAATTCAACACTTCTGATGTTAATTCGATAGTGAATCACCTAAGCCTTGGCCTACTTTCCAGCGGAATCACGAAAGGAGATAAAGTCGGTATTATTTCAGCAAACCGCCCGGAGTGGAATTTTGTTGATCTTGCTTTACAACAAATCGGAGCCATAAGTGTGCCGATGTATCCCAACAGTACAGAAAAAGATTATGCATATATATGCTGGCATAGTGAGTTAAAGATGGTTTTCGTTTCGGATCAGCAGCTAGTGCGCAGTGTTAAAAGTGCGATTAGAAGTAAAAATCTTAACGAAATTCCGGTTTATTCATTTGATAAGACTGAAAATGCGCAGTATTGGGAAGACCTGGTGAAGTCGGGGAAAAATGAAACCGTATCAAGGCTGCATGCAATGAAAGCGGAAGTTAAGCCGGAAGATCTGTTTACCATTATTTACACTTCAGGAACAACGGGAACCCCCAAAGGCGTAATGCTCACCCATGATAATGTAATGAGTATAATTCGTTCGACCAGCAATTCATTTGACATTGTAAACGAATCATGGACGGCATTAAGTTTTCTGCCGTTGTGTCATATATTTGCCAGGGCTATATTTTTTGTTGATCTTTTCAAAGGTGTATCCATTTATTATGCCGAAAGTATGGATACGATTTCTGAAAATTTAAAGGAAGTTAAACCAGATTATTTTGCTACGGTGCCGCGGCTGCTTGAAAAGCTGTATGATAAAATACTTGCCAAAGGGTATGAACTAAATGGGGCTAAAAAACAGATTTTCTTTTGGGCAATCAGGTTGGGGAACAGCTATCAACCCGGGGAAAAAATGTCAGCCTTTTATAACTGGCAGTTGAAATGGGCGAGAAAACTCGTTTTCAGTAAGTGGAAACAAGCATTAGGCGGGAATCTCAGTTGTATCATTTCAGGCGCCTCTGCCCTGCAGCCCAGGCTGGTACGCATTTTCGGCGCTGCGGAGATTTTGATTTGCGAAGGATACGGGCTTACCGAAACATCTCCTACTATCAGCATAACAAAACCGTATGAAGAACGGATCAGACCCGGATATGCTGGTGAAATAATAAATGGCGTAGAGGTAAAAATAGCTGATGACGGCGAAATACTAACCCGGGGCCCGAATGTAATGATGGGATATTTTAAAGAACCAGAACTTACGAAGGAAGTAATGACCGATGATGGCTGGTTTCATACCGGAGATATCGGAGAACTTACGGATGACCGTTATTTGAAGATCACCGACAGGAAAAAGGAATTGTTCAAAACCTCGGGGGGAAAATATATAGCACCTCAACCACTTGAAAATAAATTCAGGGAATCACTTCTAATAGATCAGATTATGGTGGTGGGAAGCAACCAAAAATATCCGGCTGCGCTGATCGTACCCTTTTTCAGTGGCTTGCGTGAGTGGTGCCTGTTGCACGACATATCCTATACCAGCGATGCTGAAATGATCAGGCATCCGGAAGTTAAAATTAAATTTGATGAAGAAGTAGGGCGATTGAATGAAAATTTTGCCCACTTTGAACAGATTAAAAATTATACGCTGCTCAGTGTTCCATGGAGTATCGAAACCAATGAATTAACGCCTACACTGAAACTCAAGCGCAGGGTGGTAACCAAAAATTTTACCGATGCCATTGAGTTGATGTATGAAGAGTAAATAAATAATCTGCATCCTTTTAATCCGTATCTCATAATAATGAGCGTCACGCAATTAGAATATACATAATACCCGAAACACTTCATCAACAATCAGTTCAAAGGTCATCTTCACTGGCTCCTTGCAAGGCAATATTGTAAAGAATAATGGTTATTTTTGAATTCATAAATCAAAATTCCGATAATTTGGGCAGCTATATGAAATTATGAGATATAAAACTGCACTAAAAAATTGATTATGACTAGCGAATTGTACTTGTTATAATTGAATTAAGTTAAAACAATTGCGATTAAATATTAAAGAAAAAACAATGAAGAAAATAGTACCAGTTATGTTCGTCATAGCAATAATGATTACATGCATTAATGTTGCGAAAGCGCAGCAAAAGATTGGGCATGTGGATCTACAGTATATATTGTCATACCTGCCGGAATACAAAGCAATGGAATCACAGCTTAAAACGCTTGAATCACAGCTTACAAAGCAAATGCAGGCTAAAAATCAGGAAATGCAGGAAAAATATCAGCAATACCTGCAAACAAGTGAGAATATGGTCGAAGTTGTACGTCAGGATAAAGAAAAAGAACTTACCCAACTTCAGGAAAGATTTCAAGAATTTCAGCAAAACGCTCAGACTTCACTGCAGCAGAAAAGCAATGAATTACTTAAACCCTTGTACAAAAAAATTGGTGATGCCATTGAACAGGTGGCGTTAGAAAACGGCTATGCGCATATTCTGAATGCAGGTGTTTCCCAACTTGATATCGTCATTTACGGCGACGAAAAATTTGATGTTTCTGACCTTGTATTGAAAAAACTGGGCATCGAACCTCCGGCCAATTAAACGGTTTTAATAAATTTTCAGTAGCTATTTATATCACTTAATAAGTCTGAACCTGCTTTTTCTTGAATATAATTTTAGGATCCTGTTACCGAATGCCCTTCCTTATCCATGGCTGAAGACGCTTTTTTATAACACAAGTCCAATCTTCCAAACTTCAGGGTGCGTGATTGTACTTCTACCATCCAGTGCTTGAGCACATATACCTACCAGACATAGCGGGGTATTTTTTCAATCATATTAATTGTGTATGTTGTGATCTGATGGATATAACGCAAAACGGTATTTTTATTCTGGCGGTATTGTTTTTAAATATTGTATTGTCGGAATGGCTCGTAAAACGCACTTTTCTGAGACATTTGGGTGTTGCCTTGCTCGTAATTCTCCTTACGGCGGTTGTGGCTAACGTTGGGATCATCCCCACTTCTTCAAATACGGTGCCGCTTTACGATGGTATATTCAACATAGTTGCCCCGGTAGCGATATTTTTACTCCTGCTGGAAGTAAATCTCAAAAACCTGAAATTAGCAGGTCCGCCCATGATCATCATGTTTTTAGTTGGGTCTGTCGGAACAGCAGTGGGCGTAATTGCTGCCGATTATCTTATAGATGCAAAAAACACGATTGGCCCATTACACCATGCCGTTGGAGGGATGTTTACTGGTACTTACACTGGTGGAAGTATAAATTTCAATGCACTCGCCATGTATTATCAAGTCAATAGAGAAGGCATGCTTTATGCCACATCGGTTGCGATTGACAATATTGCAACCACTATCTGGATGATTGCTACCATTGCAATACCAAAATTTCTGCAAAAGAAAATGCCAAGAATAAAAACAGGGGTCAACCCAGATTCTGCCGGTTCTGATAAACAAAATCAGCAGAGATTCATCATCATTGATATTACACTGTTGCTTGCCTTAGCGCTGGTCGCAAAGTTTGTTTCAGATCAAGCAGCCAACTGGTTGTTGCAGCATGGCGTTCAAATCCCATCCATTCTAATTCTTACCACCATCAGCCTCGTAATTGCTCAAATACCTGTTATCTCAAGATTGAAAAGCTCCAGATCGTTGGGTTTGTTGGGTGTTTACCTGTTTCTGGCTGTGATTGGTGCTTATTGCGATATTGCATCGTTAATGCAAAATGGGCAGCTTGCGCTGGTATTGTTTTTATTTGTAGTGATAATAATTGGTATTCATGCCATTCTGATTTATGGGATGGGCGCTCTTCTTAAATATGACTGGGATATAATCGCCGTTGCATCGCAGGCCAACATCGGCGGATCGACTTCCGCCTTAGCTCTTAGTGAAAGCCTGGGACGTCATGATTTGTTGCTTTCAGCTATACTTGTAGGATCTCTTGGCAATGGAATAGGTACGTATCTCGGATTTATAATTGCCGGATTGTTGTAGATAAATTGACATTAATTTGTAAATCGCAATAATAATAATCTGACAAATACACGAAATCATGAAACAGCAATTTACAATAATCATATTATGCCTGACCGTGTTGCTTGCCGGTGCATATGGCCAAAAACCGACCGAGGAAATACTGAAAAACCTTGACGAGAAAACACAGGAATATGCAGAAACAGCTCACCGGATTTGGAAATGGGCAGAACTGGGGTACCAGGAGAAAAGCAGTTCTGCACTTTTGCAACAAAAACTGAAAGAAGCCGGTTTCGAAATTCAATCTGGAGTCGCTGGCATGCCTACTGCGTTCACTGCTGCTTATGGAAATGGAAAACCTGTAATAGTCATTCTGGCAGAGTTTGATGCATTGCCCGGAGTTTCGCAGGAGGCAGTGCCGTATCGTAAACCCATTATTGATGGGGGTGCGGGACATGCTTGTGGCCATCATTTGTTTGGTGCAGGCTCTATGGCTGCAGGCATCGAAATAAAAAACTGGCTTAAAAAAAGCCAAAAACAAGGGACAATCCGTGTGTATGGTACACCTGCGGAAGAGGGCGGGGCAGGCAAAGTGTATATGGTCAGGGCCGGTCTTTTTGATGATGTGGATGTGGTCTTACACTGGCATCCGTCAAGTGTAAATTCAGCAAGCCCCGGCGCCGCGCTGGCGAATAAATCAGCAAAATTCCGGTTTACAGGCTTAGCTTCTCATGCTGCAGCAGCTCCGGAGAGAGGCAGGTCAGCCCTTGATGCGGTGGAAGCCATGAATTATATGGTGAATATGATGCGCGAGCATGTGCCTCAGGAATCTCGGATACATTATGTAATTACACGGGGAGGAGAAGCCCCCAATGTAGTTCCGGGATTTGCCGAAGTGTATTACTATGTAAGACACCCACAAATGAAGCAGGTTATAAGCCTTTTCGAACGGGTGGTAAAAGCTGCCGAAGGGGCTACACTGGGAACAGGCACAACGATGGAATACGAAGTTATTCATGGAATATATAACCTCCTGCCAAATGAAATACTTGCGGAATTGATGTACAAAAACCTGGAAATAGTGGGAGGTGTAATATATGATGAAACGGAAAAAGCATTTGCAGAAAAAATCATTGAATCCTACCCGGGTGATCTTGATCCTGCTACGGCAGCTACGATCTTGCCCTATTCCATAAATACAAATCCACGCGGATCTACCGATGTTGGTGATGTAAGCTGGGCTGTGCCCACCACAGGAATGAGAGCTGCAACATGGGTACCTGGCACCTCTGCCCACAGCTGGCAGGCGGTGGCTGCAGGAGGAACAAGCATCGGCCAAAAAGGAATGATGGTAGCGGCAAAAACCATCGCACTCACCGCCATTGATATTTATAACGACCCTTCAATTGCTGAAAAGGCCAAAGCAGAATTGCTGAAACGCAGGGGTAGCGATTTTGTTTACGAAGCACTGCTTGGTAATAGGGAGCCGCCGCTGGATTACAGGAATTAATTATAGATTGTATTGTGAAGGCACCTCCATTTTAAACAGAAATTTCTGAAACGATGAAAATCCGTAAAGGAGATCATATTCCGGAAGTTGTTCTGCCCGATCAGAACGGACAGCAGATCAACCTTGGGGATATTTGGAGTTCGAAAACATTGGTTTTATTCTTTTATCCCAAAGATGATACACCCGGTTGTACCATCGAAGCCTGTACGTTCCGGGATAATTATGATGCTTTTCTACATGCAGGTGCGAACGTAGTGGGAATAAGTGCCGATACAGTGTCGTCGCATAGGCATTTTGCATTAAAATACGATCTTCCGTTTACCTTGCTGAGTGATCAAAGCGGCGAAATTAGATCACTTTTTGGCGTTTCCAAATCGCTGGGCTTATTTCCAAGCCGGATTACATTTATCATTGACCGTGAAGGGGTGGTGCGTCATATATTCAACTCGCAGTTTAGAATTAAAAAACATATTTCGGAAGCATTACGGATCATTGAGAAATTGAATAAGCCTCACCAAATGTAACATTAATAAGTCTTCGTGAAACTTTTCGGGATGATGATCACGAAATCGGCCGATCCTTTGGCATTATCCGGCAATGATGTGTCCTCATTTTCGGCAGATGAAATGGTGATGACAGTAAGAGCGGGATTTGATTTTTTCAGGTAATAGTATATTCCTCCAAATATGCGGGAATGATAATCACCATTGTAATGAATTAATGTAGCGCCCGGAACGAGGTTTTGTTGAATAAAATATGCCATTGTTATATCTTTTGAGGCTTGTGCTTCAACCATTCGAATAGAATCACCCTGGCCATGCGTATCCATAACAAGTATTGAATCATAACCCGGTGTTTCCATTGAATATTCCATAGGCAAGGGTGCGAAATATGTTTTTGCCAGGTCGGATAGGGTAGAAAGGCTATCCAGGCCATGATTAAATACGAAGCTGGCATACCTTCGGGGGATATTAGTGGCAACAAAAGGAAGGTTGTATTCTTTGGAAAGCAGAAGCAGAGGTTTATAATCGGTTTTGTAGTTTTTCCACAGTCGCATTTGTGCTTCAAAACTTTTCTCGGATATGAACCCTGATAAGAACTCATCGATCATCAATTGGTTATCCGCTTCAAACATTTCCGCTCCCAGTATTACCTTATCGCCTTTTCTTTCAATAACTGCATGAGTAACTTCATATTGCATCCAATGTGATACCGCATTGTTATGCAGTTCTCCAAACAAAACAACATCAGCAGATACGGCGGCATTTACCATTTCGCCGAAATCAGATTTGTTGCCTGATTTGTTATAAATTTTATATGCAGGTTTTTCCTGGGCAAAGGCAGTACCCAGAATAACAAATGACATGCAAACAGTAAAGAGATATCTCATTCAGTTTGTATTTTAATTGATGCGCACAGGCCAAATATAAATATCCCACGGGCAATTCGCTAAAGAAATTAACGCATATTGCCGGTATTCATGTATTTGTTTATTATATCAGGTTCCTCGTATTGATGTTTTATGAAATTGAAATTTATCTTGTGGAAGTAAACCCGGAGGGCTTTCTTTTTTCAGAAGCTATTCAAATGAAACAAATATGCCATTGTTGCACCAAAGGCATTTCTCTGAGTTGAGTAACTTATCTGCCGCATTGAACTGAAATCTGAATGGGTATCTCGATTATTGTTTTACTATGAAAGCACATATCTGCTATTCATACGGGTATTTTCATTAGGTTTAACCCAAAATTGTCAATAGGATTGACAATTTTGCACTATAAGGCATTGATAAAAAGCTATAACACAATCATTTTCAATCGCCTGCACTTCGTGCAAAAAGTTCTAATGAACTTTTTGGGTTTAACAAAAATCTTTTTAAACAAATGAAACCGGCTATTCAGGTACATGACATCGTAAAATCCTACAAGGATGTGAAAGCGGTTCGAGCTATCAGCCTGGATATAGCCAGGGGCGAATATATGGCGTTGCTGGGACCGAATGGTGCGGGCAAAACCACGATTGTGGAAATGATAGAAGGAATTCAGAAACCGGATGCGGGTGAAATCCGGATAAACGGACTTGAATGGCAGGGGAATGAAGACCGTTTGCACCGGATTTTAGGTATTTCACTTCAGGAAACAAGGTTTATCGACAAACTGAACGTACGGGAAACGCTTGCACTGTTTGCCAGTTTTTATAAACTTCCCCGGAGCAGGGTTTCCAAAATTCTGGATATGGTTAACCTGGAGGAAAAATCCGCTGCCTATACCGAAAATCTGTCGGGGGGTCAACGCCAGCGCCTGGCACTGGGTATTGCCCTGCTGAACCAACCGGAGATCCTGCTGCTGGATGAACCCACTACGGGTCTTGATCCGTCGGCCAGAAGAGAAGTATGGAATATCCTGATGAATCTGAAGGAAAACGGTAAGACAACCATGATACTTACCACACATTACATGGAAGAGGCTTCTTATCTCTGCGACCGGATCGTTATTATTGACCATGGCAAAGTACTGGCTCGCGGAACGCTGGACGAGTTGCTCACGGAATACAGCGCTGGCGAAATTATCGAGTTTTCGGTAGAAGGCACTTTTTCAGAAGCAGATTTTCCGGCGAAACAAAACATCAGGCATATCAAATTTGATCAAAACACGGCTAAATGGAGCCTCGTGGTGGAGGATCTGGTGGAATATCTGCCACAGCTGCAAGGTGAATTTGAAACTAAAAATGTAAATCTTACGTCACTCGAATGCCGTAAAATGACACTGGATGATTTATTCATTCAAATGACCGGGAGACGACTGGATGAATAGCTGGAAATTAATTAATTAAGTTAAATTCAGTGGTGGTTTTGCTTAAAAAATGTGATGATTTGTTTTTCAACTTGCTAATCAGAAACTTACAAAGCATGAATGAATTCAATGCGTGGTTTTGCCTTTATATTCATCGGTAAATAACTGGTCAATGGGCTCCCACAACTCGAGTTTATGGCCTTCCGGATCCATGACGTGTACAAATTTACCGTACTCAAACGATTCAATTTTATCCACCACCTCTACACTGCCGGCTTTTAATTCCTCAATAAGGTCTTCGATATGTGTTACACGGAAATTGATCATGATTTTTTTTTTGAAGGCGCATAATAGGCGGTATTATCTTTCATCGGGCTCCATTGCAGATAATTTAATTCTTCCGGACGATCGGTATTTCTAAACTCAAATAAAGAACCGTATTCATTGGTTATCAATCCCAGGTTTCTGCTGTACCATTCTTTCATACCATCCGGATCCTTACATTTGAAAAATAATCCGCCGATTCCTGTCACTTTTTTCTTTTTATTTTCTGACATAGCTTGTTGTTCAAGAAATTCACTCTTTTGAGTTTTTAATGAACAGCTAACAAGGTGCTAATTTAATCTATGTGCAACACAAAGGAACTTATTTACAATACATCCGGTTAGCCTGAAATAACCAAAATCAGTTTTTATGAACTTACTAAAATCATTATTTATCAGCGCGACGTCGGGGTTCTGGATGTTTTTATTGTTGAGAGCATTATCCGGGATGATAAAGCAGCCGGTGAGCCTTGCCAACATTTCCCTGCTGTTGTTGTCGCTTGTGCCGCTTTTATTTTTTGGCAGGTTGTTTATGTTCAAAACACCGCGTACTTCCAAAAATCTGTTTTTACTGACAGCAGGTGTAACAACAGGTTATGTGCTGGCATTGATTGCTTTTAGTAATGGGCTTATGAGTAATACCAATATTGTATTATCCACTGTTAGCCTTGCTTCCTGGATATTGTACATCACATGGTACTCCAGGTTTACAAAGCGTAATCATGAAATGCTTTTACCCGGTAACTATTTGCCCGAAGTTTCTTTTCTTGATGAAGATGGTAGAAAGGTGACTACCTCGGCATTTAAGGATAAAAAGACGATTTACCTGTTTTATCGTGGCAACTGGTGTCCGTTGTGCATGGCCCAGATCAAAGAGATTTCAAAGCAATATCAGGAATTAGCCGATCTGGGCGCCGAAGTAGTCCTTGTAAGCTCCCAGCCACATAAAAACACGAAAAGACTGGCCCGTAAAATGAAGGTGCCTTTTCATTTTCTGACCGATGAAAACAATAAAGCAGCCCGCAAGCTGGGATTAGATCAGAAGTTTGCGGTGCCGATGGGTTTTCAGGCACTCGGGTACGATTCAGAATCCGTATTGCCAACGGTGATCATTACGGATGAAGCGGGTAAGATCATCTACCTCGACCAGACTGATAATTACCGGGTACGTCCCGAACCGGCTACGTTTATAGAGATCATTAAGGCAGCATAAAAAGTTAGTATTCATACATCCCAACCCCTTTCTCAGATTCCAGATACATATACATCGGGACGAAGAGTCTGTTTCCCTACCCTTTCTACTAATGACTAAATATCCTAAACTGCTGATTGTCAACTAACTCTAATTCCCCTCCGACGGAGGGGTTAGGGGTGGGTTTTCAAAAAAAAGGTAAACAATTTAACAGAACTTACATATAATTTACCGCATTATGATTTGTTGGAATGTTTGTGTTATAACCAAAATTTATTATCCACCTCTAAATCTCCTCCGAGGAGGAGACTTTTTAGATTAGAATCACGTTGAGGTTGATAATAATAGTCATTTTCTATAAGTTGAATACATTTATGGAAGCCTCAGAGCGAAGCGTCTAACAATAGGGGTTCATTTCATGAGATACTTCGGTCGCGATGCTCCCTCAGCATGACGGTAACATTCATGAGATTCTTCCCACCTTCATCCCTGATAGCTATCGGGATTACGTCGGGCAAGCGGTCGCTGTACTCCCTCTGAAAAAGGGATTAATAACAATGAATAGTGTTTTTATGATACAACTTTCATTATTTTACAAATTCAAACAGCAACCTGCAAACAACCCATACTATGCAAACTTTAAAAATTGCGCTACTGGCGATAACCTCTGTTATGTTTTATCAATGCGAATCCGTTAAAAAAGAAGACACAACAGATGCGGGTGCAAAAAAGGAAAAAAAACGACCCCTTGCGATCGAGAACGGAAAATTCTTTGCAGTAAATGGCGAAAAATATATGTATGGAGGGGAAGACTCAACATGGCATTTCAAAGTTACCAACAGCCTCCTTAAAGAAGAACAGTTTCATTACGGCATAGGCCGCGAGAAATTTCATGCATTAATTACTCCCGAATTTATAAACCGGGAAGAAGCGGACAAAATATTTCCTGATTCCGAACGTTTCCTTTCGTTTAAAATAGGAGAGAACATACGGGCCTACAGCATCGAATTGCTCACGCACCATGAAGTGGTAAATGATGTAGTGGACGGTAAGCCGGTAATGGCGGCGTATTGTGTACTCGCCGATCTGGGTGCTATTTATGACCGGAATATGGGCGGTGAAGTATTTACTTTTGCATTAAGCGGATATACTTATTATGATCCGGAGGTGTGGGATGGCCTCGATGGCTTTGTATTCTGGGATCGCGAAACCGAAAGCACCTGGTGGCCGCTGATCGGTAAAGGCGCTTCAGGGCCGATGCGGGATATGCCACTGCAGGTGTACGACAAACAATACTGGACACAGACTACTTGGGGTGAAATTAAAAAAATGTATCCCGGCCAGGAAATTAAAGTACTTAAACCCGGCCAGGAAATGGACCCGCCGGAAGACTGGAACAAATTTGATGAAGCCACTATACAGAAAGTGCGCAACAACCTGGTAGAAGCGCCTTCGGTAGCTCCGAAATGGGGTAACAAAAAATAGCCGGAAGCCCTGTGCGTATAAGCGTCCGGGTTCATTAAATTAAAAAGAATGGGAGTTGCATGCTGAATCAGACCACACAGCTTATTTCTGTTACATTTAAGGAATTTTACCGCAATCCGGGCGTTATCTTCTGGTCTTTGCTGTTCCCGGTGTTGATGGCCTGGGGCTTGGGTATTGCCTTTACCAAACAGGATGAACTGATCAGGAATGTTGCCTGGGTAAGAAATACGACTACGGAGGGGATCGTTTCACAGTGGGCAGATGCGTCAGACCGATTGATCGCAGGTAGCGATAAAACCGGCAAAGTCACCTATCAGCTTATTGAAACCAGTTGGGAAAATGCACTTTCCATGCTAAAGAAAGGTAAAATTTCATTGATCATCGACGAATCAGAGAATAAGCCGGCGTACCGGTTCGATCCGGCAAATGCAGAAGCCCAGTTGGCGTATCTGCATATTTCTGCCATGCTGTCGGGCAACAAGATTATGAGCGAAGAGTCAGTCCTTGTGAAACCATTTACCCGAAAAGGTACACGTTATGTTGATTTTCTTGTTCCCGGCCTGCTTGCCATGAACATTATGATGTCATGTATGTGGGGGATCAGCTACTCCCTGATTGACAAGCGAATCAAGAAGTTGCTTCGCAGGATGATTGCCACTCCGATGAAAAAATCATCGTTTATGCTGGCACAGTTTCTTGCCAGACTGGTGCTGAGCAGCCTCGATGTTTTTATTATTTTGTTCTTCACCTACCTGTATTTTGATATTTCCATACAAGGAAGCATTGCAGCGTTTGCACTTTTATACCTGGCAGGCAATATCGCATTTACCGGTATTGCCATTCTGATTTCTTCACGAACGGACAATGCTCAGATTGGTAACGGATTGATCAATGCGGTGGTCATGCCCATGATAATACTTTCCGGCATTTTTTTCAGCTATCATAATTTTCCGGACTGGGCCATTGCATTTATTCAATGGATGCCACTGACGATGCTTGCCGATGGCATACGGAGTATATTTAACGAAGGGGCGATAATTATGGATGTGATTCCTGCTTTTTTTACGCTTTGCCTCATTGGAGCGGGATCATTTGCGTTTGGCATGAAAATTTATAAATGGTATTGATCCGCGATTCAAGATCTTTTAAGCTTCATTTTGACAACGGATGCCCGGCAGGAAATGTCCAGGGCAGGGGTTATTTTGGCAATCCTGATCTTTACTTTCAAAACCTGAGGCATTTCATGTATGATCCGGGTAAGAATCCGGTTTGCGACATGTTCCAGGAGGTTAGATGGAATTTGCATCTCTTCGTTGACAACGCTGGCAAGCGTTTCATAGTTGATGGCTTTATGAATATCGTCCGATGCGGCCGCGGGCTGCAGATCTCCTTTAACTTTAAGATCAACGCTGAAGGTACTCCCGTTTTTTCTTTCGTGTTCAGATACCCCATGATTTGCTTTTAATGTAATGCCCTCCAGCTTTATCCAGCCGTTTAATTGCTTCATGCTATTCGTGCCTATTCGATTTCATCAAAAAAGGAATCGCTTTTTTTAACGTTTTCACCTACTTTTGTAGTTTTTTCAGGGGGCTTAACGGACGAAGGCTTTTTACGGGGTGTCGGGGAGTCAGGTATATTATGCGGGCTCATAAACTGATTTATCCGGTTTAATTGCTCATCCAGATTTATTGAAGTTATCTGACCGTCCAGCTTTTTTATTCGTTCAAGGCTGTCTTCAGACAGGTGTTTGATTTCGGCGAGCAATGTGTCTTTATGATTTTCAAGATCGCGGTAGATCGTATAAAGATTGTGGATGTGCCGTTCCATATCATCAATTACCTTTCGTGAACCTGCTTCTGCTTCTTCAAGCATATTTTTCGCTTTCATTTTCGATTCGTTCAGAATGGCATCTGCTTTCATCTGGGTTTCACGCAGGTGCAGTTCAGCGGTTTTATTAGCCTGCTCGATCATGTTGGCGCCGGTATCTTCAGCAGTTTTCAGTGTTTTGAAGAGGGAACTTTCTACTTCACGTAGTTTTTGCACCTCTCTTTCAGCCGTTTCAAGCTTGATTTTCAACTCTTTGCTTACGTCGATCATACGTTCCCATTCTTGTGATAAGGTGAGCTGAAAGGCGTTTACCTCATCCTTATCGTACCCTCGCAATTTTTTTTCGAAAGTCTTCTGACGGATTTCTAACGGGGTGATTTTCATTATCTTTTATGATATGGGTTAAAAATAAATTACGGTTTACTAAAAGTAGCGTATTCTTTTCAGTATTATAACTGCATTTGAGACATTTTTTCCTGGCTACAATTTACAAAATATTTATCACCGGAACTAAAACCCTCAAGGTTGATTTTTCCGGTGTTTTGTGGGGTGTATAATTTTCGTCAGGGGTTCATTTCGACGTGGATGGGAGAAGGCGACCCTGAAGCAGATGTGAAGCCACCTTGTCATCCTGCCACGTGACGATTCCTCCGGGTTGATTCTG
>JACZXH010000008.1 GCA_022571715.1 Bacteroidota bacterium | reverse complement strand
ACCAGGGGTTCATCCATTTGTGTTTTGATATTAAAAATATGGATGCGCTTAAGGAAGAATGCAAACAGGCAGGATTTGGTTTTACTGTCGATAGTCAGGATTCTTATGACATGGGAGACTCTGCCGGTAGGTTCAGTTATATAGAAGACCCGGATGGAACTCTTATAGAGTTTGTAGAAACCGATAGAGTACCCATATTTAAAAAAATCGGGTGGTATCTCGATATAAGCAAACGCGACCCCAGCAAACCATTACCTGACTGGCTTGTAAGAGCGATGCGATTTGGTCGCAAGAATGACTGAAAAATTTCCAAAAGACAGAAGCGAAACCTGTCGGCCAATTCTGGGTTAATAAATCATTTATTCGTATTTCAATGAATCCACAGGGTTAGACATGGCGGCTTTCAACGCCTGGTAACTAACTGTAAGCCAGGAAATCGTAAGTGTTAATAGCCCTGCACCTACAAAAACCCACACTCCCATTTTATCCCTGTAAACAAAACTATCAAGCCATTTATCCATAAAATACCAGGATGGCAAAATTGCCAGAATAAATGAAATCAATACCAGAATGGTAAATTCTTTTGAAAGTAGAGCAGTAAGGTTTCCTGTAGAAGCACCCAACACTTTCCGGATACCAATTTCCTTGGTTCGCTGCTCTGCCATAAAGGACGAAAGGGCAAATAAACCCAGTGAAGCAATAAATATCGCAAGCATGGTAAACATACTGAATAATTTCCCCAGTCGCTGTTCCGACCGGAATAACTGATCATAACTTTGGTCAAGAAACTCGTATTCAAAAGGTTCGCCGGGGGCAAACTCTTTCCATATTGTTTCAGTTAAACTTACAATTTCAGCCGCATCGCCACGATACCTTACCAGCAGATTATTTGATGTATTCGAAAAGTTTATTACTATGGGACGAATATTGGTTTTTAACGACTCAAAGTTAAAATCCTTAACCACCCCAATTATTTTAGTTTTAACAGGTGAATCACCGAAATAGTTGAGTATTTCGTTGCCCACTGCTTTTTCCCAGCCAAACTCTTTTACTGCAGACTCATTGATCACAACAGTCAGGCTATCTGAAGGAAAATCGCGTAAAAAAAACCTTCCTTCCACTATCTTGAAGTTAAGCACATCCGCATGATCATAGTCGGCAAAATACGATCCCAACATGTGGTCCTGATCATTATGAACATTCTTAAAAACAGTTGTATTGTTTACCCCGGGAAAAACATTATTTGTAAAACTGGCGACCACGACATTCGAATTACTTTCAATTGCATTTTTGAAGGGCATGATGTCGGTATCCAGTTTACTGGTACTCGATATAATTAATACGTTTTGCTTGTCCAGGCCCAGGTTTTTATTCTGCATATATGAAAGCTGTTTATAAACAACGGTAGTACAAATTATCAAAACAATAGAAACCCAAAATTGAAATACTACCAATGAACTACGTACAGTACTGCTTTTCATACCTGACTTTATTTTGCCTCTCAGTACTTCCGCAGGCATGAATGCAGTAAGATAAAAAGCCGGATAACAACCTGCAAGCAGTCCCACAAATACCGCTACCACGGCCATGATTATAAAAAATGAAGGCGTTAGAAATCCCGAAAAAATCAGATTTTTCCCAGATATAAGATTGAATTGAGGAAGAATAAAGTAAGTTATAATAATTGCAAACACAGTAGCAAACAAGCTATATAAAATAGACTCCAATAAAAATTGTCCAATAAGTGTGTGTCGGTATGATCCAAACGTTTTCCGCATCCCTACTTCTTTAGCCCTGCCGGCAGATTGGGCAGTAGATAAATTCATAAAATTGATACAGGCAATAAATAAAATAAATAATCCAATGCCGGAAAAAATATAAACGTATGTTATATCTCCATTGGCTTCCATATCATCATCTGTAATTGACCGGAGATGGGTGTCGGTCATAGGATAACTGATATAGTCATAAGCATTGCCCTGCTCAAGGAATTCTTCGAATGATACACCCATGAATTGGGAGATTTCTTCGCCTACATACTTTTTCACCATATCCACCAGGCGCGCATCAATGTCTTCGATATTTGTATTTTTATTTTTTCTGAAATAAGTAAATAGAAAGTTATTTGTCCAGCCACTATAATGTTGCTCTACCTCTACTGTCCGTTGAGAAAGTATTGCATTAAATTTTATATGTGAATTTCCTGGTGGCTTTTTTGCAACACCCGTGACTTTATATTCCCTTTTTTGACTACCTACACTTAGGATCTGGCCAATCGCATTTTTATCTGGAAAATATTTTTTAGCAAGTTCAGAGGTTAATACAACTGTATTAGGCTCAGTCAAAACAGTATGCGGGTCACCCTCCAATAATCGGAATGTGAAAAATTCAAAAAAATTGGAATCTGCATATATCACCTGCTCCTCCACAAATGAGTCATCGCCATTGCGAAACACTATATCACCGATTCTGCGGATACGCGTGGCAGCCTCAACACCGGGAGCTTCGTCCAGCAATGCCTGCGCAATTGGTGGTGAAGAATTTGCCGTTATAATTTCCTGCCCTGATATATTACCATGTAAAGAGATCCTGTAAATATCCTCCACATTCTCATGAAACCGGTCATAACTTAGTTCATCGAGAACATACATACCAATAAGAAGTCCTGCCGTTAAACCAATGGTAAGGCCGAAAATATTAATGAAGGAATAAAGTTTGTGTTTTTTAATATTGCGGAAGGCAACGAGCAAATAGTTTTTAAGCATGATTTTTTATTTTAAGTTTTGGCCCTAAGATATAACTTGGAATTTTCACTAGACTTCGTTAGAAAACTCAAAGCAGTTGTGCATCAGGCAATCACACAGAATTTGGTTTGCAAACAATAATATGATATCATATTAAGAAATACCTAAGGCGCAATAAATTCGAGTTTACAGTAGATTTCTAATTGCATTTCCTGATTTAACTCTTTGACGACATACAGTGTAAAAGGTTACAACTAAATGATACATTCTACGCTCCTATGGTTTCACAATGAATATTTATTGTTATTCATCCCTTAGGGTGTAAGCAGGGTTTTCAGATGCCGCCTTGTAAACTTTTCCTCCAACTGTGATTGCACTTATAACAAACATTATCAGTATTGCGAAAACAAAAGCAAGCGGTCCGACAGGCAGATAATATGTCCAGATACTACTCATCAGCTTGTCTGCCATGTAATACCCTGCAACAGACCCAATTACGGATGCAATCGAAAGAATGATTAAAAATTCTTTATTGACGATGTTGACAATACTTGGTATGGATGCCCCAAGAACCTTTCTCACTCCAATCTCTTTCATTCTTTTAATAATATTGAGTGAAACAAGACTGAACAATCCAATAGCTGATAATATGGTTGCAACTATTCCAAGAAACAGGAACATGACTTTAATATTTTTATTAACTAGCACCTGATTAGCTTTCTCATCCTCCATATATCTTACATTGGAAAGTTTATCCGGAAATACTTCTTTCCATTTTGCTTCCATGAAGTCATGTACTTCATTAATGTCAGAAAAATCAGCTTTAACAGATAGATACCGGTAGTTTTCCTGTTTTACATAGCGCATAAGCATTGGCTCAATTGGGTTCCACAATGCTCCATCGATATAAATATTTTTTACCACGCCTGCTACATAGAGCTGGATTGTATCCCTCAAAATAATCTGCTGACCTATAGGGTTCTCCCAACCAAAAGAAAGAACCAACTCTTCATTTACAATTACAGAATTTTCCACATCTGACTGGCTGTCCTTAATAAAATCCCTTCCGTCAATAATAGTTGCCCCTATTGTTCTCAGATATTCATCACCAATATCAAGAAGACGAACATCCATTTCTGAAGATTCAAATTTGATTGGATCAGTGTACCATGAGGAAGTGGCGCTGTTACTTGAACCTGCCATTTCGGTTATCTTGCTATTCCCTGACATCGCATTTCTCAACGCATTATAACCATTCTCATCTTCCACATATGCAAATACAACACTTTCCATCTTGAATCCCATGTCGTAATCATTTTGATATTGTGCATTTTGAGTAAATATAAAACCTGATATAATGGCTATGAGTGAAATAGCATACTGAAGTGTCAATAATACACGCGTAAACTTGTTTGTTCCTCCAAATTTCAACGTCCCCCGTAATATGCTTGATGGTTGAAATCCGCTCACATAAAATGCGGGATAACTACCTGCAATTATTCCAGTAAATATCAAAAGCAGAACAAGAAATCCAATCAATCCCGCATTTTCTTTATAACTAAGGCTGATATCCAAAAAAGGCCACATTTGACTATATGCCGGAACCAATATTTCAGCTAATAACAGTCCTACGATGAGTGCAAAAAAAGTCAATAAAATATTTTCTCCCAGAAACTGGGCAATTAACTGGCTTCGATGTGAACCCATTACTTTCCGGATACCAATTTCCTTGATTCTACGGTTAGCAATGGCAATGGAAGTGTTTGTGAAGTTAAAACACGCAATAAGCAGAATCAGAATGGCCATTATTCCTGGAGCAACTGCGGCAGCAGTTGGCAAACTCTGGTTGAACCAATGATTCCATATATTTTCCCTTTCTGCCCGTACGGCCATACCAGCGAATGGATCAAGATAATACTCATGAACTTTATAGTCTTCTTTGGCCCTGTTCTGGATTTCTACATAACTCTGAAGTTGTTTTTCAATTTCAGGAATGTCATCCGGATTATTTACAGTTATAAATGTTGTATTAAATAAAGACCAATCATTCTCATCCCATTCCTGGATGTCGAGAACATTATCGAAATGAACATATGCATTGGCTTGAAAACTTGAATTTGGAGGAGGTTTTTCAAATACACCACCGACAATGTATTCAATTATTTGATCACCATTAATATACGTAATTATTTGTCCGACAGGATCCGTTGCATTAAAATGTTTTTCAACAAGCTCCGTACTAATAAAAATCTTGCTTTTATCTTTTAATTCGGATATGTCACCCGATGACATGTTGAATGTAAATAAGTTAAAGAAATCCGGATCTACTGCATAGACGCTTGTCCTGAACAGTTCGTCCCCAACTTTAAAATTCCCTCTGGTAGGATATATCCTTACCACCTTATCAACATGGCTGATACTACCTCGGATAAACCCTCCAAGAGGCATAGGACAATCACCATTTTTTACAGGCATTCCATTTGTTATCCTTACAAAATTTACTCTGTAAATTTTATCTGCATTTACATTGTGGGAATCAAAACTGACGTTATAATCCCAATTAAGGTAAGCGACAATACAGCAGGCCAGGGCAATACCCAGACCAAACACATTGATAAATACAAATAGCTTGTTTTTCATCAAGCTCCTGAATGTAATCTTAAAATAATTTTTTAGCATTATTGTCTTGACTTTGAGTGGATTCCTGAATTAATGACAAACCAATCATAATAAAGGTTACGTAATCATGGTATTATGTATTACCAAGTTCCTTGGATTATACGGAAGTTTACTCATCAAGGTTTTATATAAATAAATAATTATTCAGCTATTTTACCAATCTGATAAATTTTAATTTGTGAATTGCATTTAAAAATTAATTTGATTATTAATAAAAAAACCGGCGAGATTACCACTGCCGGTTTTTGACCTTAACGCAACATAAAAACCCGCAATCAACCTAAATATGAAATTGCTCTTTTATATTTTCTGTCACAATTTTACCGTCAAACAAGTTGATGATCCTGTGCGCATAATTCGCATCGTATGGAGAGTGTGTAACCATTACGATGGTCGTACCTTCTTCATTAAGTTGCGAAAGCAGTTTCATGACCTCTTCTCCATTTGTGGAATCCAGGTTACCCGTTGGCTCATCGGCCAGGATAAGCTTCGGTTTAGCAACAATAGCTCTGGCGACGGCTACGCGTTGCTGTTGGCCTCCGGATAATTGCTGAGGAAAATGGTTTCTGCGGTGCATAATATTCATGCGTTCCAGCACTTCTTCTACCCGCTTCTTTCTATCTGATGACGGAACTTTGAGGTAAAGTAGCGGGAGCTCCACATTCTCAAATACGGTAAGTTCATCGATCAGGTTAAAACTCTGGAATACAAAACCAATTGATCCTTTTCTCAACTTGGCACGTTGTCTTTCCGAGTATTTGGACACCTCATGTTCTCCGAAAAAATACTCTCCGTCCGACGGATTATCAAGCAGCCCCAGAATATTTAGCAACGTTGACTTTCCACATCCTGAGGGACCCATTACGGCCACAAACTCCCCTTCCTGAATTTCAAGTGTAATTTCATTAAGTGCGGTGGTTTCCACTTCATCGGTGGTGTACAATTTTGTAAGTTTCTTGATTTTAAGCATGGTCGTTATTTTTTATTAATTAAAGGTAAAAATTCTAAAATTCAATATTTAATACTGCAAAATAAGCACTTCATTATCTCCAAAGTTGTCGTATGAAGATGTAATTACCCGGTCATCAGGTTGCAGCCCGGAAGTAACTTCATAGTATTCTGTATTTCTTCTACCCAGTCGGATCGGTCTTTTTTCGGCCATTTTTCCATTTTCTGCTAGAACAAAAGCCCAGTTTCCACCTGTATCTTTAAAGAAACCGCCCACCGGCAAAAGAAGTTGCTTGGATGATTTGCCAAGCGCAATACGCAGCCGGAACGACTGGCCCCTGACAATCCCCTCAGGCATTTCATGTACAAACTCCATATCTACTTCAAACCGGCCGTTATTGATATTGGGATAGATGTATATGATTTTCAGTTGGTAATCTTTATAGGTGGCAATTAAGCCCGTATTGATACGGTTGAGGTATATTTCATCAATGGGGCATCGCACAATAAAGCTACCAACCACATCAACCTGCCCGAGACGCTGGCCCGGTGTTACCGATTGTCCAATATCCATTTGTGGGGGCATAGTAAGCTGCCCTGCAAACGGTGCTCTTACAATCAGGTTATCGAGTATCTTCGCTACACCATGGAGGCTTTCCATCATCCTGTTTTCCGACCGGTCCAGTTCGCGAAGCTGCCTTACCCTATCAATGCTGTCGTTTTTATATGCCAGGTAGGTAAATTTTCTTCGCTTCATATTGTATTTATATTGCTCTTCCGTTCGCTCAAATTGCTGTTTCGAAATCAGGTTTTTCTCATGCAGTTCTTTTTCTCGTCCATACTGAGGACGCAAAATTGAAATCTGATAATCAATTTCAGCAAGTATTTGCTGTTGATTCAGATCGTTTTGCGCCAGTTGCAACCGTGTCTGCCGTACCCTATTTATACTTTCACTCAGATTTGCCTCCTGTGTAAGTACGCCCAACTCCCTGTTAAGGTTGGTAAGTTCGATGATAATATCTCCCTTCCTGACCATTGCGCCACTTTCAACGGCTAGTATTTTTATAGTTCCACCTTCAATGGCATCGAGATAAACCGTGCGGCTTGGAATTACTATGCCAGTCTGTGGGATATATTCAGTGAACTCTCCACGTTTAACGGTTGAAATTGTTGCTTTATTGGCATCGATATTCAACTTCGACCGGCGATCGCTGAATCCGATATTGTACACAACGAAGGAAAGAAATAATACACCGAATAAAATCGAGATTATACGTTTAGCAGTCCACTTTTTTTTCTTAATCTTCCTGTCCATGAAAATTTGTTGCTCATGAAATATACATTTCCGCAACTTCTATGGCCAACATTGTGCCAACTGATGATTTTACCTTTCACAGTGATTAAACAACGTATTGGATAAAATACGGCGTTCATACCTGAACGAAAGTGTTCGCACGCGGACGCCATGGTGTTCAATTTTGAATATATTATCCATTAAATCACTACCTTCGATACAAATTAGACGTATAGGGTATAAACGTATTGGTATTTCTGTTTCCGGTATAACTTTTGAATACATTATATAAATAACCATTAACAAAAATGAAAAACGAGCCTGAAAAAAGCGGCAAAATTCTGATTATTGACGATAACGAAGATTTACTTAAAGCCGCCCGTATGTTTTTAAAAAGGCATATTAAACAGGTAGATATTGAAAAAAAACCTGAAGTAATTCCTTTGCTGCTCAAAAATGAAAAATACGACGTTATTTTGCTCGACATGAACTTCACCAGAGACGTAAGCAGCGGAACCGAAGGGTTTTACTGGCTCGACCGTATTTTGCATCAGGATCCCTCGGCAGTAGTAGTTTTAATTACTGCATATGGCGATATACAGATGGCCGTTAAAGCGATCAAAGCCGGAGCAACTGATTTTGTACTTAAACCCTGGGAAAACGAAAAATTACTTGCCACCATTTATTCTTCCATGAAATTACGCGAATCGCTTGATGAAATTGAGGGTCTTAAAAAGAAACAAAAGCAAATAAGTGATCAGCTGAATCATCATTTTCATGACCTGATTGGTCAAAGCGTCGAAATTCATAAAGTGTTTAAAACGATTGAAAGAATTGCCGATACCGATGCCAATGTGCTTTTATTGGGCGAAAACGGAACAGGTAAGGAATTAGTTGCCCGGGCAATTCACCAGAGTTCTTCACGAAACGGTCAGCCTTTCGTAAGCGTGGACCTCGGATCAATCAGTGAAACACTTTTTGAAAGTGAGTTATTCGGGCATATGAAAGGTGCATTTACTGATGCCAAGGAAAGCCGTGAAGGCCGGTTTGTGGCAGCGCATAACGGCACGCTTTTTCTGGATGAAATCGGCAATCTTTCAACCACCCTACAAGCCAAATTGCTGGCCGCTTTACAAAACCATACCATCACTCCTGTAGGGTCGAACAAAGAGATTAAAGTAGATATCAGGCTTATCTGCGCTACTAATATGCCCGTTTATGATCTTGTAAAAGATAATAAATTCAGGCAGGATTTGTTATACCGGATCAACACAATTGAAATAACCCTACCCCCTTTAAAAGAACGAATCGAAGATATCCCGCTTCTCGCCAGCCATTTTTTAACCATATATGCTGATAAGTATAAAAAAAATGTACACAAACTCAGCGATGGAGCATTGGCGCGAATGACAAAATACCATTGGCCTGGCAATGTGCGTGAATTGCAGCATGCTATTGAACGGGCAGTAATTATGAACTCGACAACCATATTACAACCTGAGGATCTGATGCTGACGCAAAGTCCGGACAACGAAGGAAACAATATAATGCTGGATCATTTTGATCTTGAAGAAGTTGAAAAAATTCTGATCCGTAAGGTTTTAGTAAAATATAATGGCAATATTACTCAGGCGGCAAGCGAACTTGGCTTAACACGTTCATCACTCTATCGTAGACTTGAAAAATATGGGATTTAATTCATTTCGTGTACGCGTGTTGTTTCGGGTGCTTCTTATGTCAGTACTTATTGCTTTATTTATTTATCTTATAGAAGACAGTAGCAAAATTGTGAGCGCCGTTATTGTTGGCCTGTTTACGGTGGCTGTTATTGTAGAACTTTTTCATTATATAGAAAGCACAAACCGCAAACTTACCCGCTTTCTGGAATCCGTGAGGTACTCGGATTTTATTTCAGGATTTTCTGCCGACGATCAGTTAGGAAAAAGTTTCAAAGACCTGAACAGTGCATTCAACGAAGTGCTTGAAGCATTCAGAAAAGCAAGATCCGAAAAGGAAGAACATGGCCAGTACCTTAATACCGTGGTTCAACAAATAGGTACCGGTCTGCTGTCATTTGACACAATGGGAAATATTGAATTGATAAATGCGGTTGCAAAAAAATATCTCAGAACCCCCCAGATTCATAATATCAGTGAAGTCCGGGAAAAAAGCGAAACACTTTTTCATGTACTTTCTGAAATCAAGCCTGGTGTCAACAGGCTATGCAGACTTGATGCAAAGCATCAGCTAGCCATAAATGCAACCGAACTAATTCTGCACGGCAATTTATACAAGTTGATCACCCTGCAAAACATACAACCCGAACTTCAGCGGAATGAGGTGGAAGCCTGGCAAAAACTTACCAGCGTACTTCGCCATGAAATCATGAACTCCATTACGCCGATTGCCTCTCTTACCTCCACACTAAAGGAAATCCTTATAGAAGACCTTATTCAAAAAAACGGCACATTTGAAATCGGAACGGAGTCAGTAGATGATCTGCAGGAAGGCCTGAATACCATCGAAGGCCGTAGCTACGGGCTGATTAAGTTCATTGATGCGTATAGGGACTATACATCAATACCCGAACCACAAAAAGCGCAGATAAATCTTTATGAATTGCTTGAGCATATCGCCAATCTGATGAAGATCGAAATCAGAAAGTCAAAAGTGAAATTCGCATGGAGCGTAACTCCTAAAAATCTGCTTATAGATGCAGATAATGAATTAATGGAGCAGGTACTTATAAACCTCGTTAAAAATGCCATTGAAGCAGTATGTGAAAAGCAAAATCCGGAAGTACGGCTAACTGGCTGCGTAGATAAAGATAGCCAGATTTGCATTAAAGTACATGATAACGGCCAGGGGATTCTGCCGGAAGCACAAGAGCGAATATTTATTCCTTTTTATACCACCAAAAAAAATGGATCAGGCATTGGACTGGCACTTTCAAGGCAAATAATGCAATTGCACAACGGAACCATATCAGTTGAATCACAACTGGATAAATACACGGAATTTACCCTGAAATTCTGAACAAACAGGAAAGATTATCCCGTCATTTGCAGATATGGAACCCATTCAACGAAATCAAAACCCGAAAAATGTTTTAAAAACATAATATATGAAGGTTTGAAAGGTTTTGTATGCAAGTCGAGGCCCGCTTCTTCCGGAGTATAGTCTCCTTTTTTTGCATTGCAAGGTTTGCAAGCAGTCACCAGATTTTTCCAACTGCTCCGGCCTCCTCTTGATCGGGGAAATACGTGATCCAGGGTAAGATCTCTTACGCTGCCGCAATACTGGCACTCAAAACCGTCGCGTTTGAATACATTGCTTCTTGTTAGTTCAATGGTTTTGTAAGGAATTTTCACATACCTGAGCAGCCTCACCACTGCTGGCATCTGAAATGCTGTAGTCACCGTTCGCAATTGTCTGCCATCAAAAAACTGCACCTGTTCTGCTTTTTCCAGATAAATCAGCAGGAAAGCCTTCTCTACTGTGCACACACTGATCGGTGAAAAATCAAAATTCAGAATAAGCGCTCTCATAAGTTATGCAAATTAATCCGTGATAATAATAAATAACAGCGAATGATTCTAATGGGTTCGCGAAAAATTAAGGTTTATTTGATTAATGGCAAGTGATAAAAATGGATCTATATTGAATTTAATGGTAGAATGGAAGACAAAAATCCTAGGTACTTTAGTTCATCCGTGGCATTTTGTGGATTAGCATTATTTTCAACTCCAGACCTAATGCTGAAAGCCCGAAACCCGATTTTTCGATTTCAAAATTCGACATTCATCATTCCTTAACGCCTTCCTGTCTTAGCGGTTATTTTTAATTGTTATCAGTCAAACTTCCCCAATCATTTCTACCATAAAATCGTAGTATCATAAAATCAATCACACAAAACCCACCTATATCAAAATACATCTGATGCTATGCAACCGGTGGGTTAGTGACCCGGTTTCAGAATTAATAATTCCCACACCTGTCAGTTTATCGATGCGTACATACCCCGAAGCGTGTATGATATTTCCTTCAGACAGAATGATTCCAACATGGTCAATTATGTTTTGGTCGTCAGCAAAAAATGCCAGGTCACCACATTTGGCCTGCGCTACATCTATCACCATTTCGCCATGTTCTGCCTGCTGTGTGGAATCCCGTGGAATTAGATAACCTGAAATCCGGAAAACCATCTGCGTAAATCCAGAACAGTCGATGCCAAATGGCGATTTGCCTCCCCACAGGTATGGGGCATTCAGATATTTGAGTGAAATTTGTTTTACAAATTCACCGTCCATACGCTGATTGAGGCTTTTCGATTCACTATTAAACGCAAATTGCTCTTCCATTTTAAATATCTCATTTACTGTAATGGGAAGAATACTCCCTATAAGAATATTGAGACGGTGCTTGTTGAATAGGATAGAGGAAAATACATCGGTACAAATTTTATAATCTGAGTTAACAAGCTGCTCAAAATATTCCATCGTAATATGATGATGCTGCTTCTTTTGAATCCACCCATCGTACTTATCGTAACCGGTAATAATTTTGATCCATGCGCCGTCTGTTGAACATTCTTCAACCGTATAATGTTCTCCAAACAGCAACTGGCTCACTTGTTCTGAGCTGTGATCCGGAAGATTTCTCATAGGTGCCAGACTGATTCTGCATATGCCGTATTCCTTATCCATTACTTGTTTAATTCGAGTTTATTATAGCCCGAGCCTTGCAATATCACGTTTCTGGTCCTTTTCTTTTATCGATTCGCGCTTATCGTACGTTTTCTTTCCTTTTGCTACGGCAATTTCTATTTTCGCCAATCCCCGGTCATTTATGAACATACGAAGTGGAATAATAGTCAGACCTTTTTCATCCACTTTCTTTTTTAGTTTTTTAAGCTCTTTTTTATTAAGCAGTAGTTTTCTTTCCCGAAGCGGTTCATGGTTATTATATGACGCCTGCCTATACCTGGCAATATTCATCTGCCGTATGTGCAACTCATTATTTAGAAAAACGCAATACGCCTCCTTCAAGCTCACTTTACCTTCTCTCACTGATTTGATTTCAGATCCTGCCAATGCAATACCAGCAACATACTTTTCCAAAAGATGATATTCAAAAGAAGCTCTTTTGTTACGGATATTTATACTTGAAGGTAATTTTGATTTATTTTTTGCCACCTTGTTCTAATGTAGAGAATCTACTAATTAATTTACGCTTTTCTAATATTTTTTGACCGGTGCGACCTTTTGCAATAATCCTGCTGCCTACTGAAGCAACATACGAACAAAGCAGTTCATGGCCTTTCAATGACATCACGATTGTATTGATACATACCTGTTCATTTAAAAACGCCGGATTAACATGCTCAATTGTAATAAGCGTGCCGATTCCTTCCTCATTTTTCTGCAGCATATCTAGCACGAACAGCCGGCTGGCCCATTCTATCTCCTTTGCGAGCGTATATGTTGCACATACATCATGAACAATACTATTCCCAAAATCCGGAAAATGCGCATCCGTCACTTTAAAGCTATATGATTTTGAATCACCTGGTTTATATATGCTTCTCATCGCTTAGAATTTCATTCTGGGTAGCGCCGGGGTTTCCATGTCCGCAATCTTTTGATTTATTAATTTAAAATGCGCAGTCATGGCAATCATGGCTGCATTGTCCGTGCAATATTCGATTTTCGGGATATATAAGGTCCATCCTTTCCTTGCTGCAAGTTGCTGCATGCTGCGTTGCAGTTCAGAATTAGCCGACACACCACCTGCAATTGCAATTTCATTGATGCCTGTTTTCAATGCAGCAAGTTTTATTTTATCCAGCAACATCTGAACCAGACTATACTGAATGGAAGCACATATATCATTATAGTTTTCTTTAATAAAATTTGCATTAACCGCTTTGTTGTCACGTAAAAAATAAAGAAAAGCGGTTTTTATCCCACTGAATGAAAAATTCAATCCAGGAACCACCGTTTTGGGAAAGATAAATGCATTTGAATCGCCCTTTTGAGCATGCTTGTCAATTATCGGACCACCTGGATAAGGCAATCCAAGCAGTTTCGCTGCCTTGTCAAATGCCTCTCCCACTGCATCATCGAGTGTTTCACCGATAACTTCCATATCCAGGAAGTCCCGTACCAATACGATTTGTGTATGTCCGCCGCTTACGGTCAGACAAAGAAAAGGGAATACCGGTTTCGGATCTTCAATAAAATGCGAAAGTATATGCGCTTTCATATGATGAACTGATATGAGCGGGATACCTAGTGCAAGCGCAAGTCCTTTGGCAAAAGTAACACCCACCAGTAGTGAACCAAGCAAACCGGGTCCCTGGGTGAATGCGATTGCCGTTAACCGGTTTTTTTTCACTGCGGCTTCATTCAGCGCCTGCTGTACAACAGGTACAATATTTTGTTGGTGTGCACGCGATGCCAGTTCCGGTACAACGCCACCAAATTTTTCGTGCACTTTTTGTGTGGCAATCACATTACTCATTATACTCCCGTTTACAGCTACCGCCGCTGAAGTTTCGTCGCATGAAGATTCTATAGCCAAAATGACAGAATTCATAAATTCTAACGTTATTAAATTGTAGCGTACCTTTGTATAAAACATGCAGGATATATCCTGCTTTCCTGAACCATAATAAAAATGCGGTTGCAAGTTATAAAAAATGGATTAGTCAAAGGGATATTATGGTTATCCCTTTTGATGATTTTTATTTTCATTGCTGCAACCTCACTCCTGCGCATTCCCGCAATCCAGACGGAACTCATTCAGCGAATCACAGGCAGTCTGAGTGAAAAAACAGGTTTTGAATTTGAAATAGGATACATTAACCTTAACTGGTTCGATATATTGAAAATAAACGATCTGAAAGTCACAGACACACATGACAGTACCATGATTTTTATACGTGAGGCAAAAATCGACTTTAGTATAAGTTCAATCCTCGACAAGGACCATAAGCATTTTGACAAAATTAAAGTTACCAATATAGACTTTAACATGTACAAACACGTTGCCAACGAACCCCTCAATATCACGCGGTTTATCGATACTCTCAAATACCTCCTTAAGGGCGATGGTCATATGGTAATCACCATTGATAAAATTGAAATAGAAGATTCACGGCTCTTTTTTAAAAATTTCACTACAAACGTATCTTACCCGGGGTTCGATCTGAACACCTTCAGAATACTTGAAATGAACGGCCGTCTTAGTAATTTTTCTGCTCATTATGATACCATCCGTATTGTTCTTGATGATTTATCGGGACTGGAAGAAAAAACAAATCTAAGGATACATCAGTTTCGGACGAATCTTACCGTCCATCAACGGGAAATGAAATTTGGGAATTTAGATTTGAAGGTCGGTGACAGCCACATAATGGATTCGATCGCTTTTACATATAATAAAATGAGTAACCTGAAATATTTCATGGATAGTGTTCAGATATATGTAAAACTAGACAACAGCATCATAATTTCAAGAGACCTGGCATGGTTCTCAAAGGAATTTAAAAGCATTGCTGACGTCTATAAAATATCGGGAGTTTATAAAGGTGGAGTAAGGGATTTCACGGTCCGTAATCTTGACCTCAATTTTGGAAAAAAAGGGCGTATAAGAGGATTTCTTAGCTTTTCGGGATTACCTGATTTTGATGAAACATTCGTTGCGGTACGACTCAATAGATCATTCGTAGAATTTGCCGACCTGGAGCAATACTTCGGAGAAAAAGTGCTGAAGAAGCTTACCGGTATTGATCAGTTTAGTTTCTCGGGTAACTTTACAGGATTTTTGAATGACTTTGTGGCCTACGGTGATTTTAATACAAATATTGGCCATATTATTACTGATATAAATATTAAAATCAAGGACAACATTACGGCATATGTTGGTAAACTGACCACACGGAATTTTGATATAGGCATTTATTCAGGTATAAAGTTGCTTCAGACTGTAGATATGCATGGAAGCATCAAGGGAGAAGGTTTGAAAGTAAGTGATGCCGATTTTATTCTGGACGGCACAATTTCGAGGCTGGGAATAAATCACTATGATCTTAAGAATATCGAAACCAACGCCCGGTTTGCCTCCGAATTTTTTTCAGGCGAACTCAGTATAAACGATCCGAACCTGCGAATAAATGCCAAGGGCTCTATTGACTTAAGGAATAATATCAACAACATCAATTTAGTTGCCCACCTGGACACACTCATAATGAAACCTCTTAATTTATCAGAGACACCTTCATCGCTGAGCAGTTATATCGATATAGACATTCACGGACTTAAAATTGACAGTATCAGGGGAGAGATGATTCTAAAAGATTTTTTTATGTCTTACGATACAAACACGCTGGTTATCAAAGAGCTGCAAGTGATTTCAGCATTCAAAGAGGACTCAAGGTTGTTAACATTAAATTCTGATAAAATTGACATCAGCCTTACAGGCAATTACCATTATACCACCTTGTATAAGGATTTTCTTACCCTTTTACATGAATACGAACTCAACCTGGAGAATAATGCAGCAGCGTTGAATAAATACTATGCAGGAAAAGAAACCGAAATCCCTGAAAATTATTCCGTGGAATTACGAATGGTTATACATGATATGAACCCCCTTGTGCAGCTTTTTTATCCATCTTTAATGTTTTCAAAGAATATACATGTTAATGGTGATTTCCGTCATGGATATACATCCATTTTGAACCTGAATACCCAGGTGGATTCCATCCGGATTGATAATAACCTTTTCACAGGCAACCTGTTCGACATCAATGCTTCCAAAATATCTGACAGCACCAACGTACTTGCAGGTATATATGTATATTCAGATGCTCAGCACTATTTCAACAATGTTAAAACTCAAAAATTGTCCGGTCAGGCTATATGGAACCGGAATGAAATTGATTTCAATCTAACTGTGGAGCAGGAAGATCTGGAGTCATATGCCAATATCTTCGGGGAAATCATATTTCTGCCTGATCTTACGGTTATAAAATTGAATCCGTCTGATTTACGCGCATTAAATGAAAAATGGGAAATAGTTACCAACAATGCCATTACCATTTCGGGTAATGAAATAGGATTTCAGAATGTGGGTTTGCAAAAATCACTTGAAAAGATCCTGCTAGATGGACGTATCACTGAAGACCCTCTTATCCCCCTAACGCTAAATCTTCAAAATTTAGAGTTATCAAACTTCAACATGATTTTTACAAAAGATCTGAAAGGCTCAGGAAATGGGTATTTTCAGATAAAAAATTATTATAACGAGATCCTGTTTGAAACAAACCTCATGATAAATGACTTCCAGATCAATGATTTTCTGATAGGAGACATCTATAATAAAAGCATCTATAATAATGTTGAAAATAAATTTGACCTGGAATTCCAGCTATCCCGGAATTCACATAATATTATATATGTTTCCGGCGATTATTACACCGGCAAAAAAGAAGGGCTGCATCTGAATGCATCACTCGACAAAGCTGATCTGAAAATTGTTGAACCATTTATTGAAAATTATTTTTCACAGATCCAGGGTGTAGTGAACGGGAATTTTACGGTTACGGGAGACCTTAAAAATCCGGTTTGGGGGGGTACCGGCAATATCACTTTAGGTGGAGTGAAGATCAATTACCTTAATACTTTCTATACCTTCGACGCAGATATATTGCTGAATAACAATGAAATTGGTTTCAGGAACATACGTATCAGGGATCGTAACGGAAGTCTGGCCCAGTTATCCGGTGGGTTTTTTCACAATGGCTTAGATAATATTGTAATGGATTTCAGCGGCAATTTCACCGATTTTTTGTTTCTCAGCACCTCCTCTAATGACAATGACCTGTTTTATGGTACGGCCAGAGGATCCGGTGAGATTTCATTTAAAGGACCTCCACAAAATTTATTTATTAATGTAACCGCAACCACCTCAGCTGACACCCAGGTCTTTATTCCACTCGGTGGTACAACCGAAATCGACCAGGAAGAGTTTATTCATTTCATCAGTTTCACACAGGAAGATATTGAAAACACTGAGAATAATGATCAAGTAAGCAAAACGTTAAAAGGACTAGACTTTAAGCTTGATCTTACAATAACCAGAGATGCCTATATCGAGTTAATTTTTGATGTAACCGTTGGAGATATAATACGTGGCAGGGGAAACGGAGATCTAAACTTTCATTTTGATCCGACCGGAGAATTTACAATGTATGGCGATTATACGATTGAAGAGGGTGGTTACAATTTTACGCTTTATAATATTGTAAATAAAGAATTTAATATTCTTTCAGGCAGTAAAATATCATGGTTTGGAGATCCATATGAGGGGATACTTGATATTGATGCCTCCTATGAGCAATACGCATCGGTAGGCCCGTTGCTCGACACGCTGTACCGCAACGCGCCTCAAATCCGACGCAGGTACCCCTCCAATGTAATCCTCGACCTGAAGGGACCATTACTTTCCCCAGAAATCAAATTCTCCATAACCATTGATGATTACCCGAATACATTTACGTACAACGGACAAATTGTTAATCTTGATACGGAATTGAGCGCTGTGCAGGCAACCTGGTCTTTAAACGAACAGGAACTTCAGAAGCAGGTTTTCAGTTTGATGATATTGCGTCAATTCAGTGAAAAATACATCAACACCGGAGGTACTGTTGGCCGAAGTGTAAGTGAATTCGTGTCAAATCAGCTCAGCTACTGGATCAGCCAGGTGGACGAAAATCTGGAAATTGATCTTGATTTTGGTGATATCACAGACGAAACGTACAATACCTTTAAAATGAGACTTTCCTACACTTTTCTCGACGGCCGACTGCGCGTTACACGCGACGGGGGATTTACAGACAGTGAAAATCAGTCAAATGTGGCTAGCATACTTGGCGATTGGTCGGTTGAATATATGCTCACCGAAAGTGGCAACGTGAGAGTGAAATTATTTCAGGAAACCAATTACAGTACTCTTGATAATACTTTTACTTCTGATTATGCAGCTATCAAGGGTGGAGTAAGCATACTCTACACACAAAGCTATGATGAAATAAAGGAAATCTTTGATGCAGCACGTAAAAAGCAGAAAAACAAAGAAAAAGACAATACCGAAAGCGGCAAAGACAAAGTCACACGTCAGGATATAAAACCCGATGACATCAAAAAGCCCATATCAAATGATCATAAGTAATTCCGGAAAGATACGGGTAATATTGGCATGCCTTATATTGACCTGCTGGGCTAAACCTGTTCGTGCCCAGGCTTCCGATACGCTCAACAGGCCTCGGCTTAACACCTTTCTCATTGCAACCGGTGTTACTTATACTGTAGCTTTAATAGCATTGAACGACGTTTGGTATTCTGATTACCCACGTGAAAATTTTCATTTTTTTAACGACAGTAAAGAATGGAAACAGATGGATAAAATCGGCCACTATTACACGGCTTTTCATTTAAGTAACGCAAGCAATACGGCATTCAGATGGGCCGGTGTTTCATCAACAAAATCAGCATTGTTGGGGAGTCTTTTGGGATTTGCCCTTATGTTTCCAATTGAAATTATGGATGGTTTCTCAAGCGAATATGGTGCATCGGGATCAGATTTGGCTGCAAATTTTCTTGGTTCCGGTTTTTTCCTGGGACAGTCGCTGCTTTGGAATGAAATACGAATACATCCGAAATATTCATATTCGGAATCGGGAATTGCAACATACAGGCCAGGATTACTGGGGAAAAATTATCGTGAAAAATGGTTGAAAGATTATAACGGACAAATCTACTGGCTTTCATTCGATTTGCATGCGCTTGCTGGCACTAAGCCAAAGTGGTTGAATCTGGCTCTTGGCTACGGTGTAAATAACATGATTAATGCCAGCGGAACTTCTACTTCTGAATTTCCTTACGCCTCCTACAGGCAATACTATCTTGCGGTTGATTTCGATTTCACATATATCAAAACAAAATCTACGTTCTTAAATACAATGCTCTTTATCGTAAATATGATTCATCTTCCTGCCCCGGCCCTGGAGTACAACAAAATAGACAAACTGATATTTCATTCCCTTCATTTTTAGTGTTTTTTATCTCTATTTTGCCTTTTTTATTTTGTACCTTCATTCAAATTTAAAAGTAACTGATTATGGAATTTGGAACCATGATGGAAGAACTGGCTAATCTGTCCAAAGCGTCATTTTCGCAGTACGACGACACCACAAGTGTATTAATTGTACCTGTTGGCGAACACCGGATACAAACAGTTTATGCGTATGATGAAGGAGAACAAGGTATCAAAATCATTTCAAAAGTCTGCGATGAGGTAGAAGCAACTCCATACGAAAAGCTTATTCGTAACAACGGAAGTCTTTCCTATTCGTGTATAGGCATCGAAGATGGGGTGATTTATGTGAAAAGTAAGATATTTCCCGGTTCTGAACCCGGAAAAGCCATGAAGGAAATGCTTATTGAAATTGCAGAAACTGCCGATAGTTGGGAATTAAAACTAACCGGCCAGGATATAAACTAAGTTTAGCGCAAATATTGATTATTTTTGTATAAAACAGGCTGTCTTATCGCCCTGAAGTGTGGCGCTTGCGCTTCTACTTCAGGGAGGAAAGTCCGGGCAACATAGAGCATCGTACTTCCTAACGGGAAGGCCCTGAATTGAGAGCTTGCTTCCTACTTCAGGGACAGACAGTGCCACAGAAAACAAACTTCCCAGAAGTTTAGCGCGAGCATATACTTTTGGGTAAAGGTGAAAAGGTGAGGTAAGAGCTCACCAGTTCCGGGGGTGACTCCGGAAGCTTGGTAAACCTTACGAGTTGAAAGGCCAAATAGGTTGAGCTATTCCGGTGCAAGCCGGAGGAAGGGTTGCTCGCCCAGTTCTCCGTCAGGAGGTAGCTTTACGGGTAGGCCGATTGATTGTTGTGGTAACGCAACAACCAGATAAATGATAAGATTCCTTCATTGCGTAAGGAAACAGAACCCGGCTTACAGGCCTGTTTTTTTAAACTACAGGATACTTTCCGATTTATGAAAAAAGTATTGATTATTGACGACGAAGCCAGCATCCGGGCTACGCTCAAAGATATTCTCGAATATGAGAAATACACTGTCGATGAAGCTTCTGATGGCCAGGAGGGACTTAAAAAATTGCTTTCTGACAACTTTGATTTAGTGTTATGCGACATTAAAATGCCTAAGATGAATGGTATGGATGTATTGGAAAAAGCAGCAAAGGCCGGCGTAGAGACCCCTTTTATCATGATTTCAGCATATGGTAGTATTGAGACGGCTGTGGATGCCACAAAAAAAGGAGCATACGATTTTCTGGAAAAACCACCGGACTTAAACCGCCTATTGATTAGTTTGAGAAATGCAGTAGATAAAAATAACCTGGTTAAAGAAACCCGTGTACTTAAAAAGAAAGTATCAAGGAAGTTCGAAATGGTGGGCGATTCTGAAGCGTTACAGGAAGTTAAACTGGTCATTGATAAAGTTGCACCGACTGACGCACGGGTTTTGATTACTGGACCAAACGGATCAGGTAAGGAACTGGTAGCCCGTTGGATTCATGAAAAAAGTAATCGGGCAAAAGAACATTTTGTTGAAGTGAATTGTGCCGCTATTCCTTCTGAGTTGATTGAAAGTGAACTGTTCGGCCATGAAAAAGGATCGTTTACATCGGCCATAAAACAACGCATAGGTAAATTTGAACAAGCCAGTGGAGGCATACTTTTCCTCGATGAAATAGGCGACATGAGTCTGAAAGCCCAAGCCAAAGTGCTACGTGTATTACAGGAAAATAAAATCACCCGTGTAGGAGGTGACAAAGATATTAAAGTAGATATAAGGGTGCTTACGGCAACCAACAAAGACCTGAAAATGGAAATCGAAAAAGGTAAATTCAGGGAAGATCTATATCACAGGCTCAGCGTTATCATTATCAAAGTTCCGCCACTAAGTGAACGAACGGATGACATACCTGCGCTTGTACATAAATTCCTTCGTGATATTGCTGCAGAATATGGCACAAAACCCAAAGAAATAAATGCAGAAGCCTTAAAAGAACTACAGAAAAAAGAATGGACCGGAAATATCAGAGAACTAAGAAATGTAGTCGAACGATTGGTTATTATGTCAGATACCGGTATTTCGAAAAAAGATGTTCATAAATATGCCTGAAATCAGGCTGCCGATTCAATCGGATTTCCAAATTTCTTCAACATTCTTGCGTGTGACATCAGAGCACTGCTAAAGGTCGGTTGTTCATAGTAGGGTAATCCATACTCCATCGCCGTTTCTTTTACTATTCGCGAAAGCCTCTTATAGTGTACGTGGCAAACATTGGGAAACAAATGATGTTCGATTTGAAAATTCAAACCACCAGCAAACCAGGTAACCAAAGGATTCCTATTTGCATAATTTGCTGTGGTAAACATCTGATGCTCAGCCCATTCTTTATGGATGTAACCATCGTCGCTAGGTAAAGGAAACAATACATGTTCAGTTAGGTGTGCCGGCTGGAAAATTAGGCCCATTATGAACCCGGCAATCACATGCATAAGTATGAAGCCACCAATAATGACCCCCCATGCGAAACCTACGAAAATCAGAGGAATCACGATCATATATAACACATAGAACACTTTTGATATGACAAGATTTGTCATTGCTTTTCCTCTCGTAATTCCCTGCATTTTAAGCAATCCACGTTCAGCAAACTGGTATATTTGCTTAATATCCTTTGCGATCACCCAACTGAGCGTGGTAAGGCCATATAAAAACCATGCATAAATATATTGGTACTTATGAAAACCGTGCAATTCGGTGTGCGGAGAGAAACGTAGAATATATTTTGGTGAAATGTCGTCATCGTGACCGTTAATGTTTGTGTAGGTATGATGAAGCACATTATGCTGAATTTTCCAGTTCAGAGCACTACCTCCGATTATATGCATTGACATGCTCAGAAATTTGTTGATCGCAGGTGATTTGCTGTAAGCACCATGTACGGCATCATGCATTACAGCCAATCCGATACCGGCCGTTCCGACTCCCATAATGGAAAACATAAGTATAACCTGCCAGGCGCTTGTAAGAATGCCAGACACAAGAATGCCATAAGGAATGAAGTAAATTGAAAACATGATAACTGTTTTCAAAATCATTGCTCCGTTGGCATGTTTCGATATTTTTCTTTCATTAAAGTAAGTATTAGCCCGCTTTTTCAACGTGCTGAAAAAATCATTTTTTACTGGTGGTTCGAATTTTACTATTTTCACTGCAAGTTTATGATTAAATTTAACTAGTAAAAAAATAATGTTGCAAGTAACTTAAAAAAAATAAGGTTTAATAAAATATCAAAATATATATCATACAAAAGAATATATAATTCAGTTCAATCTTTGTATAATCCATAATTCAGATATGTGGTTGAGTTATTGCAGATATATATTCCATGCCATCTACAAATTCAACAAAAAGTTGCATCCACGGATATCCGAAAGATCAAATCGTCCCAATACTACAAATGATCCATCTTTATAACGTTTACCCAGGTCTTTTGTTTCAACAAAAGCACAAGAATGAATATTTGCCAGATCGATTACGTTTATTCCTCCTGTTATTCCGTGTTCCACATACGAAAAGGGATCGTTCGGTTCCCTTATGAGTACTTTCATCGTTGCCGATGCATTGAAGATTCCATTCTTTGCATACGCTTGTGACAATAGTTCCGTCATGCCGTATTCCGAATATATATCCTTAACCTTTAGCTTTTCCTTTAAGATCGCATAAAGTTCTTCGCGTGTTATTTCTTTTCGCTTTCCTTTCATGCCCCCAGTTTCTATTATAGTTACATGATGCATATCAGTTGGGAAGTATTCTACCAGATCAAGAAGAGCATATGCCACACCAAATAAAATAATATTTTTATCACTTCCATCGGTGATCTTGCGAACCAGTTCTTCTATATTGTTCAGGTAAAAACCGGATTCCATTTTGGCGTTAACTATAAAGTATGCCACCATATTTACCAGTGAAGAATTGCCTTTCTCCATATATGAAGGGAGCAATGCCAGTATCGTATAAGTGCTTAATGGTCCGAAAAAAGAAGTAAATGTCCTTCCGGCAAGTGTATTATAAAATGTAACATCCCGTATATAATGCCGTGCAGGCACATACCCAGAAGTACCACTACTCTCAAACACCTGCTGTTGCTCCCAGGTATCGCAGGTGATTTTCTGTGTTTTAAAAAATTCAACTGGTAGAAAGGGAATGTCCTTTATCGCGTTTATTTTGCGATAATCTCTTTTTAAATTCTTGATGTACCTGGCATACACCGGATTATTTTGAGCCTGGTATTTAAAAAGTTTCAACGCGAGGTTGTCAAAATCTGAAGGAATCAGATGCAAGACTTCATGTTTAAAACTTTTAAAATAATTCATACGTTATATTAACATGAGGTAAATTTGCAAAATAATGCTATTGAAGTATCTTAATTAATATGGAATTTAAAAAAGTATCAACGGTTCTACTGGTCCCGGTCCTGTTTATTGCAGTATCGTGCTATTCTCCTCCGGAATTTCCGGTCGAACCCTCGATTTCTTTTACAAGCATTATTTTTAAAGAATTGGATAATCTGCCTGATTCGCTAATCTTATCTCTTGAGTTTAAGGATGGAGATGGTGATCTGGGGCTGGGTACGAATGAATTGTTTGAGCCGTATCATGACGTTTGGTTTTTTTTAAAGGAGGACCAGACTTTACTCACTTATTCTGACCGTTTCACCCCACCTTATGACACGTTACCCCCTTATGAATTTCCATATACATGCCTGAACTATTCGACCAACAGAGGAATAGAAGGTTATGAGGATGACACCCTTTATTTTCAGCAGAATGAAAATCACTGGAATATTTTTGTGGAATATTTCGTGAAAAAAAATGGTGTTTACACTGAATTTGATTGGGAGATTGCCTTTCCTCCTCAATGTTCCGACACCTTTAACGGACGGTTTCCGATCATGACCGATCTCTCGAAATCACCTCTTGAAGGCGTTCTCAGATACGGAATGACTTCTTCAGGGTTCAAAATTCTGTTTCGAAACGATACCCTGAAGTTACGAGTAAGGATAAAAGACCGGGCGCTTCATACCAGTAATTTCTTCGATACGCCGGATTTTGTACTTAAAAATATAGAAGTAGACTAGCAACGTGTCAAGTATGATTTATCCTGCCCAAAACAAGTTTCCCCAATCAAGTTGAAAACACTGTTATGTGCAATTTTTCGTCTTGTCAGAAACTAAAATTACAGTGGCTTAGCCGAAACATTACGCATGACACATCACCTGGAACAACATTTACGTGGTGCATTCATATTCATCCCGGTTAATAAATATCGGGAAAATTTTCTGGATCTGTTTCTGACATCAATTCGTAAATCTTATCAAACACTTGTTCCACATTGGGTTTACTGAAATAGTCGCCGTCTGACCCGTAAGCTGGCCGGTGATCTTTGGCTGTCACACTTAGCGGGAGTGAATCGAGATATTTAAAAGCGCCCTGTTCTTCCAGCACTTTCTGCATCATATATGCAGATGCTCCTCCAGGCACATCCTCATCAGCAAACACTACCCGGTTTGTCTTTTTTATTGATTCCACAATTGCATGATGCCTGTCAAACGGTATGAGGGTCTGCACGTCAATTATTTCTGCCGAAATTCCAACCTCCTGAAGCTGGCTGGCTGCTTCCAGAACAATACGGCACATGGACCCATATGTGACAACAGTAAGGTCGGTTCCCTCCTTAATGACCTCAGGTACACCAAGTGGTTCGGTAATTTTACCTATATTTTCCGGAAGCTTTTCTTTCAACCTGTATCCATTGAGGCATTCAATAATAATGGCCGGATCGTCTGATTTAAGCATCGTATTGTAAAACGCAGCTGCCCTGGTCATATTTCGTGGCACTAACACAAATATACCTCTTAAACTATGTAGTAACATGCCCATATGTGAGCCGGAATGCCATATTCCCTCCAAACGGTGGCCTCGTGTCCGGATAATCAACGGAGCCTTTTGCCCCCCTTTGGTCCGGTACTGTAAGGTTGCCAGATCATCACTCAATGTCTGTATGGCATAATAAATATAGTCGAGGTACTGAATCTCTGCAATCGGCTTGAGTCCACGCAATGCCGTACCTATCCCCTGGCCTATAATCGTGTCTTCACGAATACCTGTATCAATTACTCGTAGTTCACCGTATTTATCCTGGAGGCCCGCAAAAGCCTGGTTCACATCTCCGATCTTGCCCAGGTCTTCACCGAATGCCAGCACCCGGGGATCTCTTTCAAGTGCATTGTCAAAACAGGCCTGTAATATCTGCCGGCCATCTACAATTTTTGAATCCTCGATATACTCAGGAGCAATCCGCCGGACAAGCAATGCCGATCCGGAAGTTTCGCTATAAAGATGCGAACTATAATCTTTAAGACTTTTTTCTTCAAATTGCTTTATCCATTTCGCAAGGTCCTTTTTAACTATCAGGCTTTCAAACCTAATCAATCTCATCGACTTTTTTGCAGCACGGATTATATCTGCTTTTACCGGATTTATTACAGACAAAAGTTCATGTTTTAATTCGTTCAGATCATCTTTTTGACTACTTTCAGAAGCAGCCTTTTCAATTAAGCTAAGCACTTCATTCTGCCATTCCAGAATTTCTTCCATATATTTTTTCCATGCTTCATTGCGCGATTTTTTTGCTTCAGTCTTAGCTTCTTTCTCGATTTCGTCCATTTCACTTTCAATGGCAAATCCATTATCGATAATCCATTCGCGCATTTTTTTTATGCAGTCAAATTCTCGTTCCCATATAAGACGCTCCTTTGGCTTATACCTTTCGTGTGAACCTGACGTTGAGTGACCCTGAGGCTGAGTCATCTCTTCAACATGTATCATTACAGGTATATGTTGTTCTCTGGCCAGTATCGCTGCTTCTTCATAGGTTTTCAGCAACCCAGGATAGTCCCATCCTTTAACTCTAAAAATCTCAATACCAGGTTCATTTTTATTTCTTTGAAAACCAGCCAACGCTTTTGAGATAGAGTTTTTGGTGGTATGATATTTCTGTGGTACTGAAATACCATAATTATCGTCCCAGATACTAATCACCAAGGGAATCTGAAGTACGCCGGCAGCATTTATGGCTTCTAAAAATACACCTTCCGAAGTGGACGCATCACCGATAGTCCCGAATGCAACCTCATTTCCGGATTCTGACAAATGTTTGTACTTTTTCAATCCTTTGTTGTTTCTGAAAAGCACGGATGCCCATGCCAGCCCAACGAGCCTTGCCATTTGCCCGGCAGTAGGTGAAATATCCGCGCTGCTGTTTTTTTCTTTGGTAAGATCCTTAAGGCTGCCCGTTTCATCAATCATTCGGGTTGCAAAATGCCCGTTCATCTGACGACCGGCACTTGCAGGATCGTTAGTTATCTCGGTATGAGCATATAGTTGTGCAAAATATGCTTCAAGGGTCAGTTCGCCAATAGCCAGCATAAATGTCTGATCGCGATAGTATCCCGATCGAAAATCACCATTCCTGAACACTTTTGACATGGCAATCTGCGCGATTTCCTTTCCATCACCAAAAATCCCGAATTTTGCCTTGCCCATAAAGACTTCCTTACGGCCAATCAGGCTTGCTTCGCGGCTGGCCACTGCTAATTTGTAGTCACCCAGAATTTGCGATGTATCGACAGTAATATCAGGTAGTGTCTTTGTAGATTCCAATTCTGTAAAATTTAATACAACAAGACCAGACAGGTGTTAAACAAAAATAATGAAAACCGTCGAGGTATCAAACCTGCATTTTATAACTTAATAATAAGAAAAATTCTGATTTTTAGGTTATTTAAATCCAATATTGCACCAAAACACATTTCTGAAGAAATTTATCACTGAATTAAATCATAATTTGAAATTTTATTCGGATTTTAAAAAAATCAATAAAAAATGAACTGATATAAATCATCTGAAATATTCTTGGTTGCTTGCTATATTTGAATCCATTTTAACAAAATCATACTATAATGATCATTGGAATTCCAAAAGAAATAAAAGATAACGAAAACCGTGTTGGTTTAACGCCCGCCGGCGCTAAAGAAATGGTTAAACGGAATCATACGGTTTATGTCCAATCCGGAGCTGGAGTTGAAAGTGGTTTCAAAGATGAGGAATATGAAAATGCCGACGCAGTGTTATTACAATCTGCTGAAGATGTTTATGGTAAATCGGATATGATAATAAAAGTAAAGGAACCTATTGCGAGTGAATACGGATTGATAAGGGAAGGACAGCTTCTTTTCACCTATTTTCATTTTGCCTCTTATAAGCCGCTGACCAGTGCTATGATAGAAAATAAATCGGTTTGCCTGGCATATGAAACCGTTGAAAGTGAAGACCATTCGCTCCCCTTATTGGTGCCCATGTCGGAAGTGGCCGGCAGAATGGCTATACAGGAGGGCGCCAAATATCTTGAAAAACCCATGAAAGGGCGCGGCATTTTGCTCGGAGGAGTGCCGGGCGTAAGACCTGCAAAAGTACTTATTCTTGGAGGCGGTGTGGTAGGAACCAACGCTGCCAAGATGGCTGCCGGACTGGGCGCTGACGTAACAATTATGGATCTTAATTTGACAAGGTTGCGATACCTGGATGACATTATGCCCTCCAATGTAAAAACAGTAATGTCAAACGAATATAACATCAGGGAGTTTATTAAAAACCACGAACTCATTATCGGCGCCGTCCTGATTCCAGGAGCCAAAGCACCCAGTCTTATTACACGCGATATGCTAAAGGAAATGCGTCCGGGAACTGTACTGGTAGATGTAGCTGTTGACCAGGGCGGCTGTATTGAAACCTGCAAACCCACAACACATGCCAATCCAACTTACATTATTGACGATGTGATTCATTATTGTGTGACCAATATGCCGGGTGCTGTACCATATACCTCTACATTAGCACTTACCAATGCCACCCTGCCGTACGCCTTAGAACTCGCGAGTAAGGGATGGAAAAAAGCCTGTAAGGAAAATGGAGAATTAAAACTGGGACTCAATATTATAAACGGTAAAATTGTTTATAAAGCAGTTGCTGATGTCTTTGGAGAGCCCTGTGAAGATGTCAATTCCTTCTTATGATTCAGATCTGAAAGTTTTTTACTCCGGTTCATCAGGATAAACAGGTAATTCTTTCAGCCATTTCATTGCGCTGCCTGACTGCCCCGGTTTTCCACAAATAAACCCAATACCATTGGTGAGCGCTATATATTGCGCATTTACCGAATGATTGTATGTTGCAACCTGGTACAGTGCAGATTCATTTAATTTTTCGCTCGCGGATTTACATTCAGTAAGTAAAAAAGCTTTACCAGTTCTGTCATAAGTGATGATATCACTTCGTTTCAGGAGGGCATTGTAACTGTGTCCTGATTCGACTCGAATGAGGCTTTTCGGGTAATTTAACCTGGTAATCAGAAAATGTACAAAATGCTGCCTGACCCACTCCTCTGGTGTTAGCATAATGTATTTTTTGCGAATGATATCAAACACCTCCACTCCTCGTTCTGACTTTTTTAGTTTAATATCAAATGCCGGCAACTCGAGTTGCTTCATATTATTATATTCCAGATTTTCCATTTATAAAAAAAATATCAATCCAGTTTATACGCTTCCTTTTCCGATCTCGGAATATTGACCTTTAACAAAAAGATCAGTCCGATTACAAAAAACCCAGCCAAAGATAATGCACTGTATCGCATATTTCCTGTCAATAGTTCTATCAATCCAAATGCAAATGTCCCGATAACGGTAGAAATATTATATGTCACATTATAAAAACTAAAATAGGATGCATGGTCAATGGTATTTGATGGTATGAGTTTGGTATAGGTGGCACGTGAAAGAGCCTGTATGCCACCCATGATCAACCCCACGGAAAATGCAAGTGCGTAGAATTGGAATTCGCTTTGAAGAAAGTAAGCCCAAATGCAAATGAATATCCACATGATCACCATAGTACTAAGTGAGAAACGGTTACCCTTTTTTTCTGACAATTTGGCAAATATAAATGATCCCAATATGGCCACAATTTGAATAATCAAAATAGTTACGATCAATTTTCCACCCGAAAGCTTCAGCTCCTTGCCGCCAAATGCAGCGGCCATATACATAATGGTCTGCACACCTGTATTGTAGAAAAAAAACGATTTCAAATACATTTTAAGGTCAGGCAATTGTGCAATGCTAAACCATACTTTTCTAATTTCATTATAGCCATTAAGCAATTGCTGCATCCCAATTTTTTTACCCGTGCTATTTTCGGGTAAATAATAAAAGGTAATTTGAGCAAATACAATCCACCAGACACCTACAGTCAGAAATGAAATTTTTGCCGGAAGGTTACCGGGAGTTAACCCAAACCATTCAGGTTTTTGAATCATTACAAGATTAAAAATCAAAAGCAGCACACTTCCAACATAACCATATGAAAACCCTTTTGCACTTATATTATCGTACCGGTCGTACGTGGCTATTTCAGGAAGAAATGAATTGTAAAATACAAGTGCACCCCCATATCCAATGCTGGCAAGTACAGAGCAGGTTATTCCATACTCCACATTTTCGCCATCAAAAAAGAAAAGGCAGATACATGACAGTGCACCAAGCCATGTGAAGAATTTCATAAAATTTTTTTTATTTCCAGAATAATCAGCTATACCTGAAAGAAAAGGTTGCATAGCAGCAACTACGAGAAAAGAAAATGAAAGTGAATACGAATATAAGACCGTATTGGGCAATGAAAAGCCGAAAAAATCCACCAGGTCAGAGTCTCCGGAAGAAGTAACAGCAATGTAATACACCGGAAAGATGGTTGACGTGATCACCAGGTTATACACTGAGTTAGCCCAATCATAAACGCACCAGGCTTTGATAACCCTGGGGTTATTTAATTCCATTATGCAATAAAAAAGTCTTTCCGGTAAACAAAAAGACTTTTTTTACTTTTCTTACATTAAGCTTGTCAGTAATCCATATCCTGTGCGGTAGTGTACAAAATCTTTCGGGCGTTTACTTCCCTTAATTCAAGCTGTACATCCGATACTAACCCCATTTTTACTTCTTTGTCAATTTTAAGTGCAATGGTGATTTGATCTCTTTCTACCTCGCTTAATTTATCCTTTTCCTGGGTCACCCAAAGTACGATGTCCTTGGTCTCAATAAACACATCATTTGCCTGGATTTTTGGCTGGGTACCCCATTGTCCTTGTTTAGGCTTGCCGAGGTAAAGATAACTTACCAGCGATTTTCTTTGTAGTTTCCGTAACTCGGTAGCAGCGGGTATACGCTGTTCTACATTGATGGTTGTTTCCCGTAATACGGTTGTAACCATAAAAAAGAACAACAACATAAATATTATGTCCGGTAATGAGGCAGTAGGGATTTCCTGACTCGTATTAGATTTCTTTTTAAACTTTGCCATATTAACTTCCTCCTATTTTTGAAGGTTCCGCGATCGAAATTGCCATCGGAAAATCTTTCCTTGCTATAGTGTAAATCCTCTTATTTTCCGGATCGCCCAGATCAGATGCTATATCGCGCCATTGCTTGTTTGTAACCCCCGCGCGCGCTGCATACATATCATAGTATGCCCCCTGCACGTTGTTTAGAACTTTAATATACAGCTCATATGTTGTTCCACGATCTGCTTTGAATGAAATAACGGCATCTTTAGGCGAATCAGACATTTTAGGGTTTTTACCGTAATTCATTACATGATCCGTTACCATTTGTCTGATTTTTCTAGGATCGTCTAATGGCTCTCCTTCAACCAGAAGCCGGTCGGCTGAATTTATGAGAATTTTAAACATATTGTGTTCCTTAATTTTTATTTCAGATTTATTCTCTTCATCTGGCTTGGGAGGCAACAGTAAGCTTAATCCTTTATCGTTAGCGATGGTAGTCGTAACAAGAAAAAAAATCAATAACAGAAACGCAATATCCGCCATGGGAGCGCCATTGATCTCCGGAGTTCCTCTTTTAGTACGCATAATTTTCTTGTTTGTAGGCTAACGGGTAGCCTTATAAATTTCAGTAAATAATATTCCTGCCAATGCTCCAAACATTAGTATATACATGGTATTCAAAATACCTCCCACCATTTTAGAGGTTGAAGAATCAACACCAAATTCGGTATATTTTGCAGTAACTTCATCTCCGGCTAATGCGTAACCGATTAAGTAAATTACCACAATAATGCCCAATCCGCCAGCGGATTTCAATAGACTCATCGGGTCGGTTGAAATTGCCTGAAACAGGGGCATAACAATAGCCGCCAAAACGCCTACAGCTAGTAATATATAAGTAAAAATTAATCCGATCTGTACAATATCCATTTCTATGTAAATTTAAGAAATAAAATTCAATATTACTTTGTCAGCTTGTGTTGTACAAGCATATCAACCAACGAAATTGACGCATCTTCCATGTCGTTTACCATCGAGTCAATTTTTGAAACCAGGTAATTATAGAAGAGTTGTAGAATAACACCTACAATCAGACCAGCTACCGTAGTAAGAAGCGCTACCTTAATACCACGTGCCACGATCTGAGGCGATATATCACCAGCAGCTTCAATGGCGTCAAATGCTCCAATCATACCAATTACAGTACCCATGAAACCAAGCATAGGTGCAAGTGATATAAAAAGGGATATCCAAACCAGCCCTCTCTCCAGACGGCCCATTTCAACCGAGCCATACGCTATGATTGATTTCTCCACCATTTCAATACCTTCAGTCATTCGAAGCAATCCCTGAGTGAAAATTGATGCTACAGGACCCTTAGTGTTTTTAGTAACTTCCATCGCGCCATCAACACCACCCTGATTAAGTGCATCTTCCACATTTGAAAGGAGTTTCCTTGTACTCGTAGTCGAAAGATTCAATACGATTATTCTTTCGATTGAAATGGAAAGTCCGATAATCAAACACAGGAGAACAATTCCCATAAATGCCCATCCGCCTTCAATAAATTTTTCCTTGATTTGCTGATGAAAAGTTAATTCCTCGCCGGTGGTTGTTGCAAATGGATCTACTTCGGCAACTATTTCTTCCTCCTCGGCAGATTCAAAAGGTTGTTCGGCAGTTGCCGCCTCATCGAGTGCAGTAGTGTCTGCTGTTTGTTCTGTATCCGTAGCGTCATCCTGAGCAACTACAATACCAGAATTAGCGAAGGTTAAAATTCCTGCTAAAGTCAAAAGAGTAAATAATCGTTTCATAGTCGATGGTTTAATACCAGGTTGTTGTGTTTATAAAAGTTAAATGTAATAAGCGTATTTTAATTCTAACAATTATCTTAAAGTTTTTAAATCTTATTCGTTTAATTCTGGTATGCGGAGAGAGAGGGATTCGAACCCCCGGTACCCGTTTTCGAGTACACTCACTTTCCAGGCGAGCACCTTCAGCCACTCGGTCACCTCTCCCCAATTTCACAAACTCAGTTGCACAAATAAATCATAAAAAATAGGTTTATGCAAGAATAATATAAATTTTCCCACATTACATAAATGCAACATTGATAGTGATTTTACTCAGATAATTCTCCTTTCAAGGAAAGTTCGAGTTTTTTCCGTATCGAATCCATCCGTTTCTCCATTCCAAACAAATACATCATTTTTGTTATCGCAGCTTCGCTGGTAATATCTTTTCCACTGATTACTCCAGCGTCTTTCAGTGCCATCGAGGTTTCATACTGCCCTTGTATTACTTTGCCACCAAGGCATTGTGATACGTTATATATGAACAACCCGTTGCTCACCGCTTCCGAGACGGCTCTTAGAAACCAGCGATCCATAGGTGCATTTCCGCTTCCGAATGTTTCAAGCACAACACCTTTCAAATCAGTGTTTATAAGCATACTTTTCACTACATTTTCAGATATGCCCGGAAATAGTTTCAGAAAAGTGACGTTACCATCAAGTTTACCTGCTACACCCAAAGTGCCTTCCCCGCCAAAGGACTTAATGTATTGATAATTATAATCAATTTCAACTCCGGCTTTTGCCAGTGGAGGGTAGTTAGCCGATTCAAATGCGTCGAAATGCATACTTTCAACCTTCTGTGCCCTGTTGCCGCGAATCAGGTGATGATTGAAGTAAATACAAACTTCCGAAACCACAGGCTTTCCGTTTTTATTTCGTTTCGAAGCAATCTCAATCGCAGTAACAAGGTTATCTCCGGCATCGGTTCGCGGCTCAGTTACCGGCAACTGTGCACCGGTAAAAATAACCGGTTTTGTCAGGTTTTCCAGCATAAAACTTAACGCAGACGATGAATAGGCCATAGTATCGGTGCCATGAAGGATCACGAAACCGTCAAAGTTATTATAATAATGTTTGATGATCTGCCCCATCTCAATCCAATGTCCCGGATTAATGTCCGAAGAATCAACAGGCTTTATGAATGCAAGCACTTTTATGATCAGATTAAATGATTTCAGTGAAGGTATCTCGTGGAGTATCTTACTAAAATCAATCGGTTTTAAACTCCCTTGCTTGTCCACTCCCATTCCGAATGTGCCTCCGGTGTATATAATAAGTATCCTGGCATCCGGTTCGTTCGGAGTTGTGGTATCAAGTTCCAGAAGATTATATGGATACATATTTAAAAATTTTTTCAGCAGTGACAGTAGTTTTCTGCGCAACTTCCATCACACTTATATTTCTGATTTTTGCAATTTTTTCTGCAATCAAGGGGATTCGCGAAGGTTCATTTCGCTTTCCCCTGTAAGGCTCGGGTGACAGATACGGGCTGTCTGTTTCAAGAATCATGAAATCAAGATCAACATCTGCTATCACATCCTCAAGGCCACCGTTTTTAAATGTGGATACCCCTCCTATTCCCAGGAAAAACCCCAGCTCCACAATTTTACGTGCCTGATCCACATTTCCGGTAAAACAATGAAATATTCCTTTTAAATTCTGATCCTTTGTTTGCGCTACAATCTCAATGGTTTCATCAATTGAATCTCTGCAATGTAAAATCGCAGGTATATTAAAAGCTTTCGCCCAGTTGAGCTGAATTTTTAGTGCCTCCTGCTGCTCGTTCCAAAATGTTTTATCCCAGTGAAGGTCTGTTCCTATTTCGCCAATACCTGCAAATTTTCTTTGTCCCAACCATTCTTCTACAATATACAACTCCTTCTCAAATCCATTATTGACGCTACACGGATGCAATCCGATCATTGCAATACATTCCCCTGGAAACTGCTCCTCAACCTCCAGCATCAGATCAATAGACGTATGGTCGATGTTAGGCAAATATATTCTCGAAACCCCGCTATCGCGGCTGCGATCCATAACATCAGGCAAGTCCTCTCTGAAGGCTTCCAGGTAAATATGTGCATGTGTATCTATATACATAGGTTTGGATATTCCTGTTTTCAGCAACTATCAGTACTTTCTTCCTTTCCACGTAACTCCTGAAGAAAATAAAAAATAAAACAATGCTGCCAAATTTATTATACCCTGATAAAATTCAAAGGGAATTATGCGTTTAAGAGAAATTTTAATCTGCAGTCGCTCAAATGAATGGTAAATAAACAGCCATTGGGCACAAAGCTTGAAAAGCCAGAAAAACAATCCATAAACAGGATTAATGGCAATAAACAAACAAATAACCGGTAAAAACATGGCGTCCGTTATCAGTATAAGGAGCATAGGTAAGGGAAGTCTGAATGCTGCGTACATCCATCTTTTCCGTTGCCTGAACAGCGCATATAGATCATAAACTGGTTTTGATAAGGCCAATACCTCTTTTTGAAAAATATGAAATGCCTGGTATCCAGAATTACATATTTGCCTGTAAAGTTCAAAGTCTTCGGTTAACGAAAAAGTGATTCCTCTGTATCCACCCACTTTCTGGTAGGCGGCACGCTGGATCCCCATATTGTTGCCGATTGATGTTGTGCGCACACCTATGTCACTTAAAACTTTGATCGTTGAAATTGTCATACCCCATTCGATATTCTGAAGGTGACCGAACTGGGCCCAGGTTTTGAGAAGTGTGGTACCTGTAACTACACCGTATCCACTTTGTAATGTATGTACCATGGTACGAATCCAGGTTGGAGGCAACACTGTATCAGCATCGGTAAATAAATAATAATTCCCCTGCGCTTTGTCGGAGAGCTGTGCAAGCACGTTTATTTTACCGGGTTTTTCAGTAACAACTTTTGTAATATCATACACATGCAGATTCGGTAACTCCAATTCCAGTTTATGAAGTATTGTCAGGGTATCGTCTGCAGAACTATCATTACCTGCAATAATTTCATACCTTTCCGGAGGGTAATCCTGATTGCATATACTTTTAATACATGCTGAAATAGAATTTTCTTCATCCCTGGCAGCAATAAATACGGATACAAACGGAAAATCATACATCTCTTCATTTCGATCACCTGGAATCACCCGCTTAAAATTCATTTTGAATAAGATTAAAAGCGATATATTCTTCAGGATCACGAAAGAAATAATCCCCATTAGTACGTATTCGATCAGGTTCAATTTTTATAATGGTTTAAACGTATAGCCTTGTTTCAATAGCTTATCAATAAATCCAGGTAGTATGGTTTTGAGTAAGTTGCTTGCCTTCATGCTGTCGTGAAATACAATGATAGAACCTCCGGTTACAGCCTTTAAACTACCGTTTAAACAACTTGCAGGATCCACATCCGGTCTGTAGTCGCCCGTCAGTACATTCCACATTACTATTTTGAATTCATTTTTAATTTTTCTGATATGCAATGGCCTCAGTTTTCCATAGGGCGGCCGGAAAAGTCTGCTTTTATTAAACGGGGCCAGCGCTTCTTCGCATTTCATGATATTTGCATGGTACTTCTCAAAAGAAGTAGTCCAGGAATTCAGATGATTGTGTGTATGGTTCCCTACACTGTGCCCCTCTTCAGCCATTCTTTGTATTAAATCCGGATGATCCAGAACATTCTCGCCTACACAAAAAAAAGTGGCCCTAACATCAAAATCATTTAATACGCTAAGTACCCAATCCGTAACACCCGCTACCGGACCATCATCAAATGTAAGCGATACCTCCAAGGTATCAGTATCTATCATCCAGGTAAGAGAAGGAAACAGTGTGTGAAAAATTACCGGGGTTTTATACGAAAACATAGGTAGCAAGAAGTATTATCTTTCTTCCAACCTACAAGATAATATAGTTATATCATCTCTGTAGTCATTTTTCCCTTTGAATTTATCCAGCTCTTCAAGCAGTTCGCTGTGAATCTCTTTCAAATCTTTATATGGGTTATTTTCGAGGTAATCCCTGATCCGGTCACTTCCATACTCTTCGTCGTTTTCGTTTTCTGTTTCAGTAAGACCGTCGGTGTAGAGAAATAACATGAAACTGTTTAGATCGGTCACAAATCCTTCATTGATAAAGGGCAGCGGATGAAACATACCTAAGACGGTGCATCCTTCGTCAAGTGTACGGATTCCATTTTCCCTATCATATAAAAAAGGCGGGTTATGGCCGGCATTTATATAAACCAGCGTATTGAGTTTATGGTCATATATAGCACCAAAAAAAGTAATGAAGTTTTCACCCTTTGCATTTTCGAGTATCTGGTAATTGAGAACCTCTATGATCTGCGTGAGGTTAGGTGTAGTCCGGAGCAAAGTGTGTAACGAAGCCTGAAAGTTTGACATCATAATAGCCGCAGGAATACCTTTACCTGAAACATCAGCGATGCAAATCAGGAACTGGTTTTCATTAATGGGAATATAATCGTAGTAATCGCCTCCTACAGACTGATGTGGTAAATAACTGGCTGCGACTTTTAGCCTGACGCCATAGGGCAGTGATTCGGGAAACAACAGCTTCTGTACGTCTTTAGCAATTTCCAATTCTTTTCTGAATGCCTCTTGTTTGATCTGGTGCCTGGTAAGCCGCTGATTCTCAATAGCCACAATGATCAGATTGCTCAGCGCTTGCAGAAATGTAGTATTGATTCCTTCTTCAGCAGAATTGACCGAAGAGGCAAATACATATGCCAATACAGTAGATCTATGCTTTACAGGAATGATAATTTCAAATTCATCAAAAGGTGATTCAAAATCAGAACTCAGTTTTACCATTTTTTGAATCGATCCGGGCAGATTGGTATTCAGGAAATCGTTAGATGTCCCGAAATTAACCCGGCAACTCCATTCCTCGTCAAGCACATACAAAGCGAGTTTGCCAATATTAAGATTGGCACGAATGGTAAAATCATATATCCTGAAAAGTGCTTCTTCGTTTAGATTATCATTAATGGCTTGCGTTATCTCAAGGAGGGAATTCACCTCCATTTCCTTGAGATAGTACTTCTTTTGTAATAATTGTATATCTGTTTCCATCAATGAAAATATTGTTTACCTGGTATTGTGGGCAATCAGCCCTTCTTTACTTGCAAGATAATGATATTTATCAAATAGATTCTCGAATTCTACCTCATCCCATTCGATATCCTCATCTACAGATTTGTAACATTTAACCCACTTTTTACGAGCCAATGATTTCAAAATAACCCTGAGTTCAGACCTGTCATAACACAGCGCTTCCCGCAGGTCATCAAAACTCACGAGAAAATACAACTCATCAAGTATTTCAAATTCTCTTTTGTTCAAAATATGTAAAATTTAGTTTAAATCCCTTCCTTTCCAACTGTACTTCCCAAATCGTCCGGCAATGCCGAAAAATACAGCATATACCGGATATAACACAGCTAAAATCAGGAAGTTCTTTTGTGCAATACTTCTCCCAAAAAACTTACTTGATACAACCAGAAGTAAATACTCCGGAATAAATTTTAATATCCATATTGCTAAAAACCAGACAAAATGAATGTATCCGGTTATTGCCAGTATACCAATTGCCATTATTGACAGATTGGCGACAAATACAACAATCGCCAATAACCTCGGATAAGGGATCCGGTATCCTTCCCATTTGCTTGCCCATCGCCGGCGTTGATTAATAAAACTTTTCAGATCGGGTAGTGGAGTCGTTTCGACAATCGCATGCTGTGATTTTATATATTTAACAGCAACCGGATCAATCAGAAACACCTTATGCATCAGAAATTCATCATCACCTGAAGCAATATGTTCATTACCAGCGAAACCACCTGCTCTAAAAAACACCTTTTTACGGTAAGCCATATTCGCGCCATTGCACATGGTTGGGACCCCTAAATGCAATGTTGAAGCTCCTGTGGTTTGCAATACGGCAAATTCCATTGATTGCCACAATGAAAACGAATCCATGGCGCAGGTATATTTTACAGGCCCGAAAACCAAATTTGTTCTTTCACATTTAAACTGATGGGCAATTTCACACAACCAATCTACTCCTACCCTGCAATCAGCGTCAGTAGTAACAATTATTTCCCCGCGAGAAGATTCAATCCCTTTTTTTATAGCTTGCTTTTTTCCCATAGTTACATCCAGGTTGATTATATTCAACTTATATGGAACAGTCCCTGATGCGGATGCAACTATGTCAAAGGTGGAATCATCCGAATGATCATCAATTACGATCACTTCGAAATACTGATTTGTGTACTTCTGTTTACCAAGATCATCAAGCAAAAGGCGAATATTTTTTACTTCATTTCGTACAGGAATTATCACTGACATCATCAGCGAATCCTTACAATCAGATTTTTCAGAAAATGGTATATTTATCCAGGTGACAAGAATCAGAATGAGCACGAGTACATAAACTGAAACAAATACGGATAACACAATCTCCACAATCAGATTTTAGTTTTACCTGCCAATACAACTCCTGACAATGCAGGAATCAAGATATTTATAACCCAAATCAGCAAACTGGCAGAAAGTACAGGCAGTACAGGATAATTAAAGGCTCCGAAAAATACAATTGCCGAAACTTCTCGAATACCCAGATCGCTGAGAAAATTAAATGATGGCATAATCGATTTGGCGAGCAATATCCATGTCACTCCTGCAAACAAAAGGAAGAGCTCGGTATGTAATCCAAATACCCAAAGAGCAATCATAAACTGACCTGAAAAAACAATGTATCTTAGCACACTGAAACCCAAAACTTGTATCAGATCTGCAGGTGAATAACATGATACCGGTTGTAACAGTCTACCTACAACATCCCCAAATCCTTTGAGTTTTGGCAACATGTGATTGTTTTTAGTCAATAATACTATTCCGGAAAATATCAAAATCAGTGCTACAAATAACCCTGACACCCACCACTGCAGTACATCTGCATTTGTATTGACGTTTATCAAAAAGGATATTCCAACAATCCCAAACATCAGTGTTGGGATAAGTTGTGCCATCCTGCTAACCGATACCGGTAAAATTATTTTCAACATATTATCGTGATGGAAAACAAGCGTTCTACCGATATAATCGCCCAGCGCCCGGGGTGTGGCAAAACCAAAACTTAAACCAATGACAACAGACCGGAATGCATCCCGGATGGATAATTTCTCGATATGTCGTGTCAGAAATTTCCATTTCAAAGCCTCCAACAGCCAGTTAAATGGCGCCAGCATTAAAATAAGTACGATGCCAGCCCATCCATATAATGGCAGATTAGAAATATTAGCAACCAGGTCATACAACTTCACATGGTCCTGCCTTACCCGCTGCAATATAACTGCCATGCAGGAGATCAGAATTACGATTTTCAATACTTTCCAGGTAATGATAAACTTTCTTTCTTTTAATATCGATGTGGTGTAATTAAATTGCATCAGTGTCTAAATTAGAAAAAAAATCTGAACGAATCATATTGGGCCTTGATCCCGGTACCAACGTAATGGGATATGGACTGCTTTTGATCATAGGACAGCAGTTTTCACTTATTCAATACGGCGTTATTCATCTCAGCAAATATTCCGGTCATGAGCTCAAACTTAAAAAAATATTTGACATGGTGACGTCATTGATTGAAGAATACCATCCGGATGAAGTAGCGCTGGAAGCCCCTTTTTATGGAAAAAACATTCAATCCATGCTAAAACTCGGACGGGCACAGGGTGTAGCAATGGCTGCAGCCCTGGCAAGGGAAATACCTATCACCGAATATGCGCCGAAGAAAGTAAAACAATCTGTAACCGGAAACGGAAATGCATCAAAAGAACAGGTATCCGGTATGATCATAAAACTATTGCATCTTCGTGAAGAACCTAAACTGTTCGATGCCACAGATGCACTTGCAGTAGGGCTTTGTCATCACTTTCAGGGTAAAACAAAAAAAAGTAAATCCACAAGCTGGAAAGCATTTGTTACGCAGAACCCCGACAGAGTAAGTGGGAAGTAATATGATGATGGGACAGAAATTGGCAATTAATTGTAAATGAATAGAGCCGGGTTGCTAATAATTTTAATATCAACTGATTCTCAGAATTTTATGATTCTGAAAGCTATTACTTCCCAGGATAATAATGTCGTTGCAGCCAACTTGCAAGGCCATCCAGTCCTGGAAAAAGAAGCCTTTCGTTAATATTTGCCTGATCGAGCTTATCACGCACTTCCCATTTAAACTCCTTTGGGATAATAATACGCCTGTAAATATCTGGGTATTGCAACAACCAGTCATCCATGATCAGTGTAGCGCTTGACATGCAGGAGAAAAACGCATATTGGTTTACAATACGTTCATCAATTGAAGGCGGCTCAAAAAACAATGTGACATTTGTATCAGACAGCGCTTTAAAATCGCTTAAATTAGGCATTGCTTCTTCAAGCATTTCAATGGTAAACGAATTTGCACCAGCTTGCTGCAGTTTTTCTCTCAGAGAATCTGGCAACAGTTCCTTGGCTTTTACAAAATCTACCATCCAGATGGCGGCATCGTGGTCGTATTTATCCAGGTTGACTGTTGCAAAATGGACGGCAACGAACGGGGAGTAAGTCCAGTCCATCAATCGGGTCGGAAGCCCGTAGTGCTGACCTATGGTAAGTAGCCGCCAATCAGAGGTGAGCGCCTCAGTAGCATCCACCATTGCATACTTCTTGAAGTTACGAAGCAAATGGTATTCCAGGTTTTCTTTCTCTCCGCAATTTCTTAAAAATCGGTTTTTAAGTTGGTATTCCTTTTCTGACACCCCTCTGAAAGCATAATCAGTTCTGAATCGGCCCATTCGGTCTTTCCAGGAGTTATCGTATAACCGCTCACAAAGATCCCCCCAACTGGTAATAACAATATCGTTATCGTTTATATTCAAATTCAGTCAATTTCAACTTTTATTCCCAGGTTTCTGCCAAGGTTATTAAACTCTTTTTCCCATTTTTTCTCCCAACTATCAGCCTGTTTACCTTTTGATATTTTAAAATACAGGTTCTGACTTTGGTATAAATTCAGTTTCAATCCAAAGTCTTTCAATATATCAAATACATAATTCAGGTTTTTCAACCTTGTAAAACCATCTGCACCCAGATACAGTTCCATCAGGTTTTTATTGATCATATCATTTACGATTCTTTCAAACGGTATTTGGGCACTTAGCTTAAGATCCCACTTTTCAAATTTAAACACAATTGTTTTAAGTAGATTAGTATCAAGCGGATCAGTCTGAAGACATTCTTTTAATTCGGCATTAAACACATAGGCAAATGTATGCAGGTAAATTTCAGGTACCGGATATTTTTCATTGGCAAGCGCATTTATTAGCTGGTAATCCTGCTCGTATATTTGTTTGAATTTCTTATCGATTTTACTCAGATATTTGGCAACGATCTTGTCAAATACTTTTCGTTTTTCATCTTTAAATAAATGCCAGATTGAAAACTTTTCACCACCAAAATGCTCCTGCATCAACCCAAGCAATTTACTGAGATTACTCTCTCTGAACGCAGCCAATGTCTGGTCGTACATTGAATAAAACGTGTCTTTTTTCATATCTACCGATATGTAACCGATTATATTATGCTGCCCCAGATAAAGAGCGATAAAGCTGAAATGTTTTTCTGAAAAGGTTGTTTTTGATCTGATATTTATTCTCCCATACGAAATACGTTGAATACCTGCTTCTCTTCTTTCAAAAAATTCGCTTTGTGTAGAATAGTTAAACACAGGAAATTTATGCGGTTGCTTTTCAAACAATGAGGCCACCGCATAATGCATCCCAACACGCATCAGATCTAGTCTTGCTGGAATGATCCGCTTCCTGTAAATATCAGCTGCAGTGTCATATTCCGGAATATTACTTTTACATTCTTCTAGTTTATGGATAAACTGTTCTTCTAGTTTGCTCCCTGCAACCTGACTTGCAAGCTGCAGGGCCCGGCATGCGTACTGTAGAATCTGCACCGTTTCAATGCCTGAAACCTCACTGAAAAACCAACCACAACTTGTGTACATCAGCATGGCATTGCGTTGCATTTCAAGCATTCGCATGGCTCTGTTTTTAGTGCCGTTGCTCATCAGTCCATTACCGTATTTTTCAAGAAAACTTTCAATTGTTTTTTCATTACGGTTGAGAATTACCTCAATATAAGCATCACGGGCCTGCCACGGTTCGTTAAACAATTTCGCCCCAACCTGCTCGTATATTTCGATCATACGATCCCGTAGCCAGTCGAGCGAATCACGCAACGGTTTTCGCCAATGCTGATTCCAACCAGGCTGGTCCCCGGTATTGCAACCACAGTTGTTCCGCCATCTTTCAACGCCATGTTCACAACTCCATGAACTGTCATCAACAATAATCACCTCGTGATCAGGCGGATATTTTTCAAGAAATTCTCCATAATTGGTTATACTAGCATCCGACGCGGTTTGAATATAATCCACACAATACGCCAGCGCCATATCTCCATGGCTATGATGATGCCCGTAACTCTCCCCGTCGGTGGCAATATGCGCGATCTGTGGGTCACGGGGGTTTTCATCCAATGATTTTAAAAGGTAATCGGCAAAATTTTTGCCGTTGTTAAGTAATTTATTGAATGCCACATCTTTTGAAATATTACCATCATAAAAGAAAATGCATATCGTATGACCAGATGGGAGATTGCATAGATAGGGTCTTCTCGGATCAACTTTCCCGCCCCTTACATCAATCCATTCATTTTCACCCTGCTTTTTGGTCTTTTCAGCCTGACGCGGAGCCAGCACTGTGAATTTAATCTCATTTTCAGCAAGTACTTCCAGGGTCACGACATTTACCGCCGTTTCAGGCAGCCACATACCTTCAGGTTTGCGTTTAAACCTGTACTCGAAATCACGGATGCCCCATTTTACCTGGGTGCTGATATCCCGCGCATTGGCAAGTGGCAGAATCATATGATTATATGCCTGCGAAATAGCTGATCCATGGCCTGAAAAATTTGCGCTGCTTATTTCATCTGCCGATATTATATTCTGGTAGGTTTCCGGCACTTTTTCCTCCAGCCAGGATAGCAACGTCGGACCGAAGTTATAACTGATATTTGCATAATTATTTACAATATCCTTAATTACATTTGATTCATCAAGTATACGTGATGCCGTATTAGGTGTATAACACTCATAAGTGACCCGATCATTCCAGTCATGAAACGGATAAGCGGAATCCTGTAATTCAATTTGTTCCAGCCACGCATTTTCACGGGGGGGTTGATAAAAATGCCCGTGAATACATATATATTTCTCCATTAATTCTTACCTGTTTTTATGACCCTAAAAAATAATACTACTCCTGTTCTTCTGTCATTTTTAAGATGGTAATTCCCAATGGTGGTAAATTGAGGACCACGGCGTTATCCCTTCCATGAATCTTTTCCGGCTCAGTTGTTAGCATTCCCTGATTAATAAGACCACTTCCGCCATATTTCGAATCATTGCTGTTAATCAACTCCTTCCACAAACCCTTAAAAGGAACACCGATGCGGTAATTATGTCTGGGTGTTGGTGTAAAATTACAAACCACCACAATTACATCATCAGGTGCATTGCCTTTTCTCATAAATACAATGATACTGTTTTCACCGTCGGAGTAATCGATCCACTCAAATCCGCGGTTATCAAATTGCAGTTCGTACAAAGCAGTAGAACTCCTGTAAAACGAATTAAGGTCTTTTACCCAATCATGCAGACCTCTGTGTAAATCATATTTCAGTAAATGCCAGTCTAGGCTCTTTTCATGGTTCCATTCTGCATATTGGCCCAGTTCACCTCCCATAAACATGAGTTTTGTGCCTGGATGAACATACATAAAGCCAAACATCAGCCTCAGATTCGCAAAACGTTGCCATTCATCACCAGGCATTTTGCCGATAAGCGATCCCTTTCCGTGTACTACCTCATCGTGCGATAACGGAAGCATGAAATTTTCAGTAAATGCATACATGATACTGAACGTAATTTCATTCTGATGGTATTTTCTGTGAATCGGGTCCTTTTTGAAGTATTCCAGCGTATCATGCATCCAGCCCATCATCCACTTTTGGCCGAAACCAAGACCTCCAAGATAGGTGGGTCGGGATACGAGTGACCAGGAGGTTGATTCCTCGGCAATAGTTACCACATCGGGAAACTCTTTGTAAACATTTTCATTAAATGCTTTCAGAAAAGCGATGGCGTCAATATTTTCATTTCCCCCATGCACATTTGGCAGCCATTCTCCTTCTTTTCTTGAATAATCTAGATAAAGCATGGAAGCTACGGCATCTACCCGAAGGCCATCGGCATGATATTTATCAAGCCAGAAAATGGCATTTGAAATCAGGAAGGAGCGTACTTCTAGGCGGCCATAGTTAAAGATATAGCTTTTCCAGTCAGGGTGAAAGCCCAGCCGTGGATCAGCATGCTCGTACAGGTGCGTTCCATCAAATTCATACAATCCGTATGCATCTCCGGGAAAGTGCGAAGGAACCCAATCAAGAATGACTCCTATACCTTCCTGATGGAATTTATCGATCATGTGCATAAGGCCCTGGGGCTCACCGTAACGGCTTGTCGCAGCAAAAAACCCTGTAATCTGATACCCCCATGAACCATAAAACGGGTGTTCCATTATTGGCATGAACTCTACATGGGTATATCCCATCTCCTTAACATATGCCACAAGATCGTTTGCCATTTCGGCATACGTAAGCGACCGGTTGCCTTCATCCGTATTTCTGCGCCATGATCCGGGATGAACCTCATAAACCGACATAGGCTGTGATTGGCCTGCGTCCCGCTGCCGCTTCTCCATCCATTTTGTATCTTCCCATTTATACGCTGTATTCCAAATAATGGAAGCGGTGTGGGGTGCCTCCTCCCAATACCGGGCAAAGGGATCTCCTTTTTCTATCACATTGCCGGATTTTGTTTTTATTGCATACTTATACACTTCGCCGTGTCCCACGCGTGGAATAAACCCTTCCCATATACCTGATGAATCCCAACGTGCTCCCAGCATATTATCCTGCATATTCCAATGATTGAAATTGCCAATTACAGAAACAGCCTCCGCATTTGGCGCCCATACGGCAAAATATGTACCTTTAATACCCTCCCTTTCACCCTCATGCGAGCCAAATTTCTCATACAACCTGATATGCCTGCCCTCCCTGAATAAATGAATGTCGAAGTCGGTAAATAAAGAATACCTGGCTTCAGATTCAGCCTGTCGATCTGATTGATCTAATGGACCGTTATTTTCCTTCACGCCTCTCAACTTTCGGGACTGCACCGATTTTTTAGTTTCCGATTTCTTCTTTAGGTTATTTTCGCCTGCTTTTCGATAATCACTTTTTTTTGCCATTTTCAAATTATCTGCAAAATCTACATAATAAAATTACGTTTCGTCTATAAGAAATGTAAAGCTTTGTTAATCTACCGGATCATTTTTAAACACATCCCCAATCACTGGTAAGCTACGTTACACGACTGGCAATTCCCATTGCATTAGTTTATTTTGACAAATCTAGGATTATGCCGTTGTAAGGGCCAATCTCAACCTGGGTGAGATCAGTTACAATTGTTCCTGAAACGGGGTAGTTAGAATGAGCACAGTAGCCATTTTCAATTTATCCAGACCCTAACCAAATTGTTCGTATATCCGGTTCATATTGTGATTGTCCATGAATATTTTATTCATATCCGGATTGTTTTACATGAGAAAAAATTAAATTGTCCAGTTGATTGATTATAATTGATCAAGTACGTTTATGCAATTCAACTCTGTAAATGCCTGTTTCAGTCTTGTAATGAAATCTTTTTCTCCTTCCCGCAGCCACACACGTGGATCATAGTATTTTTTATTTGGCTTTTCATCACCTTCGGGGTTCCCGATCTGTGTTTCCAGATATTCGTTGTTATCGGTATAGTAATTACGTACTCCGCAAGTGAATGCCCACTGCATATCGGTATCTATATTCATTTTTATAGCCCCATAGGCGATAGCCTCAGTGATTTTTTCTGGTTCTGAACCGGACCCTCCATGAAACACAAAATTCACCGGATTAGGGCCTGTACTAAATTTCTTCCTGATGTATTCTTGTGAATTTTTTAGTATTACGGGTGTGAGCTGCACATTGCCGGGCTTATACACCCCATGCACATTGCCAAAAGATGCTGCAATTGTAAAATGAGATGATATCCTGCTCAACTTTTCATAGGCATAGGCTACTTCATCAGGCTGGGTGTACAACCGTGAGCTGTCAATATCCGTATTGTCCACTCCATCTTCCTCTCCACCGGTTACGCCTAATTCAATTTCAATGGTCATGCCCATTTCGCTCATGGGCTTGAAAAACCGGCAACTTGTTTCCAGGTTCTCCTCGAGCGGCTCTTCCGAAAGATCAAGCATGTGTGAACTGAATAGCGGCTTGCCATTTTTTTTATAGAACTTCTGCCCCTCCGCGATTAGTCCTTCTATCCAGGAAAGTAATTTTTTCGCCGCATGATCGGTATGCAGGATTACAGGAATGCCGTACTTTTCGGCCAGGTGATGGATGTGCAACGCGCCCGAAACACTGCCGGCGATGGCAGCTTGTTGCGTACTGTTATCCAGACCTTTACCAGCATAAAAGTGCGCCCCTCCATTCGAAAACTGGATAATCACAGGTGAATTAATTTCCCGGGCAGTTTCGAGAACTGCATTCACGGTGTTGGTTCCGATCACATTTACGGCGGGAAAAGCGATGTTGTTTCGATTGGCAAAATCGTATAATTCTTTAAGGTCGTTGCCGGATATCACTCCGGGTTTTAGTTGCAGGGCATTACTCATGATGTTGTATTTCGGTTTAGTAGTGAACCGGCTAATTTCAGCAACTAAGGTGTTATGTGCAACCTATTTGATTATGAATCCATACATATGGTCATATGAATTGATTTATGCATTATCTTTAATGATCATCAGAAAAGCTTCTTTGAAATATCTGCCAATCAGTATTTTCAATTTTTAAAACTGTTGATAGTGATTTTAACTATGAAATTAATAACAAGAACACTCCTAACGCTGTCTTTGAAAGTTTTACTTTCTACATGCACCCTTGGCCAAACATGGAATGAAGGTAATTCAACATTAGTTGGCGGGCCATGCGAAGGTTGCGAAGCAATTTTTGAATATGGCCACAACAAGTTGCATTCCATTGACACGCTACCCGACTTTAAAGAAGAAGGAACAAAAATAAAAATTAGTGGAACGGTGTATCAGAATGATGGTAAAACACCTGCCAGGAATGTAATCCTTTACGTTTATCATACCGATCAAAACGGAATATATCTGAATAAGTATGATAAAGAGAACTGGGCAAAACGGCATGGTTATATCAGGGGTTGGGTAAAAACAAATAATGAAGGAAAATATACATTTTACACCCTAAAGCCCGGAGCCTATCCAAACAGGTCTGTATCTGCCCATATTCACCCGGTAATTTTAGAACCCAATGGAAAATACTATTGGCTTGGGAGCTACCACTTTGAAGGCGATACCTTGCTGACAGAAAAGGAAATATCGCCCCTCTCTCCAAGGGGAGGTAGTTCGGGATTACTATCCATACACAAGGAAGGAAACCTTTGGGCTGGAGTACGAGACATTGTTCTTGGTAAAAATTTACCTGGTTATGAATGATGAAACTGGAGCAAGCCTGCCAAGATTAAGTTACATATGAATAAAACATGGCACAAGCAGACGCTTGCGCCAGAGAAATATCAGTCAACTCAACTTTAGCACATTTTGATAACTGATCTTTATGCTTTCCAAAGGAGGCCGATTGCATCTATCCTGTTCCACAAAGAAATAGTTGAGTCCGGCTTGTTCAGCCTTATCAAATATCTTCTGAAAATCAATTACACCGTTGCCTACTTCCGTAAAGTTTTGCTCGGGTGTATCATCCATGTCCTTCACATGCCAAAGTGGAAAACGCCCGGAATGCATTTCGAAAAGCTCCAGCGGATTATGGCCGGCTTTTGTGACCCAGTATAAGTCAAGCTCCATGGCTACCAGCTCAGGATCGGATTTTTCCATCAGTAAATGGTACGGCATCATACCATCAATACTCTGAAATTCAAAATCATGATTGTGGTAACAGACTTTTATTCCGTATTGCTTTGCTTTTTCACCGGCCTTATTCAGTATATCCACCACCACTTTGTAGTCATCCATGGTTTTTCGCTCGTTGGGGCCCAGCCATGCAAGCACCACATATGTTGCACCGGCATCGGCAGCATCCTTCAGGGTGGCATCCGCCTGATCCCTCAGACTAGCCGTGTTGGTATGACTGCTTACCATCTTTAACCCCACGGAATCAAGCAGTGATTTAAATTCACCCGGTTTGAGCCCATAAAAAGTACCTTTGCTGTACCCTGCTCCTTCCACTACCGTGTAGCCAGTTTTGGCCACCTGCGCAATGGTTCCTTCCAGATCATCTCTGATCTGATCTCTTACAGTGTAAAGCTGCAGACCAATAGGTTGCTTTGGTTTCAGCAATGTACCAGAAAGCACTGATTGTCCCATAACAGACAGGGTAGTGAATACTGCGGTTGATTTTACAAATTCTCTTCTTTTCATTTCGAATGTTATTTTAAAATACCTGTTTAATTATGTATAAACTTAATCATCTACTGATCGGGTCAGTGTTATTTTTTAATTACAAATTTCAGACCTCCTGAAATATGCTGCATATACAACGGATCCTGATACGATTCCTCTGTATGGCCCATTGCCGTATAAAAAGAGCGGCCACCATCAAACTCCTGGTACCACGACATCGGATGATATGCACCGTTTTCACCTCCCTCATAAGACTTCTCATCGATGCGGATCAGCACATTAATCTGATCGCTGATGTAGCCAAAATTGTACCACTCATCTGTTTTTTGCCAAACGGGAGGTAGCGAATTCGTAGCCGGATGGGCATTGTTTTCCACAATCAGTTTCGCAGGTTGTATTTTAGGATGGCTTTTGAAATATGCACCTGCCAGCCTGCCGTACCATTCCCAATCATATTCTGTATCCGAAGCTGCATGTATTCCCATATAGCCGCCACCAGCCTGAATAAAACGTTCGAAATCAGCCTGTTGATCAAGGTCTAACACATCTCCAGTGGTATTTAAAAAAATTACTGCATTGAATCGTTTCAGCTCTTTATCATTGAAGATGGAGGCATCTTCCGTTTGTACGGTTACGTACCCTTCTTTTTTGGCAAGACTCTCAAGCGCCATAATACCTGCTTCGATTGAACTGTGTCTGAATCCGGCTGTTTTTGAAAAAATAAGGATATGGATTTCATCTGATTGCCCGTTACATGTTCCGGCAATCAGAAACACTGAAATCGAAACCAATAAAATTGTGAATTTCGTTTTAGACATTTAATATATTTTCAATTTCCGTAAGTTAATCATTGACTCGATTTTTCGTATGAACTAATTTGTTTTTCATACTTTAAATTCCACCCATTTCCTGTCACTTTTACCCGATTTCACTACGGTTTCAATAAAAGCCATACCTCTTACGCCGGCTTCGATACCCGGAAAATCAGCATAGTCAGGATCCGGGGTTTCACCGCTAAGTTTCGAATGTAGGGTATAGGCAAAATCAAGGTAAATATTAGCAAAAGCTTCAATAAATCCCTCCGGGTGTCCTGATGGTGCCCGGCAATGTTTCAGTGCGGTCGGCGAAAGGTAGGCGTAATCCACTCCTGCACGCAGCACATTTACAGGCTGCCCTGCCTGGCTGAAATATAGGCTGTTGCAATCTTCGTGACTCCAGTGCAGGCCACCCTTTTCTCCGAAAACATCAATACTAATATTATTTTCCGACCCTGATAGCACCTGGCTGGCCGAAATGGTACCAGAAGCGCCGTTTTCATAACGCACCAAAATGTCAGCATCGTCGTCAAGCAGTCGGCCTTCCACCACAATATTTACATTTGCACACAGGTGTGTGATTTTTAGTCCGGAAATGTATTCCGCCATGTTGGCGGCATGCGTACCGATATCACCAATACTGCCACCTATTCCGGAACGTTTGGGATCAGTGCGCCATTCGGCCTGCTTCTGACCGGAATCTTCAAGTTTACTTGTAAGCCATCCCTGTGGATATTTCACATGTACCTTACGCACGGTTCCGATGTCACCCCTCTCTACCATTACTTTTGCCTGCTTTATCATCGGATATCCGGTGTAAGTATGTGTGAGTGCAAACAGTAATCCTGTTTTATCAACCACTTCCTTTAATTTCAGAGCCTCTGTAAGGTCAAATGTCATGGGCTTATCAAGCACCACATGAAATCCGTTTTCCAGGGCTTTTACGGCAGGGTCAAAATGAAGAAAATTTGGTGTAACAATGGATACAAAATCCATGCGAACATCTCCAGGAAGACGCTTTTCCCTATCATACATTTCATTATAACTTCCATACGTTCTTTCCGGTGGCAAGTAAATATCTTCTCCCGTGAGTTTAGATTTTTCGGCACTGCTGCTAAATGCACCGCAAACTATTTCAATTTCACCATCAAGCCGTGCTGCCATACGGTGCACCGCGCCAATAAATGCATCCCGGCCTCCGCCTACCATGCCCATTCGTAATTTTCTCTTTGTCATGATTTATTCACTTTTATAATAAACTATTGATGTAGAAGCATTTGAAATGACCGTATTCCTGAATCTTGTGAATCAGCCCTAAAATAAGAAAATCCATTCTTTAATAATAATGAATCAACTACAACAGGTACATTATTCCATAAACTAAAATTCGGTATAGACAAAGCCCTTTGAATTGCTTTATGAGATAGCAACAAGTAAAAAAGGAGCCAATAGCATTTGGCTGGCCGAACATGTTGGGATCCAACAGATACTCAAAAACAGTTTTTATTTTGATCTTACCTGACTAAGATTCTTCACAAAGAATTATTCCATAATAAACTGAGCTTTCTTGACTACCAGCGTTTTAGAATCTGGGTCTTCCCAGGTCAGGCTTTTAATGGTGAGAAAATAATTTCCAATTGGAGCAGAATGAGTATAAAAATTATCTGTAGGATCCGGATCAACCGGATTGGCACTATCGGAATATAGCGCTCCTTCAGAAACATACATTTTAAAAGTCTTTTGTGAATTATTATAAAATAACTCACAGGTAACTGTAGTATTAGGAGGGATCGAACCACCAAAAGTATAATCAGTAAAACTTATAAAATGGATTTCAGCGCCTATTTCAGCAACAATTACTTTACTTCCAGGAACTACCTCGAAAATTTCACCTATTGCAACCTCTAAGGTATCCGGTATCACAACGTCATTTGATTGACAGGTGAGGAAGGGAATTAGAAGAAATATGAATAATTTTTTCATGACCAATATTCAAGTTCGTTATATCACAAATTTATTTCAAAATCTTATTGTAAGGATACCTAGTGCTCAATAAGTATTCTACGAGTTAAAACTCCTTTAGTACCGTGAATCCTCAAAAAGTATAGTCCCTTAGGTAAATCTTGGGTATTAATATCAATTTGTCTATTTGAATATTTAAATGACTTTACTCGAATACCCATTTTATCATAAATCTCTACCCTATAAGGTTCTTTAGGTATATCGGGAAAGCCACAATATGAACCGAGAGATTTTTATCTGCAGGATTAGGGTAGATAATTGGAGCGTCCTTTTAGAAAATTATTGTCAGGTGACAGTTGGGCTTTCGAGGTTAGGCAAGAAAATAAAAACAATAAAACCAGGCCAAAGGTGCTTTTTGAGGTATTCATTCGTTTGGGTTTAGAATTAAGTCAAATCATTAAATACAGTAATATAACAAACTGAAACATAGGCTCATTATCGTTATTTAGTATTTTGTAAATTAATGGAAATTTACACAATATTCATAAGGTTAATTAATAAACAACTACCTAATGAATTTCTCGACATTGGATTATATTGTCTTTCTTGGTTATGGTTGTCTGATCGTAGGTGTAGGCCTGTTTGTTTCGAGAGAAAAAAAGGGACATAAAAAAGACGCCAAAGATTATTTTCTTGCAGGTAAATCACTTACATGGTGGGCTGTAGGAGCTTCCTTGATTGCCTCAAACATTTCTGCGGAGCAGTTTATCGGCATGTCGGGTTCGGGATATGCCATCGGGCTGGCCATTGCCTCGTATGAATGGATGGGTGCAGTTACCTTGCTTGTAATAGCAAAATTTTTCCTGCCTGTGTATCTGAAGGAAGGCATTTATACAATGCCACAGTTCCTCGAGCATCGATATGACGGCAGGGTGAAAACCATCATGGCCATATTCTGGCTATTCGTGTATATTTTCATCAATCTGACATCGGTATTGTATTTAGGAGCGCTGGCAATGAAAACCATTATGGGTGTTGAGATGTCTACCGGAATCATAGGGCTGGCACTTTTTGCCGGTGTATATTCCATTTATGGTGGATTGAAAGCGGTAGCATGGACGGATGTTATCCAGGTTATCTTTCTGATTGCAGGCGGGCTAATGACTACGTTTCTGGCGCTCGATGCGTTAGGTGCGGGTGAAGGCATCATCTCCGGCTTTCAAACCCTGCTTAAGGAGGTTCCTGAAAAATTCACCATGATCATTCAACGAGGAGAACTAATGCTGCCTGACGGACGCGATGCCTACCTGGACCTGCCTGGAATCAGCGTACTGATCGGTGGCATGTGGATTGCCAACCTGTATTACTGGGGATTCAACCAATATATTATTCAACGCGCGCTTGCTGCCAAAAGCCTCAAAGAAGCACAGAAAGGAATCGTTTTTGCAGGATTTCTGAAACTCATTATTCCGATTATCGTGGTAATCCCCGGTATTGTGGCGTACGCACTTCATGCTGATATATCCAAATCCGATGAGGCATATCCATGGCTCCTGAACCAGTTTGTAGGCCCTGGTTTCAAAGGCCTTGCATTTGCCGCGTTGATAGCTGCGGTTGTGTCATCACTTGCTTCGATGATAAATTCTACTTCCACAATTTTTACCATGGACATATATAAGTACTTTATAAACAAAAATGCAACTGAAAGTCAGTTGGTAACGACCGGCAGGATAGTAGCAGCAGCCGCGCTCTTCATTGCTGCACTAATTGCGCCACAATTGGGTACGCTGGACCAGGTATTTCAGTATATCCAGGAGTTTACCGGATTTGTGAGTCCGGGAATTACAGCCATTTTTATTTTCGGATTTTTTTGGAAGAAAACAACGGCAAATGCTGCCATCGGCACAGCCATTATTTCACTTATCATATCATTTGTCGTAAAAACAGCCTGGCCTGGGATGCCATTTCTTGACAGGATGGGACTCGTGTTTCTGATTTCATCTGGATTACTGGTAATCTTTTCTCTAATGGATAAAAATCCGGTTGGCAAAGGAATTGAATTGTCCAAGGAATCATTCAGAACAAACTCTACCTTCAATTATATGTCCATTGTGCTTTTATTAATCATAGCGGTATTGTATGCAATTTTCTGGTAGCTTCCAACATCTGGTGGATACAAAATCCTGCCGGGCCATGTGTATCAGGACAATGTCATCATTCGTGCTATGGGCTTCAGCTCTTTTAGAGGTACCTCATCGGGAACGGTAACCTCAGGAATTTCGTATTTAAGGCAATTATAAAGTTTTTGAAGTGTATTTAGCTTCATATAGGAACATTCGTAAGGTTTAGTATTGCTCTTTTAAGAATAGCTTCCTCCTTCAGATCAATTTTCATGGCTGTAGTAACCGAATACATAACTTCTCAGATTTTAAAATCAAGCGATTTATTATTTAACTCGTTTGATCAAAAAAATTTGTCATACCGATTCCATTTCTCCAACCAATTGATCGTACCACACTTTTCCATATTTCCGGATCAGCGCATCTTTCACAAATTTATACAAAGGTATTTTTAGCTTTTCTCCCAACACGCATGCCTCCGAACAAATCTCCCACCGGTCGTAATTCAGCGCATCATAACTATCATATTTTGTAATGCGTACCGGATATAAATGACAGGAAATCGGTTTCCGGAATGTGATTTTTTCATCATTATAAGCCTGCTCAATTCCGCATTTTAAAATTCCGTCATTTGTGTAAACTGCATAGGCACATTCTTTTCCATTTATGGTAGGAGTGCTATGTTCCCGGTCTTCATCAAACACATACTTACCCTGGGTTTCAATGGCATGCTTGCCCGCCTCGCTAAGATATGGCATTACATTTTCATAAATTTCGTCGAGAATCTGTAATTCATCTTCATCCAGAGGTGCACCAAGCTCACCCTCTACACAGCACGCTCCTTTGCACTTAGTCAGATCGCAGATAAACTGGCTTTCACGGATGTCATCAGAAATAATAACGTTACCATTAACAATCATTCTCTAAAGATAGTCCTATTCTAAACGTTGAGGAATTTATTCAAATAATTTAACCTGTGGCGACACCCTTTTCAGAACTTCGGAATGAATCTTACGAGTGCCGGTAGTGTTGGAGTAATAGCCGCAGAAAAAGAATGGAATGTCGTAGTTGGTATCTTCCATTTTGTGAAAAGAACCTTTAGCCATATACCCAAGTTCTCGTAGGTTCTGATGATAGTATTTTACCAGGTTTCTGAAAAACATCTCATTATTATTGACCGTCATTCCGTTTTCATAATTGCTCCATGGCTTGCCTAAAAATGCATTCAGGAGTTCTCTTTCTTCATCAATACAAAAATGGAAACTGTCTTTTGACTTCCACGGTAATGCAAGGACAACCAGGAAATTCACACCTAGTTCGGACAATATCCGTACGGTTTCGAATTCAATATCTATCGAAAAAGGATCGATCAGGCAAATGGTGGCAACTTTGTTTTTCTTTGTGGAGACCGGCATGTAGTAGGACAGTCGCTCAATGAGATGATTCGGGTCTCCATTAAATACCAGAATGTTCTCGTGCCTGCAGTATTTTTTTACCCTCACCTTTAGTGCATCGCTGTAATTTTTATTTATTTCGCAAAAAATATATTTTGAAAATCGCCTGGGTTCTGATAATGCAATGACCGGCGATCCGCTTGTAATTTCACCGTTTTCAAGCCGTTTTAATCCACTGCCGGCATACAGATCGAGATAAACAAGATAATCGAATTTGCGCTGCATTGTACCGGTAAAAAGGTGGAGATAGTGGCGGATAAGCTGATTCCTCGTAAACGTCCAGGAAGTTGTGACTTCTATAGCAAATCCATCATCCTCGGAAGGGATGACCGGATTGAATTTTTCTAATATCATGTATGCATAGAGGGTTTAGCAAAATTAGCAATAAAACCCATTTATTATACATTAATTGCATTTTTATTCCGGATAAATTATTTTATGTTTTATAACTTTATCAAGTATCTTTAATAATTATTAATCTCTAAACATAAATAAGTTAGCCTGCGATCAATAAAGTTTTACTTGAATTTAAACATATTGGTCAATTATCTCCATTTCTTATAAATTGTTAGTCTCATTCAATATCTCAGATTCAAATTTACATAATCTATCATATGCAGAATCCTCACCAAAAGGTAAATAATATCGCCATCCTCCTACAGCTTCATTAATTGAATAGACCTGTCTTTTGACAAGGGAGGATCGGGTAATTACGGTGAAATTCGAATTATTTTTGTGTCAATTATTGAAGTTGTTGCTTGTCTGTTCGGAATACTTCTGTATAAATATCCCAGCATCTTCCGGACTGGTTGGTGTCATCCGTTCACTTTTTTAGGGTTAAGGTTATTCTAAATGCTCCGTTGTCCCAATTTTAAATTCAGTTGTTGTGGAGGATGTAATCCCGGGCGCGATAAAGCCGATTGAATTGCAGCGATGAGCTTGATGAAGGGTTTTCAAAGACACTTGTAAATGGTAAAATTCCGGGAATTATCAATCCTCAGTGACCGACCGTTAACCTCATGTTCATCACAGTTATTCATGGCTGAATTCGTGTCACCTGCTAAAAACGGGTAGGAGAATAATTTAACGAATTCAGGCGAAACATAGCGACCCGATTCGTGAAAAGCCATGTTGGCATTTTGAAATAAAAACTCAATTTCCCATCTGATGAGGCTAACATCTTCCGCTTCCGGGTAGGCAGTATCCAGCAAAGCCTTTACAGGTTGTGGAACAGCAATAGTTGCCATGATCTCCGGCTCTGCCTGGTGAATGTTCCGAAGCATCTGGTAAAAGCCTTTTTGATGGAAAAGGTCGGTGTCTACCTCATCTCTTACCCAAAGAAAAATCAGCAAACTGCAGAGCAGGCCTACGGTAATGCCCAAAATGTTGAGAAAGGTATATCTTATATGACTCTTACTTTGGCGTATGGTAGATTTCAGATAGTTGTGGAACATCGCGATTTGTTGTAAGGTTTTATATAATTGATTACTGCACTAAAGGCAAATAGTTACAGTTAATTTATCGAGCATAAATATATTTATCTACACTTTGATTACTTAATAAAAGTGCAAATTGTAAATTGCAGGTTAATAGAAATTCGAAATGCATTACCTGGATGGCCTAAATGAACACCAGAAGGAAGGTGTGGTGAATACGGAAGGACCGGCAATGATCATAGCCGGGGCCGGATCCGGTAAAACGCGGGTTCTGACTTATCGCATTGCACATCTTGTACGTGCGCATAAGGTTGACCCATTTAACATTCTTGCACTGACATTTACAAACAAAGCCGCCCTTGAAATGCGGCATCGTATTGAGCAGGTAATAGGTGCTGAAGCCAGAAACTTATGGATGGGCACCTTTCATTCTGTGTTTGCAAGAATATTGCGTGCAGAAGCCGGGTATCTAGGCTACCCAGCCAATTTCACAATCTATGATACGGACGATTCGAAATCACTTATAAAAACGATCGTAAAAGAACAGGAACTCGATGATAAAGTGTACAAAACCAATGTGGTATTAAACCGCATTTCAGGTGCAAAAAACAGAATGATTACATGGCAAGCTTACATCAGCAACCCGAACTTTATTGCCGAAGATAAGGTAAACATGAAACCCCAAATGGGGAAACTGTATAGAATTTATGCTGAACGTTGCAAACGGGCTGGCGCGATGGACTTTGACGACTTACTTTTCAATACCAACATTCTGTTTAATAATCATATTGACGTATTAAACAAATACCAGCACAGGTTCAATTATGTTCTCGTAGATGAGTTTCAGGATACTAATTATTCCCAGTACAGCATAACCCGGAAACTTGCTGCTGTGCATCAGAATATATGCGTAGTAGGCGACGACGCTCAAAGTATTTATGCCTTCAGAGGTGCAGACATACAAAACATTCTGAATTTTGAAAAGGATTATTCGGCTATCAAAATCATTAAACTGGAACAGAACTACAGATCGACACAAAACATCGTAAACGCGGCCAATTCTGTAATTGCACGAAACAGGGCACAAATCCATAAGCAGGTATGGACCTCTAATCAGTCAGGTGAACTCATAAACCTTCTCAAAGCTACCTCCGATCATGAAGAAGGAAGGCTGGTCGCATCTTCAATCTTTGAAGAAAAGATGCAAAAGAAACTACATAACAGTGATTTTGCTGTTCTCTACCGTACCAACAGTCAGTCAAGGGCTATGGAGGAGGCGCTCCGAAGGGTAAATATCAAATATAAAATTGTCGGCGGGCTATCGTTTTACCAGCGCAGGGAAATCAAGGACCTTCTAGCATATATGCGTTTTACCATCAATCATAACGATGAAGAGTCGTTTAAACGAATCGTAAACCTTCCAAAACGCGGTGTTGGACCCGGATCTATTAACAAAATACTCGTAGCAGCAGAAGAACACGCCATTCCTATCTGGGAGGTTCTTGAAAATATAGACCGCTTTATTCATGGCAGAATAGCCGCTACCATCTCCGGCTTTGTTACCCTGATCAAACGGTTTGAGCTTGAATTAAACCGCAAAGATGCATTTGATGCCGCTACAATGATTGCCAGAGAATCTGGCATACTAAAAGAACTTTACGAAGATAAAACCATAGAAGGACTTTCGAGATACGAAAATATTCAGGAACTACTCAATGCCGTAAAAGAGTTTGTTGATAACACCGACAACAGAGATGTCGATCTTGGAACTTTTTTGCAGGAGGTTTCACTACTCACCGGCGTGGACACAGATAAATCGGACGACAACAATGTAGTAACCCTTATGACCATACATATGGCCAAAGGTCTAGAATTTAAAAACATATATATCGTCGGACTGGAAGAAGACCTATTCCCATCTCAAATGATGCTGAGCAGCCGCGCTGACCTGGAGGAAGAGCGGCGCCTTTTTTATGTTGCAATTACACGGGCAAAAGAGAAATTAACACTGTCATACGCATTAACCAGGTACAGGTTTGGCCGATTGAAGAATTGCGAACCTAGCCGTTTTCTGGAAGAAATCGATCCGCAATATATCCAGGTTGACACAAAATTCAGCTTCACCGAACATGTAATCCCCAACCGGACCAAATCGTTTATCAATAGTGTACGACGGGATGTACAGAGAAATAATGCGAATATTTTCAATAAAAAAGGTGATTATACTGTCACTAGCGGATTTGAGGCAAGCGACACGTCCGTGCTTGAAATCGGAATGAAGATAGAGCACCCAAAATTCGGTTTTGGCAAAGTGCTAGACATTGATGAGAACGGCTCTAACAGAAAAGCAAAAGTGAAATTCGATAACTTTGGCGAGAAGACATTATTACTTAGCTTTGCAAAGCTTAGAATACATAATTAAAAGAGCTTACCATAATTACAACATACACATGGCATTGGAAAAAGACTATAATACTACCAGAAAATTCTTGGTATTGAAAGAATACGGACGCAACATTCAGAAGCTTATTGATTTCATTAAAACCATTGACGACAAAGAAAAGCGAACAAAATATGCCCACACAATGATCCAGCTTATGCGTCAGATTGTTCCGGGAGGCAATTACGCACTTGAAACGGAACAAAAATTCTGGGACGACCTCCACATAATTTCTGATATGAATATTGATATTGACTCCCCATATCCTATACCGGAACTAAAGCTCCTCTACAAGAAACCAAAACCTTTGAAATACGATAAACACCGGGTAAAACTCAAGCATTACGGGCGTAATATTGAGCTACTTATCGAAAAAGCAGTGGAAACAAAAGATCCGGAAAAAAGAGAGAATGCTATTATTTACATAGGCAAGCTCATGAAGACCTTTCAGTCAACCTGGAATAAAGATAATACGGACGACGCAGCGATTATCAAAAATATTCAGAACCTGTCGGATGGTCAGCTTGATATTGATCCTGAGAAGGTAACGGAAAACAACTTATTTGAAGTATTATACAGAGATAAAGGCAGGTCGTCTGTCCGTCGCAACCAGCGATCTACACGGAGCCAGAGTTCAGGACGAGGTCAGGGTGGCGCACGAGGCCAGGGTGGCCGCCAAAGTTCGGGACGTAACCAACATCGTAAAAGAAGAAGCTAACATGGCTTCTTTCAAAATCGAAGGGGGTACTTCCCTTTCGGGCACAATTACTCCCCAAGGAGCTAAAAATGAAGCTTTGCAAGTAATTTGCACCTCCCTGCTCACTGCTAACCCTGTCGTAATCCACAATATACCAGATATCAGGGATGTAAATAAGCTTATTGATTTGCTCATTTCCCTGAGAGTAAAAATAACCAAAAAGGGAGAAGGAACTTTTGAGTTTATTGCAGATGAGGTAAACCTGGATTATCTGGAATCAGGTAATTTCAAAGAAAAAGCGTCTTCGTTACGGGGCTCCATTATGATCATGGGCCCGATTATAACCCGCTTTGGCAAAGGCCGCATTCCACGGCCCGGAGGAGATAAAATTGGCCGTAGAAGGCTAGACACACACTTTCTGGGACTTAAAAAATTAGGTGCCAGTTTTCACTATGATGCCAAATCCGGCACTTATCAAATCAAAGCTTCAAGACTTAAAGGGGCATATATGCATCTGGATGAAGCATCGCTTACGGGTACAGCCAACATCGTAATGGCGGCGGTATTGGCTAGTGGCACCACCACCATTTACAACGCTGCATGTGAGCCATACGTGCAACAACTTTGTAGTATGTTGGTAAATATGGGAGCGCGTATTTCTGGCATTGGATCCAACCTGCTCACAATTGAAGGAGTGGAAACGCTGCACGGCACCGAACATACCTTGCTTCCGGATATGATCGAGGTAGGAAGTTTCATCGGAATGGCGGCTATGACCAAATCAGAAATCACTATTAAAAATGCCGGAGTCCAGCATTTAGGGCTCATCCCTTTGGTTTTTCAACGTATGGGGATAAACATGGAAATTGACGGTGATGATATTCGGATTCCAGCGCAAGAGCACTATGAAATAGAAACATTCATTGATGGCGCCATCATGACCATTGCCGACGCTCCCTGGCCCGGATTCTCCCCTGATCTGCTCAGTGTGGTACTTGTTACCGCAGTAAACGCCAAAGGCACCGTGCTGATACATCAGAAAATGTTCGAAAGCAGGCTTTTCTTTGTGGATAAGCTTATAGATATGGGTGCTCAGATCATACTTTGCGATCCACACCGGGCAACCGTTATCGGTCTCGATCACAAGCAACCGCTCAGGGGCATCAAAATGACCTCTCCTGACATCCGTGCTGGTATCTCATTGCTGATTGCTGCGCTATCTGCACAGGGAGAAAGTGTTATCTCCAATGCGGAGCAAATAGACAGGGGATACCAGGATATTACGAAAAGACTAAATGCGCTTGGAGCGAAAATTTATAGGGAAGACTAGTATTACAGTTTTTTTTCTTATAAAATACTCCTATATTGATACTTACCAACATGAGGCGTGGTATCTTGAAACTTACAATTAATCAAAAAAGGACAACGTGAAAAGTATATGACAAAATATGGGTTTTTCCCTACCTTCTCTGCCGGTTATCATTACGGCAAAGTGATTGTCGGGGAGATTGGAGATGTAAAAAGTCAAATAACATTTCTTGGAGACGTCTTATACACGACTGCAAATATTGAAAAACAATGCAGTGAA
>JACZXH010000120.1 GCA_022571715.1 Bacteroidota bacterium | reverse complement strand
ACCTTCAGAAGAAATGCCATCATAATCGGCGAGAGCAGCTTTAAATTCAGACCAGTCTTCGATCACAGGCTTAAGGATAAAACGGATTTCCCCGGCAGCATCAGTGTAATCGTATTTATCCATCATTTTTTTGTAATAGTCTTCGATTACCTTAGCCCTGTTTTCGGAAAGCTTGCTGTTGATTCTTTCCGGCCCTTCCGGTGAGTGAGTACCGGTTATGGTTACAGTACGGGTCACATTTTTCTCAGCAATAAATGCCTCAAAATACTTACCCCTGTCACTTCTTCGCTCAGAGTATCTCAAATTAGATTTACCCTGTTCGAAGTAGAAATTGACATTTGCTGGTATGAGTTCTTCCTGGTTATTATAACCGTGATCGGCATATGCAGGGAAGTAAACGGCCTCAACCAGGGTGCTTGTTGTAATGAGTCCCGGTGCAATTGCAAGCCGTTCTGTGGATTTTGTTTTCCCATTTTTAGGATCCAGTGCCACTCCCTGGATTTCTACATTTCCCCTGTTGAGTGATTCATTGTAAGGAAATGAAAAGGTTTGAGTGGCCACAGGTTTTGTGGTTGCGGCATCCGGATAGTTTTCTGCTTTAAATTCCATGGCACCCAGCGATATTTCGCTGCCACCATATGTATAAAAGGTGTTTAAGCTATAAATTTTCCCTTTTTGAAGCATCTTCACAGGAAGATTCGCGGATATATCAAAAGATACTGAATCGGCATGTACTTCTAAAGGGTTTGGATTAACAGTCAACTGTTGATCTTTAGCCATCTGGATCATCTTGTTTAGCGAACAACTGGAAAGTGTTAATGTTCCTATCAAGAATGTTAAGTAAACGAGTTTTTTCATCGGTTTCATTAGTTAATAAACTGTTCAAATTTAAGTGCGAAATTATTGCTATATTATATCTAATGCAATTTTATTAAAAAATATTTACATCAAATAGCATTCTACATATTAATGGTTATTATATTTGCTTACAGGTTAATTATGAGGAAAATACAGCGATTTTTTGAAGAGCAAGCTTTTGGTGTTTGCACAAGGTTGGGTGAGAAATTCGGAGTGGCTACTTCGAGTATAAGACTGTTCTTTATCTACGCCTCATTTCTGACATTCGGGTCACCTGTAATTATTTATCTTGTACTTGCATTAATCATGAATATACGCAAGCAGCTACGAAATCACAGAAGGACAATCTGGGATTATTGAAATTTATTTCCAAAACGTATTTTTTTCAGAAAATGCGGATGCAACTCCATAAATTTTTTCTTCCTCCTCAAAAAATAATCCAGCACAATGCTGTTGTTATAAATAAATACAATCCGGATACGAGGATTTAGCCAGTTTTTTTTGGCATGTTTTCTTTTTTTTAATGCATGCGGCAACTTTATCCAGAAAAAAAAGTGTGCTTTCAGCACCGCAAATCCGTCAGGTAAGGTATCAAAAATCGAAAATTTAAGAAATGCAATAAAATCAAAACAAGATCTGAGGGGAATTTTCCACCAGAGTTTGCCCTGAACTTCATTTTTAACAAACATGCTAAGTCCGTTACGAAAGTTCAGATACGTTTTACGCGGATTTGATTTCGACAGCGTGCCACCGCCAACATGATATACCTTGCTATTTCCATTATAATATACTTTATATCCTGCATTTTGAATACGCCAGCAGAGGTCAACCTCTTCCATATGTGCAAAAAAATCAATATCGAAGCCTCCTAGATGGTGAAAGATATCACTACGTATGAAGAGGCAAGCTCCAGATGCCCAGAATATCCTGGTAATGTCATCATATTGACCATGATCCTCTTCCATTTCCTGAAAAAGACGGCCTCTACAAAAAGGAAATCCTAGAAAGTCGATAAATCCTCCGGCTGCCCCTGCATATTCAAATGTACTTTTGCGGTGATAAGAAAGCAATTTGGGCTGGCATGCGGCAATAGAGGGATCGTCTTCCATCTGCTGCAAGATAGGTTCCAACCAGCTGCTGGTAACTTCAATATCGTTATTTACCAACACATAAATATCAGCCGTGATTTGTTTCAGTGCTTCGTTATACCCACCAGCAAATCCTTTGTTTTCACCAAATTGAAGCAGGTGGATGGTAGGGTAATTAGATTTTACAAATGTTGAGGAATTATCTGTAGAGCCGTTGTCAATCACATAAATCGGTTGTCCGGAGCTGTACGTTACAACCGAAGGCAGAAATTTCTTAAGGTATTTCCTTCCATTATAATTGAGAATGACAATGGCAGCCCGGGTCATTACATCATATTGCTCAGGTCGAGACCGGGGATGTTGGGTAAAATACCTGAAGTGTTTTTCTTTATTTCCTCCCTTGCAAGTACTTCCACATCCTGAAGGGCTTTATTGATAGCAGCAATTATCAGGTCCTGCATCATCTCTTTGTCGTTCGCATTGATGATATCATTATCTATTTCAAGTTTAATTACCTGCTTTTTGCCATTTACAGTTGCTTTTACCATTCCGGCACCAGCTTCGGCTGTTTCTGTTATATTGGCCAGATTTTCCTGGGCTTCTTTAAGCTTTGCCTGAACTTCTTTCATTTTGCCAAGCAATTGCATCATATCGAACATATCTACAGATTTAATAATGTATAGTAAATTTAATAATGACTGGTTAGTTATTAAGCAAAACTAATATACCTGACCTTGAAATTTTTAATCCTCTGAAATCTTCTGCATTCGAAAGAAAAGTATAACTGTCAGGAGGCACCATCTCTCCCTTAAATGTGCCATCCCAGCCTCTGTTAATATCATTAGTCGAAAATAGTAATTCTCCCCAGCGGTTGAATATTTCGAGCGAATACGATTTGATAAAAAGATATTCAGGTTTATAAAAGTCATTCAACCCATCACTGTTAGGTGTGAAAGCCCCCGGAAAAATGAGCAGTGGCTTTCGTGAAGTTTCTACTTTGTTTGAGTGAATAGGCTGAAAAATGTTTTTAACAGGAGTTGCTTCAATTATGTATTTTACGATCTGATCTTTTGTACCATCAACTTCATCGGTGTACTGAAACACCAGGCCCAGCGAAATAGATTCAAACAATATATCGTTCTGGTCAAATTTTAAAATAGTGTAATCGGCAATGCTATCTTTTAATCCGGAAAACGCAGACCATTGTAAAAATACGGCGCCTCCGGGATTACTGGCGGTTTGTAAAAAAATACTGCAAATTTTTCCAGTTTCAAGAGATATATTTCCACAAATGTCCAGATAACTATGCGTGTAGCACGTTTGCGGGTATAGTTTCAGGTCAGTGATCAAAAAGGTGGTTGAAAACTCCGAGGTATCGCGGGCGAGTAATTTATTGTCTGTACTATACTGCATAACATAACTTTTGACCATCTCATTGGTAACTTCCCAGTCTAGTTTTACTCCGTCAGCTAGAATGTCCACAGCAAGGTCTTCGATTACCGGAGGTACATCGGTAGCAAATGCTTCACCACACCGGGTTTGCGATAAACTTTCGGCGTCATCCGAATAGAGGGTTGTTACTGAATAACAATATTCCGTTTTGCATATAACTTGCCGGTCGTCAAAACTCATTGTGCCTGAAGGTAAAGTGATAAAATTGCTTATTGTGTTTCGGCTTAAATGGTACTCCAGCTCGGTTCCCACCTCTACATTTTGCCAGGAAAGATTTATTTCATTATTTGAAAGTAATAGATTAAGCGATATAGTACATACTACGTTCGACAATACACGCTGGCCACCGCAGGGATTAAGTGCTGAAATCCTGAAACAATATTTTCTCATATCCGGAGAAAAGTCAGGAATTGTAAGCGCCGTATCACCCATATTTAGATCTTTGAAAAACTGAAAAAGCTGGTCATTGTCCTGGGATATCTCCAGGCGGTAATTTACATTCTGCAGTAAATTGAAGTTGAGGTTGATCTGATTAAGACTGTCAATGCTGATATTGTTTATAAAAGGAGGAGAAATAACCGGCTGCGGCGTATAACTTTGTGAGAAAGAGGCACAATTATTAGGCGCATTTACAAGCCTGCCTGTAAGAGTAATACTATACAATTGCGAATCCGGATAGGTATGTATCGGGTCCGGGTCACCGCTGATCACAGTTACTACCGTACCATCGCCATAGTCAATTATATACGAATCATAGAAGGTATCCTGTATCTGTATAAGAACCCCATTCCCTTCGCAATCTTTTAGTTCAAAAATGGGTGTCGCCGATTGCAACACGGTAACTTGTAAACTATCCTGTCGCTGGGGATCATTTTGTATCGTAAGGTAAACCATATAATTTCCGGGTGAAGTGTAGGTGTTGGTCAAACTGTCAAAGATGTCTTTCCAGGCGACGGGGTTTGGATCGTCCTGGCCGAAAAATTGAAAGAGCGGTACCTGGTCCTCAGGAATGGTGGTTTTTACACTTACTTCAAGAGGTGGACACCCCTGATTATAGTTTATTTCGAACCATCCTAATGTGCTGGATATCTGTGCACTGGAATGGGAAAAGGAAATAAACGTAAGGATTGCTGGCAGGTAATATAGCTTTATCTTAAAATTCAAAGTTTCCTATTTTTTACAAACTCTTCAGCGGCTGCAATATCATCGTGCAATACCCGGTCGTTTTCAATAACGGGTATATGTATCCGGAAGTTTTCAACAAACAACTCCAGTTCCGGAGAAGTTCGTAATGGCCTTCTGAACTCTAGTGCCTGGGACGCGGTGAGCAGCTCTATCGCCAGAATCGAATATACATTTTTCACAATCTTATACGTTTTTGTTGCCGCATTTGCTCCCATGCTCACATGATCTTCTTGTCCATTTGACGAAACAATGGAATCAACCGATGAAGGGGTACATAATTCCTTGTTTTTACTTACTAACGAAGCAGAAGTATATTGTGGTATCATCAATCCTGAATTAATACCCGGATTGGCCACAAGGTAATTGGGCAATCCCCTGCTGCCGCTTATCAGCTGATATGTTCTACGTTCGGATATATTGCCTAATTCGGCCAAACCTATGCCCAGGAAATCAAGTGCATTGGCCAGGGATTGCCCGTGAAAATTGCCTGCAGAGATAATCTTGTCTTCGTCAGGAAAAATGTTTGGATTATCCGAAACGCTGTTGATTTCATTAGTGAATATTTTTTCAGCAAATGCAATCACATCATAACTGGCGCCATGTACCTGCGGAATACAGCGAAAAGAATACGGATCCTGCACATGCTGCTTTTCGCGTAGAATAAGCTCACTGCCTTCAAGCAGTGAAGTAATTTGTTTTGCTACAATGGCTT
>JACZXH010000070.1 GCA_022571715.1 Bacteroidota bacterium | reverse complement strand
GGCCTACCTGGTTGGTCATAATACCATACGCAGAAATGTAATGGGCATGGAAGACCTGGACCCTGATGAGGAAACACTTGCCGCAATGAAAATCCAGGTAGAACAAGCCATGATGGAAGGTGCTTTCGGTATATCCACGGGGTTAAAATACATTCCGGGGGCTTTTTCGGAAGTCGAAGAAGTCATTGCACTTTCGAAAATTGCTGCACAACATGGTGGCATTTATACTTCGCATCTTCGGGAAGAAGGGCTGGGGCTGATCGAAGGCGTGTATGAAGCTATCGTAATTGGCCGTGAAGCAAAAATACCCGTCGTACTTACCCATCATAAAGCAATCGGAATGCCGATGTGGGGTAAAAGTAAGGTAACGCTGGCCATGGTGGACTCAGCCCGGGCACTTGGGATTGATGTAATGATGGACCAATATCCATACACAGCAAGCTATACAGGTATCTCCATTCTGATCCCCGCATGGGCACGGGCCGGTGGGCAGGAAGAATTTGTAAAACGGACAAAAATCCCTGTTTTAAAAGACAGTATACTTGCCGGAATTAAATTTAATATCCTCAATGACAGGGGAGGTGGTGATTTGCACAGGGTACAACTTGCACGCACACCCTGGGATTCTACGTTATCCGGGAAAACCCTGCATGACTGGGCAGTTAGGGAAGGAATGGAGCCCAATGTGAAAAACGGGGCTTTGCTCGTTTTAAAAGCCCAGCAGGAAGGCGGAGGTACAGCAATATATCATGCCATGAGCGAAGAAGACGTGGAGCGGATCATGCAACATCCCATGACAATGATCGGATCTGACGGAAGGCTTAACAATATGGGAGATGGTTGGCCTCATCCCCGGTGGTACGGTACGTTCCCCCGGATTTTGGGATATTATGTTAGGGAAAAACACGTGCTCGACCTTCAGACAGCCATAAAAAAAATGACATCCATGGCTGCAGACCGCTTGGGTCTTAAACGCCGCGGAAGGTTAAGAGTAGGTTATTATGCAGATATCACGGTATTTGACCCAGAAACAATCATTGATAAAGCTACTTTCACAGATCCACATCATTATTCAGATGGTATTTATTTCGTGCTCGTAAATGGCAAAATAACAGTTTTCGAAGGGAAAATGATGGAAGAAAGAGCCGGCAGGGTGCTCCGGGGGCCCGCGTGGCATGAACCGGAAAATTGATGCAATGAAAAACCCGGCAATTGGCCGTGATGATTTTTTTTCACTTAGTTATCGAGAATTTTCACATCTCTCACAAAGTACTTTGACTCACCCCGCCAGGATATCAGCCAGTACCTCTCGATATAGTGTATATTCACTCGTTTGCCCTCATTCATAGCCTGTTTAAGGTTTTCAATTACATCGGCCCTGCTTTTTTCAACCGAGAATTCGAATGTTTGCGAAAAAATATTCGTACTTCGCACTGCTCCGAACCCTTCCATATTGATTTGCCCTTCATAGGTTTTAAACAACAGCCCTTTTTCACTTATTTTTATTACTTTTCCTACGCGATCTCCTCTGCTGTAAACACCAAAATAGAAAAAACTCAAAACCATTAATCCTACTATAAAAAGGATTATTATAAGTCTTTTCGTATATTTTTTTAGTTTTTCAAGCAGATTTTCCATTGTTGTAATGATAATTTTGCTTTTCCAATATACAAAACATCTTAAGTAATACTCTTTTGGTTCTCATAATCACCTATAGGTCAAATAAATATTGGCTTCACCCTGTTTCGCTTGAAGCCAATTATGATACATGGGCTCAATTAATTTTAAGCTATTGGGTTAGTTGAAAATGAAATCAGAGCCGGGCGTACCTCATAGGTTTGTTTTCAACGCAAAACGCATTGATGAAGGTAAATTATGCCGATTTGTCAGAAAAACAATCTTTAGCATAATCTGGTATGTAATTTGATGCTTTATTAATAAAGGAATTTAAGTGATGATCGGAAATCTGCTTATATCGGAATTAGCACATCTGGCAGCTGTCAACGACGTTATCGGAGGTGGAATAAGTGCTCCTTTGGTCCAGTTTATGAAAATGAAGGGATATTACAAGGCCGATATACGCATTTCGGGTGTGACAGCGGAATCGTTCAGGATCGAGCTTGAAAACCGTAACATACGTGTATTTTATTTGTTGACATCAGGCGAAGGTATAAATAAAATGAAAATACCTGTGAATATTTATTCAGGGCCATTACCATTTGATGTAGATGTCACAAAAGTGTCTGCCAACTATAGAGATGATCATCTACAGATCATTCTTCCATTCAATAAACTTGCAGGCGGATACTTCAGGGACGTCAAGATTACGCATTAATTCCGGAATATTCTAGCTCGGGATTTTGTTTGATCTGAACATCTCCAAATCTTTTTAATTATCTTTGATTGCAAAATCCCAACATATCGAAATGAATTCCTGGATATTTCCCATAACCCTCCTGGCGGGCATTGGTTTTTTAATTGCATCAAAAGTCTGTCAGGTGATAGCCCTTTATGCCGAAATTAATCACCTTTCACATAGTCATGAAAATCACAGGGATATTGTAACAAAAAAGATCAGTCAGCTTGCATTGCGGATCCAGGCGCTGGTTGGATTATATGAAAGCGCCGGAGCATTTGTCTTGTCCGGAATACTGCTCGGGCTCATCACCTTGCTTCTACTAATGGATATACCTGGTTATATCGTACTCGGGGGTGGAGTACTGTATGTTTTTATCGCTCTGGTGATGCTGATCATTTACTCCACACGTTCAATACGTATTCGCAAAGCGCAGTTTTAACAAAAGTTGAATTTATTTTAAATTGAGAATTATATGAAGTGGCATAAGATTTTAGAGAATGTTTCCGATTTGCCTGAAGGCCGTGTCATGACGGTTACCGCTGCAAATCATGATTACTGTCTGACACATTTCGAAGGAAAATTTTGTGTGTTGGATAATAAGTGTCCACACCAGGGTGGTCCACTGGGTGAAGGGTCCATTGAAAACGGATTGCTGAGATGTCCATGGCATGGGTGGGACTATCATCCTTGTGACGGAAAAATTCCAGGGTATGATGACGGCGTGGCTACCTATCCGACAAAACTAGAGGAAGATGGAGTATATATCGGACTGGAAAAACCGAAGGAAGATGTTAGGACTGTATCTGATGCAATGGTGGAGACGATGATAAACTGGGGAGTAAATGTAGTATTCGGTATGGTAGGTCACTCCAACTTGGGGTTGGCTGATGCCTTCAGAAAGCAGGAACAAAAGGGAAACTTGCGTTTTTTTGGAATCAGACACGAAGGCGCTGCTTCATTTGCCGCATCAGCGTTTGGAAAACTGACCGGTAAGCCCGCAGCTTGCTTTGCTATTGCCGGCCCGGGATCAACTAATATGTTTACCGGCTTATGGGATGCCAAAGTTGACCGTGCGCCGATTCTGGCACTGACAGGACAGGTAGCCACGCAGGTAGTGGGTACTGGCAATTTCCAAGAGCTTGATTTGGTGCGGGCGTTTCAGACGGTAGCTGATTTTAACCACCGCGTTCAGAAAGATAGCCTGCACAGCGAACTTATGACGCTGGCAATAAAACATGCAATCATAAACAGGGATGTTTCTCACCTTACGTTTCCGGATGAGATTCAGGAGATGCCTGCAGGCGATGAGGCGTCCGGGACACCGGATGGCCGGATAACAAGCCTGAAGATTGCGCCGGATGATGAAGTGTTGCAGCAAGCGATCAAACTGATTACAAATTCGAAGCGTCCGGTTATCATTGTAGGACATGGGGCAGGCGATAATATGGAAGCGGTAATAGAGATGGCGGAACAACTGAACAGCCCCGTGCTCACTACCTTTAAAGGGAAAGGACTCATTGCCGACGATCATCCATTGGGATGCGGTGTCCTCGGGCGCAGCGGCACACCCATTGCCTCCTGGTTTATGAATGAATCTGACCTCCTGATTGTTATTGGGGCATCATTTTCCAATCATACGGGCATCACACCGAAACTACCGACAATTCAGATTGACAGAGATCCGTTGGCACTGGCAAAGTTTCATAAAATCGACGTTCCGTTATGGGGCGAAATAAGCCTGACTGTTAAGAAAATAACCGAAAATATTACAGGAAAAACTAATTGCATAGACAGGCATGAAGAAATACGGAATCGCTGGGAAATTTGGAAAAGTGAAAAAGCTAACAGGTTAAAAGATGACCGTGGTAAAGGTATTAGTTCGATTGCAGTTTTTGATTCATTGAACCAACATGCCCCGGAAAATGCCGTGATGTGTGTGGATGTAGGAAATAATGCGTACTCTTTCGGACGCTACTTCGAATCAAAAAAACATAATTTTTTAATGTCTGGATACCTAGGTTCCATTGGATTTGCTCTTCCTGCAGCACTAGGGGCATGGGCTGCAGTTGGTAATAAACGCCCGGTAATCGCTGTTGCAGGTGATGGCGGATTTTGCCAGTATTTGGCGGAGGTGACAACCGCTGTAAAATACGATATGGACATTAAAATCATTATTTTAAATAACAATGAACTGGGTAAGATTTCTAAAGAACAACGGGGGGGAGATCTGAATGTCTGGGCTACTGATCTGAAAAATCCTGAATTTGCAGAATATGCCAGAGGATGCGGTGCGCTTGGAATAAAAGTAACTAGTAGAACGAAGTTGGATACTGGAATGAAAGAAGTATTGCAGCATGATGGCCCCGCGTTGCTGGAAGTGATCACGGATGTAGGGCTAATCTGATTTAGTCCAAAAAGGGTTTGAGCTGTTGATTAATAAGATTTCACCAATGACATGGATTTAATTCGTTTAATGCCATCATCTGTACAAATTTGCAATTCATACAAAAAAAGCATACCAATACATTTATCTGTTTGTAATATATTATACAGTCATCCACATTCCTGCTCCTTACCGGTAAAATTTCAGAGGCTTTATACATTAGTATCCAAGTATCCTTACGAAAGGTCCTTTCATCAGTCAGTACGAATAAAATTTGATGTTCATTTAAATCATCCTAAATTGGGCCAATAATTAGCATAATTCTACTTTCATGAAAAACCACCTTACTTCTATTGGCTTATTACTGTTTGCATGCATGTTTTCATATGGACAAGACGAAAGCCCTGCCAAATTTGAATACCTCGATATTTTCGATCTTGAATATGTATCAGACCCTCGGATTTCACCGAACGGGTCAAAAGTTATTTATGTCCGGAATTTTAAGGATGTTATGTCGGACCGGAACCTGTCAAACCTGTGGATTGTAAATTTCGACGGTTCCGATAGCAGGCCACTTACGACTGGTATTCAGAACGATTTTTCGCCCCGTTGGTCACCGGATGGCAAAAAGGTGTTATATAAATCCAGAAAGGATGGTAATGTTCAGTTTTATCTGCGCTGGCTGGATACGGGCGCCGAAGCTAAACTAACTAATCTAACCCAATCATCAGGGAGCCCATACTGGTCTCCTGATGGAAGAAATATTGTGTTTTCAATGTTTGTTGCTAGTTCGACAAAGCCATTGGTGACATTGCCATCAAAGCCGGAGGGAGCCAAATGGAATGACCCGCCAATATATATTGATAAGATGAATTACCGTGCCGATGGAGCAGGCTATTTAAAAGAGGGTTACAGGCAATTGTTTTTACTTTCAACAGACGGTGGAACTCCCCGGCAATTAACCACCGGGGACTTCAATCATGGCGGCACGGTTTCCTGGACTCCCGACAATAAAAACATATTATTTTCCGCAAACCGACACGAAGATGGAGAATTTGATCCGCGAAATTCGGAAGTGTACAGACTGAATGTAGCAAATGGCTCCATCACTTCCCTTACAAACCGGCAGGGGCCGGATAACAACCCGGTAATTTCTCCCGATGGAACTAAAATTGCCTATCTGGGTTTCGATGACCGGTATCAGGGCTACCAGGTCACCCGCTTGTATGTAATGAATGCAGATGGTTCCGGTAAAAAACTGGTTTCGGGTGGTTTTGACCGCGATGTTGGAGGCATTCATTGGGCTTCTGACAACAAGGGTGTTTATTTTCAATATACAGATCAGGGGATCGGTAAAATTGCCTTTATGTCGCTTACTGGAAAAGTAAAAGACCTTACCGTCAACGTGGGTGGGCTTTCAATCGGCAGGCCGTATAGCGGCGGCAGTTATACCGTATCGTCAAATGACCGGTATACTTTTACTCTGGGTGAATCCGACCATCCGGCAGATCTTGCGACAGGAAGTGAGAAAGGTGGTACACGCAGATTGACACAGTTAAACAATGACTTATTTGATTATAAAAAGCTGGGAAGCGTGGAAGAGATCTGGTACGAGTCTGCTTTTGATGGTCGTAAAATACAGGGGTGGATATGCAAACCTCCTGATTTTGACCCTTCAAAAAAGTATCCGCTCATCCTTGAAATCCATGGAGGACCATTTGCAGCTTACGGCCCATGGTTTACGGCAGAAATTCAGTTGTATGCTTCTGCAGGCTATGTGGTGCTTTATACCAATCCGAGGGGTAGCACCAGTTATGGTGAGGAGTTTGGTAATCTGATCCATCATGCATACCCCGGGAATGATTTTGACGACCTGATGTCAGGGGTGGATGCTATAATTGAAAATGGATACATTGATGGTGATAATCTGTTTGTGACAGGTGGCAGTGGCGGCGGCGTACTCACTGCCTGGATTGTGGGGCATACAAATCGATTCAGGGCAGCTGTGGTTGCAAAGCCTGTGATTAACTGGTACAGCTTTGTGCTGTATTCCGATGGGCCGGCTTTTTTTTATAAGTACTGGTTTCCCGGTTTACCGTGGGATAATACCGAGCATTACATGCAGCGGTCTCCGATATCATATGTAGGAAATGTGAAAACACCTACGATGATTCTTACCGGGGAATCGGATTTCCGCACTCCCATTGCCGAAACCGAGCAGTTTTATGCTGCTCTGAAATTAAACAAAGTGGAATCAGCTATGGTACGTATTCCGGGGGCATCACACGGAATTGCCGCCAAACCCAGCAACCTGATTGCCAAAGTAGCCTATATTGTTGGCTGGTTCGAAAAATTCCGGCAAAAAGACGATGAAAAAACGGAATAAAGCAGGATTTATTCGAAGAAAATGGTAATTACGTAAAATTTTTAAATAATTAGATTATGCGAATTGTTCGAAGTATTTTCCGGATCATCAACTATAAAACATTTATAGTGACGATTTTGGCTGTTGCCTCTACATGGCTATGTATGAGGTATAATGTGGTGGCAAATCTCCCATTGACATTGGTAGGTATTGCCATTGTTTTTCCTGTAGTTTTCTCTATTGACAGCGCTTATAAACGAAGGGAGCGTGCACTGGCTTTGCTCAGTGACATCAAAGCGCATAGCTTGTCTTTGTACCAGGCATCTTCCGACTGGATTGATCCTAAAAATGAAGGTTTTAAAATCCGGATTAAAGAAAAACTGATGGAAATATATGCTGGCATACGAATTTTATTAACTTCCAAAAACCGTGATGCGAGAGGATTTGAAGAGAATCTTTATGATAAGCTGGCAGAATTGTCCGTGCTGCTTCAGGAATTCAGAAAATTCGGACTGGTTGCGGGTGAAATGTCGAGAGTGAGCCAGTACATCAGCAAAATAGAAGTTGCCCTTGAGAGCCTAAAGGTGATCTATTTTTACCGGACGCCTATAACGTTGCGGGCATACAGTAAAGTGTTTATTTACAGTTTTCCTATATTTTACGGGCCTTACTTTGTGTACGCGTCACAGGATTATACTCCAGGCCTCGAATTCATGATGCCGGTCGTATTCAGCTTTATCCTGGTAAGCCTTGACAATATTCAGGATCATCTCGAGAACCCGTTTGACCAGGTTGGCGAAGACGATATCAAATTTGATGAAAAAGAGTTTTCAGCAATGATGAATTAAAAAGTAATAATAAATTTTAGTTAGAAAAAGGAGCATTAACGACCCATAAAATCATTGAAAAAATAGTAAAGTAAACGGCAATCCTGAAACTGGTCACAATGCACCCCGGGGTTACTCTACATCGATGTACCGGAAGATAATGCAGCCCTATACATGACCGTAATTGCTGTTCAACTAAATGGCCTTATGATAAGCGGGGTCTGAAAAACGACGTTGCCACCTTAAGAGAAATCAAATCGATACTTTGATGCAACCTTTAAATAAAACATGGTTGCCGGAAAACCGGTAATAGCCTCTGGAATATGGTCTGACGATCCGGATCTCCCGAAAACCTGGTTGATGATGACCCGGAGTACGCACATATAATGTTCCAGCTTTATCAAACTTCGGCGTATTTAAGGCATCAGAAAGGGAAATTTATCACTAACTTTTCGCATAGTTTTATCCGAATCTTATTTGTAAATAAAATGATAAGTTTAAAAAATAAAGTGTCTGTAATAACTGGCGGCTGCAGCGGTATCGGGAAAGCCATAGCTACGAAATTCGCTGCTGCAGGTAGTCAGGTCCATATTCTGGACAAAAATGTCGATAATGCGCTCTTTTTGGTAAACGAGATTGCGGACACCGGGGGTAAGGTAGAAATTCATCAATGCGATGTTTCCATACAGAAAGATGTCATAAAAGTAATGCAAAAGATATCAGTTTTGCATCCCATCGACATCCTTGTAAACAATGCTGGTATCTCACATGTTGGAAACCTGGAAAATACATCTGAGGAAAATATGGACTTACTTTACAGTGTTAATATCAAAGGTGTTTACAATTGTATGTATGCAGCTATTGGAGAAATAGTTAAAAATGGAGGTGGTGTCATTTTGAATATGGCATCGGTTGCATCATCTATTGGAATATCTGACCGCTTTGCCTATTCAATGACTAAGGGGGCCGTACTCACGATGACCTATTCGGTGGCAAAAGATTATGTCGATAAGGGGATCCGTTGCAATTGTATCTCTCCAGCCAGGATCCATACTCCTTTCGTGGAGGGATTTATTAAGAAAAATTATCCGGGGAAGGAAAAAGAAATGTTCGAGGCTTTGTCGGCAACACAACCTATTGGAAGGATGGGTGAGCCCGAAGAAGTAGCCAGCCTGGCTTTGTTCTTGTGTTCAGATGAAGCCTCATTTATAACAGGTACAGACTATCCGCTTGATGGAGGATTCATAAAATTGCATGGATGATAAGAGATTTTTATGGCAGCATTTTCAAAAATAAAAAAAGTAGCGTCATTGTGAGGATTCGAAGAATCTGTAACTAACTTCCAATCATAATAAAAAGATTCTTCACTTTGTTCAGAATGACTAAATCCCTTTTGAGCATGCCAGGAGTTAAAAGATAGTTTTATCCACATGATGATTAATTGTAAAAAAATTTATTTATTAATTTATGAAGTTATTTCGATTTGGTGAAACAGGGCAAGAATTACCAGGCGTAATGCTAAATGATATTAAATTTGATGTCAGCGCCTTCGGTGAAGATTATGATGAAGCATTTTTCAACTCGGATGGTATCACCCGATTAAATGAATGGGTTAAATCAAATCAGAATGAGTGCCGGATTGTTGAAGAAAATATACGAATGGGACCGCCGGTTTTAAAACCATCAAAGATTGTTTGTGTGGGATTGAATTATGCTGGTCATGCCGAAGAAAGCGGCATGGAAATTCCATCAGAACCGATACTGTTTTTCAAATCTACCACGGCGATTGTGGGTCCTGATGACGACCTGATTATTCCGAAAGGAAGTAAAAAAACGGATTGGGAGGTGGAGTTGGGGATTGTGATTTCTAAAAGTGCGGGTTACGTGCCTCTTGAAGATGCAATGGATTATATTGCCGGATACGTACTTCACAACGATTATTCCGAACGGGCCTTTCAACTGGAACATGCTGGGCAATGGGTGAAAGGTAAAAGTGCAGATACGTTTGCACCTATCGGGCCTTTTCTGGTAACAACAGATGAAATATCCGATCCCGGAAACCTGGATTTATGGCTTACAGTGAATGGTGAGGAGATGCAACGCAGCAATACATCCGATATGGTATTTGATGTTCCCCACCTGGTAAGTTATATCAGCCAATTCATGACACTTCTTCCTTGTGATATCATTTCTACCGGTACGCCTTTTGGTGTGGGACTGGGACTGGATCCACCCAGGTTTCTGAAACATGGTGATGTTGTTGAACTTGGCGTTGAAGGGTTGGGAATTTCACGGCAACATGTAAAATCATATGTATCTACCCTGAAGAATGAGAATTGATGCACATCAGCATTTCTGGCAATATAACCCGGTGCGTGATGCATGGATCAATGATTCGATGACCGTAATCCGAAGGGATTTTTTGGCGGATGATCTTCTACCGATTTTACAGGAGAATCAGATGGCTGGGAGCGTTGCCGTACAAGCTGATCAATCGGAAAATGAAACTACTTTTTTGCTTGATTTGGCTGAGAAAAATACCTTTATAAAAGGAGTTGTTGGGTGGGTTGATTTAAAGGATCCCGATGTGAAAGAGCGACTGGCATATTATACACGAAATCCGCTATTTAAAGGGGTCCGGCATATCGTTCAGGCCGAGCCCGATAATTATATGCTGGATCTGGATTTTCAGAGGGGTATCAATTATCTCCAAACCTTTGAATTGACGTATGATATTCTTGTCTATGTCCACCAACTTCCGGCTGCCATCCAATTAATCAATCGTTTTCCCGATCAGCATTTTGTGATCGACCATATTGCCAAACCGGAGATCAGGAATAATAAGATGGAACCCTGGCGCGAACTTATTTATGAGATTGCCGGTGCAAAAAATATGTATTGTAAATTGTCAGGCATGATAACTGAAGCGGATTGGAAGAATTGGAAGGAATCGGATATTATTCCCTATATGGACATTGTTTTTGATGCATTTGGACCCGACCGCATTTTATTCGGTTCGGATTGGCCGGTATGCAACCTTGCCGGATCGTACCGGGAGGTGATCGGGTTTGTCGAAAAATACTGCGCCCGATTTGATAAAAAAATCCGGGCCGGAATATTGGGTGAAAATGCCGTAAAATTTTATAAACTTGATATTGGATGAAATATAAAATTCAGGCACTTTTATTATTGACAACCATTTTGATCTTCTTTGCCTGTTCCAAAATGGAAGAACAACCTGAGTTGAAAATTTGGTATAATCAACCTGCAACCGACTGGAACCATGCGTTGCCGGTTGGAAACGGACGACTGGGTGCAATGGTGTTCGGTGATCCAAACCATGAACGGATCCAGTTAAATGAAGACTCGATGTGGCCGGGCGGTCCCGATTGGGGAAACTCCAAAGGAACTCCGGAAGACCTGGAATATATCCGCAGACTGTTGGATGAAGAAAAAGTACACGAAGCCGATAGGGGAATTGTAGATCGGTTTTCTTACAAAAGTATTGTCAGGTCACACCAGACCATGGGAGATTTGTTTATTGATTTTGGAAATCAGAAAGCTATGAATTACAGGCGATGGTTAAGCCTGGATTCTGCAATGGTGACAGCACAGTATCGTGTAGGAGATGCATTAGTACGGGAAAGGGTGTTTGCATCTAAACCCGACAATGTGTTGGTGGTGGAACTATCAACCAGTGCAGAAACGGGTATAGATTTTACGCTGACCTTAACACGGCCGGATGATGAAGGTGTGCCTACAGTTACAGTAAGCGTCCCCTCTTCCAATGAGATTTTAATGCAGGGAGAGGTTACGCAACGGAAAGGAGTTCGGGAATCCAAACCCTTTCCGCTGGACTATGGTGTTAAGTTTGAAATACGGTTACAGGTTGAACAAGAGGGTGGTACGATTACGACAAAAGATCACACCCTTGTCCTCTCAGGTGTTCACCATGCAATCATATATCTTGTGGCAAATACGTCATTTTATCATGATGATTATAGCGCTGAAAATGAAAGAAATCTACGAGCTCTGAGTAATAATTCATTTAGTGGAATCCTCCGTGACCATGTGTATGATTATCAACAACTATTTCACCGGGTCGAACTGGATTTAGGTGGTTCAACGTTGGATTCAATTCCTACTGATAAACGTCTTGCAAGGGTGAAAAATGGAAGTGATGATCCTGATTTGATTGCAAAGATGTTCCAATACGGCCGATATCTTCTGATATCTAGCTCCCGCCCGGGAACAAATCCTGCCAATCTGCAGGGGCTGTGGAACGAGCATATCAATGCACCATGGAATGCCGACTATCACCTGAATATTAATTTGCAAATGAATTACTGGCCGGCGGAAGTTGCCAATCTAAGCGAATGTCATCAGCCATTGCTGGATTATATCGACCGGCTGATAATACGAGGTAAGGAAACTGCAAAGCTGCAATACGGAATGAATGGTGCAGTGATTCATCATGCCAGCGATCTTTGGGCCGCTCCCTGGATGCGCGCGGCACAACCCTACTGGGGAAGCTGGGTCCATGGCGGAGGCTGGCTGATGCAACATATGTGGGAGCACTATCGGTTTACCCAGGATACCCTGTTCCTGAAAGATCAGGCCTGGCCGGCCATGAAGTCCATCGCTACGTTTTATCTGGATTGGCTGGTGAAGGATGAAAGCGGGCAATGGTTTTCATACCCTGAAACTTCGCCGGAAAATTCCTATATAGCTACCAATGGTGAACCTGCAGCCACTGCAAAAGGCAGCGCAATGGGCCAGCAGATCATTTCCGAAGTATTTGATCATGTGATCCGTGCTTCGGATATTTTAGGTATTGACGATCCGTTTACGAAGGCAGTACTTCAAAAAAAGAGGTTATTACGATCAGGTACGGTAATTGGTGAAGATGGAAGACTGTTGGAATGGGATAATCCATACCTCGAAGCAGAAGAAGGGCACCGGCACATGTCACATTTGTACGCCTTACATCCTGGTAATGCGATAACCCCGCAAACTCCCGGGTTGTTTGAAGCGGCGAAAAAGTCGTTAAAGTACAGGCTCGATCACGGCGGGGCAGGTACAGGTTGGAGTCGTGCCTGGCTGATCAATTTTTCCGCCAGGTTACTTGATCCGAAGGCGGTGAGTGTAAATATTGCATTGTTTTTACAAAAATCAACGGCAGACAATCTTTTCGATATGCACCCTCCTTTCCAGATTGACGGAAATTTTGGATTTACCGCAGGAGTTGCCGAAGCGCTCCTTCAGTCACAGAATGATGTCATTCATGTTTTACCTGCACTGCCAAAAGAGTGGGAAACAGGACACATAAAGGGATTACGTGCACGTGGTGGTTATGTAGTGGATATTAGCTGGGAAAATAATAAATTGAATGAATTAATATTAACTTCTCTCAGAGGCAGGCTCGGAACCATCAGGTATGGGGCAAAAGAAGTTTCGTTTGAGATGAAGGCAGGGGAAAGGATCCACTTCGGGCCGGAATTAAACAAGAAAAAATAGTAACGCGTCGATTTTTAATAAAATGATAGAATGATAAAATGAAAAATGATAACTCAATCATTACATGGAATGATGACAGAGAAGGATACAAATAGTACCAGGAAATGGATCTAAAAATAAAAGACAAAGTATTTATAATATCCGGTGGGTCGAAGGGTATCGGTGAAGGGATTACCCGCACCATTGTTGCTGAAAGCGGAATTCCTGTGATTGCCACAAGATCCGATGAAGCTACCATCAGGATTTCGGAAGAACTTACCCGCAACTCAATGAAGCACCATTATGTGATCGGTGATTTGCGCGATCCGGAAAATTGTAAAAAAGTGATCAATGAAACCGTTGAAAAATTTGGTCGGATCGATGGCATTGTTAATAATGCCGGGGTTAACGATAGCATAGATCTCGAAGCGGGTCCTGAAGCATTTCGAAAATCAATTGACCTTAATTTATTCCACTATTATGACCTGGTCCATTATGCACTTCCATTATTGAAGAAGAGCAAAGGCTCTATCGTAAACATCAGCTCAAAAGTGGCGTTAACCGGACAAGGTGGAACGTCGGGTTACGCTGCTGCCAAAGGGGCACAACTAGCGTTGACCAGGGAGTGGGCTGCAGCCTTGCTCAAATATTCCATCCGGGTAAATGCCATAATTCCTGCCGAAGTAATGACCCCTTTGTACCGAAAATGGCTCGATATGTTTGAAAACCCGGATCAGAAAGAGTCGGAAATCAAATCAAAAATCCCATTGGGCCACCGCATGACTACCATTGAAGAAATTGCTTCTATGGTTGTATTTTTACTTTCACCTAAATCTTCCCATACTACCGGCCAGATCATTGCAGTTGACGGGGGCTATGTACACCTCGATCGCTCTCTTACCTAACCTGAGATGAATGAATAACAATAAAACGCCGCTCCTTCCTTTCATATTGATCACCAGCCTGTTTCTGATGTGGGGCCTGGCGAACAACATGACCGACACGTTACTGGCGGCTTTTAAGAAGATCATGAGCATGACTGATTTTCAGACCTCCTGGATCCAGATTGCATTTTATGGGTCATATTTCTGCCTGGCGCTTCCTGCCGCAATTCTGATTAAAAAATTTACTTATAAAACAGGAATTCTTCTGGGTCTTGGAATGTTCATTTCAGGTTCACTGTTGTTTTATCCTGCAAGTGTTACAGGACAATATGGCCATTTTCTTGCGGCATTGTTTATCCTCGCCGGAGGTCTTTCCATTCTTGAAACCACAGCAAACCCATATATTATTGCTCTGGGTGCTGAGGAAACGGCAACACGGCGGTTAAATCTGGCCCAGTCATTTAACCCCATTGGATCAATCATTGGTGTTGCCCTGAGTAAGGTGTATATATTATCCAGCCTAAACAACGCGGATGCATCCACACGGTCCGCAATGGCTTCCAGCCGGTTGAGTAAGATTCAGTCCGGGGAATTAGAGGCTGTTATGGGGCCTTATGTTGGAGTTGCTGTTCTGCTATTATTTCTATGGATCGCTATTGCATTGGTTAAAATGCCCAAAGCATCCGACACAACACAAAGCATTGACTTAAGAAGTACTTTACAACGCCTTGTTCGAAATAAAAATTACGTTTTGGGTATAATTGCTCAGTTTTTTTATGTGGGCGCCCAGATAGGTGTCTGGTCCTTTACCATACGCTATGTGATGCAGGAGTTGAACGTAAATGAAGAACAAGCATCCAATTATTACCTCGCTGCTTTGATTCTTTTCACTTTGTCGAGGTTCGTTAGTACGTATCTTATGAAGTTTATTTCCCCGGCTAAACTGTTAATTTTCGCATCCTCACTTGCTGCAATTTGCTCCCTGATCGTAATATTTAGTCATGGAGCTTTCAGCGTTTATGCCCTGATAGCTATTTCAGGTGCTATGTCGCTGATGTTTCCTACTATTTTCGGTCTTGCTTCCAGGGGGCTTGGCAGTGATACAAAGCTTGGAGGATCAGGACTAATAATGGCTATTTTAGGTGGTGCTGTACTTACAGCCATTCAGGGGCAGGTATCAGATATGACAGGAAGTATAAGTATGGCTTATGTTGTTCCATTCTTATGTTTTATCATCGTTATTATTTTTGGTGTTGTAGCAAAAAACCCTGTGCTTGAAAATGAAAAGTAAACGCGATTGTTTTACACTTGATTTAATGCATTCACAATGTATTGAACGATATAAAAAGTACCATAAAAATCTGGCGGGAGATCACCAAATCGATTCTCGATGCCGGTATCATTAACTTGGAGATTTTTATCAGGAAACCGGCTGTTTATGATTATGGATACCGATGAATCCTTCACTTTCAAATGGAAAGCCAGTATGGATACAGATAATCCCAACGTAGGGGAGTGGAATGGGAAAACATGATGGGAGCGTTTCAAAAACATGTGGAATGGGCAAAAGAGAGCGATAAATGGACGCTCGTAGAAAAGATATTTGACCTGAAAGAGAACGGATGAAAGTCGGACTTTTTATACCGTGCTATATTGACCAGTTCTATCCGAAAGTAGGAATTGACACCCTGCAGTTGCTGGAAAGGCTGGACCTGGAGGTAGTTTATCCTACTAACCAGACCTGCTGTGGCCAGCCAATAGCCAATGCCGGATTTGAAAATAATTCCGTAAAAACAGTGTTACATTTTGCTGAACAGTTTAAGGAGTATGATTACGTCGTATCACCGTCGGGAAGTTGCGTGTATCATGTAAAGAATCATTATGATATTGTACCGGATTCTGAGGCGATTGAAAAAGTAAGGGGAAACACATACGAAATATGCGATTTTCTTGTCAATATTTTAAAAATAACAGATGTAGGGGCAATATTTAGGCATAAAGTCGGCCTTCTTCAAAGTTGTCATGGATTGCGGGGCCTTCGGCTTGGGAAATCATCGGAGCAGGTAGTCGATGATTACTCTGTTTGTGCTGATTTACTTCGCAAGGTAATCGGAATAGAACTTCTTAATTTGAGTCGAGGAGATGAATGTTGTGGGTTTGGGGGAACATTTTCAATAACAGAAGCCCCCTTATCAGTAAAAATGGGGATCGACCGGATCAATGACCATCTCAAAAGCGGTGTTGAAGTGATTACGGCCACTGATATGTCCTGCCTGATGCACATGGAAGGTATCATTCGAAGGCGAAAATTACCAATCAGGATCGAACATATTGCCTCCATCCTTAACTCAACCACCTCATGAGTCATCCGAAACTGGCAAATATTTTCCTTAAAAATGAGGATCGTGTTAACTGGCACGACAAGGCTTTATGGTTTGTCCGTGAAAAACGTGATGTTGCTGTAAACAAAGTAAAAGGTTGGGAGGAATTACGGGAGGTAGCAGCGTCCATTAAGTCCAATGTACTATCCAATCTAGATAATTATTTATTGCAGTTTGAGGAAAATGCTATAAGAAATGGTATAAAAGTGCATTGGGCAATGAATGCAACAGAACATAATGAAATCGTACTTAAGATTCTTCAGGAAAATGGGGCGAAACATATAGTTAAGAGCAAATCGATGCTTACTGAAGAGTGTGGCCTCAACCCGTACCTCGAAAAAAGTGGTATTGAGGTTATTGATACTGATCTGGGAGAACGAATTGTTCAATTAGCGAATGAGCCGCCCAGCCATATCGTTTTACCTGCTATCCATAAACGCAAGGAAGAAATTGATGCCTTATTTGTGGAAAAATGGGGAATAAAGGGAGGCAATGGAAATGCTGAATATCTAACCAGAGAAGCCAGGAAGCACCTCCGTGAAAAGTTTTTAATAGCCGATGCGGCAATTACGGGAGTGAATTTTGCTATTGCAGAAAATGGCGGATTTGTCGTTTGTACAAACGAAGGAAATGCGGATATGGGTACGCATCTGGCAAATATTCATATTGCCTGTATGGGCATAGAAAAAATCATCCCCGAGATGGAACATCTGGGTGTTTTTTTAAGACTTTTGGCGAGAAGTGCTACCGGACAACCTATAACCGCTTATTCATCGCATTTTTTTAAACCCAGGCCAGGAACACAATTGCATGTTGTAATCGTTGACAACGGCCGTTCACAACTATTGGGAAGACCGGAGTTCAGGAAATCACTTCATTGTATTCGATGTGGTGCCTGCCTCAATACCTGTCCTGTATTCAGGAAAACCGGAGGCTACAGCTATGAATCAGTTATCCCCGGTCCAATTGGATCGATTTTAGGGCCCGGAACAGACATGGAAAAATACAACTCCCTTCCATTCGCATCAACCCTCTGCGGGTCATGCACTGATGTGTGCCCTGTAAAGATTGATATCCATAGTCAGTTGTACAAATGGAGGCAGATTATTTCACCGAAAAAGGGGACTTCTATTAAGAAATTGGCTGCCCGGGTGACTGGAAATATTTTGGGTAATCCGAAGTTGTTTCGGCTTTCCGCCACCATCGGGACTGTGCTTTTGCGATATCTGCCAGGGAGTTTAATGAAGAATCTGACTGCATGGGGTAAAGGCAGGGAATTGCCTAAGGTTCCCAAACAGCGCTTTCGTGATTGGTACATCAAAAACAGAAAAGAATGAGCAAGAACGAAATCATAGCATCCATCCGGAGGAACAAACCTTCGCTAATAGAGTTGGAATTACCTGACTATCAGCAATTCAGGGAAGATATTGATACGGTATCATTATTCAAACAGCAAGTGAATGAGGCCGGTGGTAGTGTGATTGAGTGCAATCGAGGTGATATTGAAAAAATTCTGTCTGATAATTATCAAAATGTCAGTGAAGTTTACTCATTGATCGATGAATTTAACCCTTTAGACAATCGAAGTGCAGATGATGAACCATCGGAATATAAAAACCTGGATCTGGTCGTGTTGAATGGAAAATTCGGTGTAGCTGAAAACGGCGCCATTTGGGTGCCAGACAGTAATCTATCACAACGGATCATTCCTTTCATCACCAGGAATTTGGTGCTGGTTGTACTGCAGATGTCTCTGGTTGCCAATATGCATGATGCCTATACTGAAATTGGGAAGTTTTCAGAAGGATTTGGCGTATTTATTGCCGGCCCATCCAAAACGGCTGACATCGAACAATCATTGGTGATCGGGGCACAGGGACCATTGAGCTTGACTGTTTTTCTGGTATAAATATTCCTAAAAGATCATGGAAATGGAGGTCAACTCAACTACAATATTGATCGGCAACCGTAAGGGCTTCAGATATAATTGCAAGTCCCTCATCCACCTGCTCTTTATTGATTATCAGAGGTGGGCAAATGAATATGAAACTCCATCTTACAAAAGTAAACATGCCTAGTTCACGAATTTTGGCTCCGATTTTTGTGGTGGCCTCCATTTCATCAGGTTTTGCATTCCATGGCGTAATGGGTTCTTTGCTGTCCCGGTTTTTCACTAACTCTATGCAGCCCAGCAGTCCGGTATTCCTGAAATCCCCGATTGAAGGATGTCTTTCTTTCATTTCATCGAGCTTGTCATCAATATAATGACCCATTTTGATCGCATTTGAAAATAAGTCATCCTGCTCATAAATATTCAGAACTTCCAAAGCCGCAGCACACGATACTGCATGTGCAGAATAGGTCAGCCCCAAGGGCAGCGGCTTGTCGTTGTAATGACTGGCAATCTCATCATTCACCAACACACCTCCTAATGGTAAATAAGCCGAGGTCAAGCCCTTTGCCATGCAGATCATATCAGGAATTACATCATGGTTTTCTATGGCAAACCATTTACCTGTTCTTCCGAATCCACTCATTACTTCATCGTCAATGATCAAAATCC
>JACZXH010000007.1 GCA_022571715.1 Bacteroidota bacterium | reverse complement strand
TACCGGCGCCGGGCGGACCGATCATAATCACATTGTGGCCACCTGCAGCAGCAATCTCCAATGATCTTTTTATGTTTTCCTGCCCCTGTACATCAACAAAATCTGCATCATAGTTGTTTAGCTGATAACTAAAGGCATCCTTTGTGTCGATAGCCAAGGGTCTGATGTCCAGGCGCCCGGTTAGAAAACGCACTGCCTGATCCAGTGATTCGACCCCAATTACTTCCGGATTATAATTTTTAAAAATTAATGTTAAGAAGAGATTGCAAATTTGGTATTTTCCTGGATACTAAAGGTCAATTGAAATACCGACTTATCCTGCCCAGCCTTCCCGGTCAAGACTGCGGTATTGAATGGCTTCTGCCAGGTGCTCCACTTTTATTTCTTCGGTTCCTGCGAGATCGGCAATGGTCCTTGACACTTTGAGTATTCGATCATAGGCCCGTGCTGAAAGTCCGAGCTTTTCCATGGCAGTTTTAAGAAGGTTACGTCCGGCCGCGTTGATCTGACAGGCCGTTTTTACAAGGCTTGACGACATCATGGCATTGCAGTAAACGTGCGGGTTGTCCTTAAACCGTTCGGACTGAATTTCCCTTCCTTTTATAACTCGTTCCCGTATGTCGGCGCTGGTTTCGGATTTACGCGAGCCGGTCATTTCATCGAACGAGACAGGCGTCACCTCCACGTGCAGATCAATCCGGTCGAGCAACGGACCGCTGATCCTGTTCAGGTAGCGATGAACTACCCCCGGGGCGCACACGCAATCTTTTTCGGGATGATTATAGAATCCACACGGACATGGATTCATGGATGCGATCAGCATGAAGTTGGCTGGAAAATCAACCGATACTTTTGCCCTGGAAATCGTTACCTTCCGTTCTTCCATTGGCTGGCGCATTACCTCGAGCACCGATCGTTTGAATTCTGGTAATTCGTCAAGAAACAGAACCCCATTATGTGCAAGCGAAATTTCTCCGGGCTGCGGTGATCCTCCGCCACCAACGAGGGCTACATCACTTACCGTATGGTGCGGGCTTCGGTACGGCCGGGTAGCAATCAGCGAAGTATCAGCGCTTAGTTTGCCTGCCACGGAATGAATTTTAGTTGTTTCAAGCGCTTCATGGAGCGATAATGGTGGCAGAATGGATGGCAGTCTTTTGGCGAGCATGGTTTTACCGGCGCCGGGCGGACCAATCATAATCACATTGTGGCCACCTGCAGCCGCAATCTCCAATGATCTTTTTATGTTTTCCTGCCCCTGTACATCAACAAAATCTGCATCATAGTTGTTTAGCTGATAGCTAAAGATATCCCTTGTGTCGATAACCAAGGGCCTGATGTCCAGGCGCCCGGTTAGAAAACGCACTGCCTGATCCAGTGATTCGACCCCAATCACTTCCAGATCATTAACAATTGCCGCTTCATTTGCATTTCGTTTAGGAAGAATAAACCCTTTGAATTTCCGGCGGCGGGCTTCTATGGCAATGGACAAAACACCTCTCATATTTCGCAATGTTCCGTCGAGCGCAAGTTCACCCATTATTACATAATCCTCAAGGCCATCTAAAGATACCTGGTTCGAAGAGTTGAGAATTCCCAGGGCAATCGGAAGGTCGTAGGCCGAACCTTCCTTGCGAATATCAGCAGGAGCAAGATTAACAACCACCTTTGTGCGTGGCATCTCAAATCCGGTGCATTTTATAGCAGATTCTACACGATGCTCACTTTCTTTTACAGCGCTATCAGGCAGGCCGCTCATAAAAAATTTCCTCCCGGGACCTACATGTACTTCAACGGCAATTTTTACCGCATCAACACCAAAGACCGCACAACCATATATTTTTGAAACCATGAATTAATCCACCATTTTTTCAACAAGCAGTATAAGTATATGGATGACCTTGATATGGATTTCTTGTATTCGGTCAGCGTATCCCTGATGTGGCACACGTAACTCCACATCCGCCAATCCGGCCATTTTACCTCCATCTTCACCAGTAAGCAGGATTGTTTTCATTCCCTTTACGCGGGCTTCATGTAAGGCGTTAATTACATTCGTTGAATTACCGCTTGTGCTGATCGCCAGCAAAACATCCGCTTTTTTACCGAGGGCTTCGATAAATCTGGAGAACACAAATTCAAATCCGTAGTCGTTGGATGTGCAGGAGAGATGTGCCGGATCAGAAATGGCAATAGCCGGCAACGGGCGCCTGCTTTCACGAAATCTGCCGGTAAGTTCTTCCGCAAAATGCATGGCATCGCAATGTGAGCCGCCATTGCCGCATGAAATTATTTTACCTCCGTGGTTGATTGCATCAGCAATAATTTTTGAGGCTTTTTCAATGGCGGCAATGTTGTGCTTGTTGCCAATAAATTTCTGCAGCACCTTAGCAGCTTCTTTCAACTCCGCATGAATGATGAATGTAGCCTCCATAAGCACAAATATCAGGTTTATACTTATTCGTCCTCTTCCTCAATGCTTTTGGCAGATGCACCACTATCCTCACTACCGGTGTTTTCCGGAAGGGTAGATTCTGAGGAGGATGGTGCGCTCTGAATTTGCCGGCTATCTTCCTGAAGATCGAACAATTTGGCTTTGAGCCCAGTATGTTCATCCTTAAGTTTATCAATCTCCTTACCCATTACCCGGGTATCTCTTGTTACTACCACATAAAATATAAGGAAAAGCAGTATGCCGAAAAATGATACATATTTCATAGCCGGAATAAACTTTACGGCATCAATTAATTCAAATGCAGACCTGGAGTCTATGTATAACGCACCAAGGAATACGATAAATAAGTAGATGAGTAACGAATAAAAAAGAAGTTTACGGGGATTTTTCATAGTATGTATATTCTGTATCAGTCAAATATATAAAATTCATTCTTTAACCCAGAATTGTGATTAGACTTCGTCACTAAAACTTGAAGTTGTTGTGCATCAGGTGCTCCGCAGAATTTTGGTTCGCATGCAGCGTAATATTGATGAGATCCAAAATATGTGGAAGTGCCTGAGGTGAAGTAAATTTGAGTTTGCAGCTGATTTCTAATGGCAATTATGGGTTTAAGCAACATAAACGGATTTATCCTTTTTGTATTAAATTGAGTTTCTTGTAAATCCCGTCTTTTTTTATCAGGGATTCATGCGACCCCCTTTCAACAATTTCACCTTTGTCGATAACGATGATCTCGTCAGCGTACTGAATGGTGCTGAGCCGGTGGGCAATTACGATCGATGTACGGTGCGACATGAGCTTGGTAAGCGCATCCTGTACCAGTCGCTCCGATTCCGAATCGAGTGCGGAAGTAGCCTCGTCAAGAATGAGGATTGGTGGATTTTTCATGATTGCGCGGGCAATGCTCAACCGCTGTCTTTGCCCTCCCGAAAGTTTTGTTCCACGCTCACCTATTATGGTTTGATATCCATCCGGAGTTTGCATAATGAAATCATGTGCATTAGCAATACGGGCAGCGTTTATTACCGTTTCCTCCCGTGGGTCTTCTATTCCAAATGCAATATTATGAAATATAGTATCGTTGAATAAAATTGACTCCTGTGTTACGATTCCCATCTGTTTTCTGAACGAATCCAGTTTATATTTTCGTATATCCACACCATCCAACAGGATCTGGCCGGATTGCGGGTCATAAAAACGGGGGATCAAATCCACAAGCGCCGATTTTCCGCCTCCCGACGGTCCTACAAGCGCAATGGTTTTACCTTTGGGTATCACCATGTTGATGTTTTTGAGTACCGGCTTGTTTTCATACGAAAAATTAATGTTTTTAAATTCTAAAGTTTCGCTGAATAAAGGGGCTGGAACTGCATCAGGAGCATCCAAAATTTCCGATTTTGAATCGATCAATTCAAATATCCGTTCTCCCGAGGCAATGCCGCGTTGTAAAAAAGAGTACGAATTTGCAACCGCTTTTGCAGGCTGCATGATGCGTGCAAATACAATAATAAAAGTGATGAACTGACTGGCTGTAAGTGATGCATCATGTTGCAATACCGATGTGCCTCCTATCAGGAGAATAAGCGCAACCACCGCAAGTCCCAAAAATTCCGAAAAAGGGCTTGCAAGGTCAGCTTTCTTGGAAATTGATACGGTTATGGCCGCATATATACGTACTTCTTCCTTGAATCTCTTGATAACTGAATTGCGGGCTGTGAATGCCTTGATCAGCCGGATGCCCGTCAGAGTTTCTTCTACATGGTTTGTGATCCTGCCGAGTGAGGATTGACCTTCGGTGGCCTTGAGTTTTAACCTCTTGGAAATAATGCCAATAATGAGGCCTGATATTGGGATCATCAGTAACGTGTAAAGAGTAAGTTTCGCGCTAATAGCAAAAAGCAGGGCAAACTGACCGATGATGAACAGCGGTTCCTGTAAAAGTACTTTTAGCGAATCAACAACCGTAAACTCCACTTGTTGCACATCGTTGGTAATCCGTGAAACAATATCACCTTTGCGTTTTTCGGTGAAATAACCAAGATGAAGCCTGGTGAGGTTGGCGTATATATCATTGCGAAGGTTTTTAATTACATGCGCCCTGATGTACGCAAGTATTACGGATACAAAATAGCGAAATAAGTTGGCGAACAAACTTGCGATTACTATGATCAAACATACATACTTTAATGCGCCGATCTTACCTTCTTCCCGTATGATATTTAGAAAATAATAGTTGAAAAAGTCTTTGAAGTAGGCCACATCAAGCCTGAAGTCCGGCAGTTGCGAAACGGCGCCTATGGTTTCCTGATCTACCTGGTTGAAAAGTACATCAAGCAAGGGGATAAGCAAAACAAGATTAATAACGCTGAATACAACATAAAACAACGTGAATATAACATACTGTGGTATATATATACCCCATGGTTTGCCGTAGGAAAGAATTCTAAAATATGTATTCATGAATGAAAACCGGGCTGCAATTTATGTTATTCCGGTTAAAATTCATGCAGACGCTGAGGGATATTCCACCGAAAAGAGAAGCTCAGATAACCCGTATTCCTGTCAAACGTATCAATTTCACTTTCAATATTCCGGTAAACATATTTTAAATCAAGAAATACATTTTGTCTGAAATGGTATGTTGTTGTGAAATCAATGAATGTAAGACGTGTAGCCACACCCTGTCCGGTGGTGTTGCCGTATTCCTGCTCCCTGGTATCGTTATCTTTAAATATATTTTTACCCCAGTTTGTATTCGCATCTTCATCTTCACCATAATTATTAATGAAAGTACGTAGGCTGAATGTAAACCGGCGGAAAGGCTGATAGCGTAATTCACCTATCCACTCGCCGAAATTAGCCCCGATGGGATGTGCGATTTCCTGGAGATAATGACCGTTGTGGGTATAAATGCTCCTGTGGGAGTAGATGTAGGGCCTGGCATAATTATGCTCGATCAACAGGTCCAGGTTTGTTAGGTTCAGTACATTGATGTATTTTCCACCTAACTGAAATGCATATTTATTTGCCCACCATCCGTCGCCGGCTTTAATCTCATTGAGTTTGAATTCATCAAGCACAAACTGGCCGTAAAATGAAAACTTCCGGGCAATGTTCCATCTGAGATCCATGCCAAGAGCCACGTTATCTTTACTGCCGTTCTGTTGTTCGATGGCGCGGTAGAAAATGATCGGATTCAGATAATTAATATCAAAGTTGTTATTTCCGGTTGAATCTTCACGTCCATAGTTGATCGACTCAAACAGTCCGATATTCAGATTTTTTCCAATGTTGATGCTTAAATGATGAAGTACGAAATATTTGACTGGGAAATCATTGCCTGAAGGGGACCCTCCGAGTCTTCCAAAGGCGTCAGCACGCATCTGGGTAAATAAGTTGGTGTATTGCAACCTGCCAATCCGGGTGTTGAATTTAAGAAACAGGTAGGGAGGTGCGAAATCAGAAAGGATCAGCGACCTGTAACCGTTGCCGATCGAAAACCGGTCGTGGCCAAACTGGGCATTTATATGTTTGGATATTTGAAAGCTTATGTATCCCCTTGCTGTGAAGAAATCCACGCCATTGTCCTTAAATGATTTCCGGAAACCTTCATGAGGAACCACCGATCTTTTGCCTATATATTCACGTACATAAAAAGGGAATGTAGCCTGATTATCAGTAAGAAAAGAGTAAAAACCAACTTTGTTGTCAATCGTACCCCGGAGTTCGATACCCCTGGTGTTGATCCACGGGGTTACGCCGTCTTCTGTTTCCGTGCCGGCGCCAAAGTAAAAAACCGGGTTAATATGAACATCAAAATCTTCTGTTGTGTAATGCCAGAAATCGGATTTGTTTTTATAAAAATGGTTTAAAAATGGTTTCTCGCTTTCATCATGAGGCGCTTTCCTCCATTCCCAGTTGTCATTTTCAAAATAGGCGATGTTAAACAGGTCCTGTTCTGAAAAATTTACATCACTTTCCCGGAGACTGTCCATAAACATGGCGATTCCTTTTTTAGGATATGCCTGGTAGGAGGAATGAAAACCGGGAGTAAATGTACCGCTTAGTATCTCATAGCGCTGAATAAGGCTGTTATAATCCCAGCTTAGGGTGGCATTGGTGCTCTGCGACCAACCTGCGTGAGCAAGCAGGATGATTTGCACGGTAATAACGGGGAATATTTTTTTCAAAACATAAATTTTCAGGGCATCCAAGATACGTAGGATTTAAAAAAAATGCAGGGAAATGAGTGGCGGGGTTAAAAAGAATGTGATAAAAAGGGGGTAATGGAGCAGAAAATTCTGAAAAGTACCGTTGAAGTAATAAAAAGAGCCCTTCAACATCATGAACTTTCCGGTTTAGTCAATCCTTTTATAACTTGTGGCGCGTTTTAATTTAACCTCTGATTCCATGAAAAAATTATTCCAATTATCTCTGATTCTTGTTGCTGTAATACGTATAAACCCTGCTATATGCCAGGATTATTTTCTGGGTGGTAACAGACCGTATAATCCTGATATACCTACACCGGAAAAGTTTCTTGGGTATCCCATTGGCACCCACCACACGCGCTACGACAGGTTGGTTTCGTATATGGAGGAGCTGGCCAGGATTTCCGACAGGGCAAGTATTGAAATTTATGGAAATACTTATGAGTACCGGCCCCTGATCATGCTCACGGTAACCGATCCGGTAAATCTTGCAAACATTCAAAACCTGAAAGCCAGGCACCTTGATGTTTGCAATCCTATTACAACGGTTGATGATTTTTCTGATTTACCTGTTTTTATAAACCTGGGATATAATGTGCATGGTAATGAGCCTTCGAGCTCCGAAGCAGCCATGCTTACGGCTTACACACTTGTTGCTTCAACCAATCAATCCATTTTGGATTACCTGAAAAATGCCATCATTTTTATCGACCCTACCATCAACCCGGATGGACGTGACCGCCATACCCACTGGGCCAATATGTACAAAGGTGACCCTATGGTTGAGGATCCGATGGATGCCGAGCACAATGAAGACTGGCCCCAGGGGCGCACCAACCATTATTGGTTTGACCTAAATCGGGACTGGCTGCTGGGAATACATCCGGAAAGTCGCGGCAAACTAAACTGGTACCACCAATGGTATCCTAACGTAGTGACGGATTTTCATGAAATGGGTTCGAACAGTTCATATTTTTTCGAACCTATGAAAGACAATGGTTCCCAAGATCCGATCATGCCAATAGATAATTACACGAAATTAAATGAGTCCTTTGCAAGATATTTTCAGCAAGACCTTGATAAGATCGGATCCCTTTATTTTACTAAAGAGATTTTTGATGGCACCTATCCGGGTTACGGATCATCGTATCCTGATCTCCAGGGAGGACTTGGGTTACTTTTTGAGCAGGCCAGTTCACGGGGCCATGTGCAGAAGACCACTACAGGAAAGATCACCTTTGCATTTGCTATACGAAATCAGTTTACATCCAGCCTGGCTACTATACGGGCTGCGGTAGAAAATAAAGATATGCTTTACGCGTACCAGCAGGATTTTTTCAAATCCGCTTTAACACGGGCTGAAAAAAATCTGGTGAAAGCATATGTTTTCGGTGATCGGTATGATAAAAACCGGACCCTGGCTTTTATTGATAAACTGCTTCTTCACCGTGTGAAGGTGTATAGACTTGGGGCAGCCGTAACCCAAAGCGGAAAATCATTTGATCCGTCCTATGGGTATGTGGTTCCGGTAAAACAATCACAGTACCGCATGGTGCAAACGATGTTCGAAACGTACAAAAACTATACTGACAGTGTGTTTTATGATGCATCGGCCTGGTCGGTGGCGAATTTTTATAACATGCCCTATACTGGAATTACAGGCGCATATAAAACAGGCGTCGAAATAACGAATACTGATAATTTAGTAGCCGTACCTGAAGTAAAACCGTCACAGTACGCGTATCTCATACCCTGGGATGATTATTTTGCACCGGCGTTTTTATACTTTTTGCAAAAAAACGGCGCCGTTGTAAAAGCCGCTTTTAAGCCCTTTTCGGCTTCTGTTGAAGGTATAAATAAAGATTTCAGTTACGGAACACTTATGATTCCGGTAAGTCAGCAAAAAATTAGCTCCGACTCACTTTACAGGGTTGTAAAAGAAGCTTCAGGTAAATACCGGATTCCGGCTTTTACGGTAAGCACAGGGTATAGCAACAAAGGAATTGATCTGGGCAGTCGCTATTTCATGACCGTTCAGAAGCCTGAGGCTTTGATGTTTGTAGGCGATGGGGTGTCGTCGTACGAAGCAGGAGAGGTATGGCATCTGCTTGACAGGCGGGTTGACATGCCGATTACCAAAGTTCAGCTCCGTAACTTTAACCGGATTGACCTGAGCAAATACAATGTAATGGTGATGGTGTCGGGCAGTTACAACCAACTTGATTCTGCCAAAAGACAGAAAATAAGTGCATGGGCGGCTACTGGAAATACCCTGATTACCATAAGAACAGCTTCTTCGTGGGCGATCAAAAAAAAACTGGTAAAAGAATCACTGATCGAAAAAGGAAATAAAAACAAAGACAAAAAGGATACCGACAAAAAGGATACGGACAAAAAGGATTCGGATAAAAAAGATGAACCTGTAAAGCGGCTTCCTTATGTGGACGCACAGGTAAATATCGGGAAAAGCAGGGTTGGAGGTGCTATTTTTGAGGTTGATCTGGATATTACCCATCCGCTGGCATTCGGATATCGCAACAACCGCCTGCCGGTGTACCGGAACAGCACCGTATGGATCGCACCAAGCAAAAATGCGTATGCTACGGTAGCGCGGTACACCTCGAACCCACATATAGACGGATTTATAACAAAGAAAAACCTGAACGATTTCCTGATCCCGTCGGCCTCGCTGATTGTAAGCCCGATGGGCAGGGGCAGGGCGGTATTGTTTGCTGACAATCCCAATTTCAGGGGTTCGTGGTATGGTACCAACAGGCTCTTCCTGAATGCATTGTTTTTCGGAAACCATATTTCTGTTCCTGTGGATAGTGGTGAATAAATCAACTTTATGAATTAATATGAAAAACAATATATATTTTATGCTGTTAAGTTTGTTTGTTTTAAGCGCATGTGTACAAACTAAAAATAAAAATAAGGACCGGTTTGATCAATTGTTTTCAGGCAATCTCACGATAATTGACCTGACGCATACCCTGAATCAAAAGAATCCGTACTGGCCGGGTTCCGATACCAGCCCTTTTATTTACGACACATTGGCAGCGCATAAGAGTGGCGCCCCGGCCATGGGAGCGTATCGTATTCCGGAGCATTTTGGTACTCACCTGGACGCTCCGGTCCATTTTGCAGATGGGCAACCATCAGTACATAAGCTGGCAATATCCGATTTGTTTGGTCCGGCCGTGGTAGTAAATGTGGTTGTAAAGTGCACAGAAAATCCGGATTATACGCTGTCCCGGCAAGACCTTGAAGACTGGGAATCTGAATACGGGAAAATACCCGAAGGAGCAATCGTACTGATGCAAACGGGTTGGGGTGAAAAGTGGAACGATATGAAAGCCTACCGAAATATGGATGAAGACAGTGTGATGCATTTCCCAGGATTTTCAGAAGAAGCCGCACGGTTTCTGATAGCCGCCCGGAACATCAAAGGGATTGGCATTGATAATCTGAGCGTGGATGCCGGCGCTGCGGACGGATTTCCTGCACACGATATTGTAAACGGTGCAGGAAAATACAATCTTGAAAATGTAGCTGATTTAAACCTCCTTCCCTCAGTGGGAGCTTTTCTGATTGTAGCTCCTATCAAACTGGAAGGCGGATCGGGCGGGCAGGTACGGATATTTGCCATTGTTCCCTGAATATTTGCAGGACATGCCATGAAACGGTAAGACACCAGAAGCCAGGACATTTGGTACTTTGTACCCATAGAGGACCTCAGGGTGACGTTTCTCTTAAAAGGTTCACGGTGAAAAGAGACCACTCAATCTACACTAAACTTCAATTGATCCTTTACAATTTTCCCATCCATAGTGATACCTTCCAGGTATAATATAAAGTCACCTCTGTTGTCCGAAGTGTAATAATTAAAAGAAGCTTTTCCGTCGGAAACCTTAACCTTTGGGTTCCAATATTGAGTTGTCCTGTAGTCAGGTCGAATTTTTTCATCAGCACTCATCAGGTCATATTTTGGGACGTAAAACTCCCTGGCCGGATAAAATCCAGGATGTCGAAATGCTTGAAAACCCATCCGGTCAGGATCCAAACCTCCTCTGGGGCCCTGATACGTATAGAGTGCTATCACACCATTGGATGTACCATATATTGCAGCTGTCGTCAAACCTGTAAGTACGTCAATGAATTCTATGGTCCGGGGGTCAATGGAATTCACCAGTGTACCGTTCACAGGCGAACCGTCAAGAAGGAATAGTGCCTCTCTGCCCCTGATGGTAGCAGATTTATTGGGATAAGTGCCAGTAATTGTAACCCCAGCCACTCTGCCCTGGATTAGTTGGAAGATATTTGTGTACCTCTCTGAACCAGGTATAGAATCCATAATGACACGCTTGCCCGGATTACGGTATAACATATTTTGTCGCTGATACGGTCGATTGGAGACATGGCGCTTTCCCTTAACTACAATCTCCTCCAGGATTATTAATTTTTCATCGTAAGCTGCAGCTATCTGCATTACGTCGAGTGCGTCATCCAGGTAGTTTCGATATCTTTCCTTTTCCTCAAAAGGCTCCAGGATATTGGAAGATGTAACCGGACTCTTTTTATTGTGCAATACGATGTAAGTACCCTTATCCCTTACTTCTTTCCCTTCCATCTTCTTCTTCAATTTCTTCTGATCCATTTCCAGCGTACGTACTATCGCAGTAACAGTATCTTCGATTTGTAGCCCATCGAACCAGAAGGTGCCATCAGGCTGTGTTTCGGATTCCTGTTGAAAATCCATATTCTCAAGAAACGATAACGCTACCCTGGTAGGCCGGCCTTTCTTCCGGTTGATGTATTTTACCACCTGCCCTTCTATTGTGAACCCTTTTTCTGGATAATATGAAATAGGGGGTAAACTATCAGCGAGTATATCTTGCCAACTGAACTTTCGCCATCCATGGGTGAGCATCAGGAGGTCAAGGGATTTTAACCGGTCAGGGTTGTTCCTGTCTGTATAATATTCAGGGTGTTCTATAGTACCCTTCAGGTCAGAAGTGAGCAACAGGAAATTTTCAATGTCTATTTTATTTACCTCATCTGCTGCTTTTAATACACTGACAGACAAATTGGCTGAGAGTAAAAGAGAATCTGCAGACTTTAAATTCAGATCGAAATATACCTTTTCCCTTCGTTTGAGGTTTTTATTTTTTAGCGTTGGCGTAAGTATTGGTCGTTCTGAAGGATTGTCAATATAGGCTAACCGCTCTAATATCGGCTCACCGGATTTAAATACTGTAAAGTGAATGATCCCGGAGGGCAGTTGCTCATTGTTGATAACATGGTAAATAAACTGGATTCCAGGCTTTGCCCTGAACACCGAAACCACTCTTCCCCGGACATGGGCCAGCACAAAGCAATCATTAAAGGAAAGACCCTTGGTAGCCTTCACGGTCACATAGGTTTTAGCAGCATTTTGTCGTACAGATAATTGATAACCTTCGGATTTGGCCATTGGGAACTGTACAGATGATGATACGCCGTTCATTTCGTATTTGGCAAAGTAACGCTCACCTTCTTTCGGGTAAAACCGGAATACCCCCATGCCCAGGTGCTGGGTCGTAAACTGTCCGGTTTCCTTACCTTTATCATTCACTATTTTGGCTGCTATGTCCATCCCATAGCCTTTTTCATTGATAATGCGAAAGGCTACATTGTTTACCATCCCGTTGATCAACTGCCCGCCTTCCGGGAACAACTGAAAATCGATGGCCGGATAGGATCTGCTGGGATCTTCCCGGATGTTATCCCGGTTAAACTTTAGTAGTTTGATGGGTTTTGAGAAAAAGTAATCTGCATCAAAGTTTCGCATGTAGTTTGTGTATGCCCTCAGGGTGTATGTCCCTTCAGCCAGGGAGTCATCAAGGAAAAACTCACCTGCGCCGGTACCTTCCTCTAATTTTATAGAAAGGGTGGAAATCGCTTCATTTTCAGGGTTGATCAAATCTGCATACAGCAAAGTGCTGAGGCTGCTGGGGATGTGAGATGAGGCATCCACTAGGTATGCGCTGAACCAAAGCGTCTCCCCCTGGGTATATACTTCTTTGTCCGTGTGGAGGTAAGCTTTCTCAAGGGGTGTTTGTTGATGGTACCTCTCAAACTTCGCCAGGGTAGAGTCTATAGATTGAAGGGTAAAATCTATTGATTGACTGTATGACTGCCGAGCAGGCAAAGTATTAAGAACAAGTAAGATTAATACAGAATAGATAGGGTATGGGGATTTCATGAGATTGTGAGTAAATATAAATGTATATAACTGATTTTAAATTGTAAAATAGCGCTGCTTCAGTGTATCAGTAAATTCTTTTTTCCTTCTTTGAGCAATCAGGAAAGTCATGTCATTTTTAAGATAGACTTTGCTTCCATTAAAGAGTTCGACAGCTTTCTGATCAATTAACAGCTTAAGGATGATATCATCACAATCAATTCCATAAAATATAGTTTATATTATCTTATCCACTTCAAGGAACAAGCCCCAGTGCCTATCACTGAGCCAGTATTGGAGGATCTCTTCTTCCTGACAGGTGGGATAGCACCCCTTTACTTTCATAATGATCAAAATCCTGAAAGTGGAAATACAGCTACTGTTCGGGCATCAATACCACTTTTATGTACTCATTCATATTCAGGTACTTATTCACAGCGGCTATTATATCCTCAGATGTTAATGCTTCCACCAACTTTTCCCGCTCGTAAAAGGAATCCAGGTCTGTATTGTGATTGTAATAAGCATTGAGCTGGTTTACCCAGTACCGGTTTTTTTTCAGGTTTTCTTCACGATGGCGACGCTGCGTTTCCTTTATTTTCTTCAGATCCTCATCAGAGACCCCGTTTTCCCTGATGTTATTTATTTCCTCAAATGTAGCCAACACCAGATCATCTACATTTTCAGGAGCACAGGGGAAAGAAATCCTGAATGTATAGGATTCGTAAGGTCGTTTTGATGACCTTCCTGACGCCCCAACACCATATACCCCGCTTTTTTCCTCGCGAAGGATTTCCACAAGCTTAATGGTTAATAATTCTCCAAGCGAACTGATATCATAATTCGATTTTTTATCATAAGGCTTTTCACCGGTGAAATTGATTACTACCTGGCTTTTGGGGTCAGTTCCCCTGAAAATAATTTTATCCACTAAACCTTCCGGTGGTCGTATTCCCAGGTCTTTCCAGCTTTCGTTTCGGTTTAGAGTAGGCAGACTTCCCAGGTATAACTCCAGTTTCGGTGTAATTTCATCAATGTCAAAATTTCCGACAAATACAAAATGAAAATCGCTGGCGTCAGCAAACCGGTCTCTATAGATGGCGTAGGAACGTTCAAAATCAATTTTATCCAGGTCTTCTGCCGTAGGGAAGCCCCCTCCACGCGGGTTGTTCCGGGACATAATTTTCTGAACCTGATCCTGGAAATAAAATTGCGGATTTGACATCAGGTTTTGATATAACATCTTGTCTTTTGATATCTTTGACTTGAAGGCATCTTCATCTTTACGAGGAGTTGTAAAATAAAGATGGATGAGCTGTAGCATGCTTTCAAAATCTTTAGGAGCGGCATTTCCATTAAATCCTTCTGAAAGACTTCCGATATAGGGTGATATGCGAACCGTTTTGCCCGCAAGCATTTTTTTCAGATCTATAGAGGAGAAGTCACTTACACCACTTTCGTTGATGATGGATGCTGCGTTTGAGGCCGACATATAGTCCTCGTCGGAATATAGTGAACTTCCTCCTGGGCTGGAAGCCGCCATTAGTATTTCATCATTTTTAAAATCCGTGGGCTTAAGCACTACTTTCACACCATTTGAAAGGGTGAGTTCAGTCACATTTGTAATGTCAAATGTTTTCGTTGCTATTACCTTACCTGGCGTAGGAAGATCAGCTATTAATTCTGTCGCGAGCTCATCCTCATGATAGGCTTCGATTTCAATCTTATCGGCTTCATCCAGCATTTTCCGGATATCCGCTTCAGCAGGCAGGGTTATTCCTTCTTTTTCAGGGGCAGTTACCACCAATACCCGGTTTTTATCTTTGATCCACTGCTGAGCAAGCGCATTTACTTCTTCAAGCCGGATACCCGGTAGCACTTCTTTATAAAATTCATACTCAAATTTTATCCCGGGTATAGGCTCTTGAGTAAGAAAACTCCGGATGTATTCCCGGGCGTAAATACCCGACTCCGTTTTATCACTTTCTTTATAGGCTTGGTCATAATTGTTGAGCATTTTCTTTTTATAGCGGTCAAGTTCGGCCTCTGTAAAGCCGTATTTACGTACCCGTTCATTTTCAGTGATAATGGCTTTAAGTCCTTTTTCAATCCCATCAGCCCCAACCACGGCAAAAGAGGAATAACTGCTCTTAGTGCGGACCATGCTTCCAAAACCAGTACTTGCAAATATAAAGGGAGGATCTGCGGATTGCTTAAGCTCATTCAGGCGTTCATTCAGCATACCGTTATATAATTGATAAATGCCATCTCTGCGGAAATCGGAAAAGGTTTTGGTTTCAACGTTATCCGTCTTGTAGTTCAGGCGTACAATCGTAAATGAAGCTTCTTTGTCACTCGCGATAGCGATTAAGAATTCATCATGATCAGGAACGGGATAGGATTTACGCGGACGTTCGTTCACGGGGTTAATTAAGTTGGAAAAATGCGCTTTGATCATGGCTTCCATTTGATCAACGTCAATATCACCGACAGCGATAACGGACATCAAATCCGGACGGTACCAGTCGTGGTAATACCTTCGGATGGTCTCGTAGGTGGCATTTTCAATGATTTCCTTTTTACCTATCGGCAGGCGTTCGGCGTAGCGTGAATCTTTGAATAATACCGGAAAATATTCATCGCGCATACGTTGGTCAGCGCCGCGTCCTAGCCGCCACTCTTCAATGACCACGCCCCGCTCTTTGTCGATTTCTTCGTCGCTAAAGGTCACATTGTGCGCCCAGTCTTCCAGTATTTGTAGCCCCTGCTTAAGAATTTCTTCGTCATCTGTCGGTATGGGGAGTATGTATACTGTTTCGTCAAAAGTGGTATAAGCATTTAAATCGGCCCCAAATTGCACTCCGATAGACTGCAGGTAACTGACAATTTCATTTTTTTCAAAATTCTTTGTTCCGTTAAAGGCCATGTGTTCTACAAAATGGGAAATACCGAGCTGGTCATCATCTTCCATCATAGACCCCACGTTCACCACAAGACGCATTTCCACTCGCTTTTCCGGCTTTTTGTTTTTTCGGATGTAGTAGGTAAGACCATTTTCAAGTTGCCCGATGCGTATGAGTGGGTCCACAGGTAGCAGATTGTCCATCTTTCCGCTTACAATAACTTCCTGGGCAACGGCAAATGGAATGAAGACAATTAACATAAGGAAAGTGATGATTTTTTTCATGATATCATGTAGATTTTGAACGACTGTTAAAATTATGAAAAATTCTAAGAATGTCAAAAACTTATAGAAACAGATTGGATACATTCTATGGTTTCCATCTTCAATTACCGGGCCATTCCTGAATATGGTTCAGAGGCTTTTAGGGCTTTGGCTGACCTTGATTTATATTCGCAAATTTATGTACGCTCTGCGATAGCGGTATTCCTTCTTTCAATAATTCATCAGTTACAGGAGGACTATATCGGATTTGCATGGGGACAGTTCCTGCCCAAACGTTCAGTTCATAGTCCGGATTCTCATCCAATGGAGGGCCGGTGCGAATTTTACACGAAGCCTGCTTTATTTCCAATGCAAGCACCGTAGTGGCTTTGAGTTCTTTCGCATTGGGTTTGCGCACTTCCTCCCAGCGGCCTTGAATGATATTTTCAGATATTACACGCAGCGCGGTCTCTTTTTCACCATCAGGTATGATTGTTGCTGATCCGAATACCACTGCTGACCGGTAATTCATAGAATGATGAAAGGCCGACCGGGCAAGCACCAGTCCGTCTAAATGCGTGACATTCAGGCATACTTGTATTCCCTTTTGAAGGTTTTTTAGTAGCCTGCTGGTGCTGGCACCGTGAATGTAAACCGTATTTCCATTTCGCCCGTACAGTGTGGGGATTACAAACACTTGATTATCAACTGTAAATCCTAAATGACATAAAAACCCGTCATCAAGGATATTATATAAGGTATTTTTGTCATAATGTCCACGTTCCGGAATTCGCTTTATCTTATTAAGGTTTGTGATCTCGTATTTTTCCATTATTTGAAGGTCTGTTGTTTTGGTTTTCTGATTTGCTGATGTAATTTCCGCTATCAAGTTGCATCAAATGTATGAAATTTGGTTTTACTATAATTGTTTTATTTCTCTGCAGCGCTTTATGCAGCCAAAAAATTGATGCGTTATTAATTGACAATACACACGGTTTAAAAATTGCAGGAGCCTCGGATAAAACGGGTGCCAAATATCTCTTGGCTGGAACACGTCCGCTTCTGTCATTTGATATCAATGATGTCAATTACACCACTTCTGAAATGACGGAAGATGGAATTTATTTCTACCTCGGAAAAAAAGTCAGGCTCGAATTCATAAGGAAGAAGCATCCGTATGCCTGGAGCGCCCTGGTTATAATCAAAAATATAACGAATGACACCCTAAAACTGTCCAACATTGTTCCCTTCGGTGAACCGGGAGGACAAGTTTATATCACTGGCAGGGGCAATGAGTGGCTTTCCAAAACTAAATTATTTTTGCCCGGGAAAGCTCCTTTGTCCGTGATCGTTCCCGATAACGCCTGGGAACTTGGTTTTGCCTCTTATGCATTTGACAATATACAAATTTGTGCACTTGCGCGAAGGACCAAATGGGAGAATGCAGAAAGAAAAAGGTTTGAAACAATCTTATATCTTAATGGGGAAGTTGAATATACTCTTTACGCTGAATTTTTTAGAGGGGAATGGCAGGACGGGTTGAAGCGGGTATTTCAAGAACGTTATTTATATGATCTGGAAAATTTTGATGACTCAATTTACAAAAGGCAGGACTTTCAGTGGATAAAACGTGCGTATATCATACACATGATGATGGCATGGGATCATCACTTTTATGATGCCGGGGAGTATCAGGTAGTGGACTTCATCCGGAGAGGTAAAAAATGGTACGGCGGGGACGATGTGATTGGTATATGGCCGACCTGGCCTACACTCGGACTTGACCAGCGTAACCAGTGGGATCTGTACCAGGGTCTTCCGGGTGGATTACCGGCATTGAAACAGCTGTCCCAGCAGCTCAAAAATGAAGGCGTAAAACTCTTTATTGCTTACAATCCCTGGGATGAAAGCACGAGGAAGGAAGATCATCTCAAGGGTATGGCGGAGTTAATACGTAAAACCGATGCCGATGGGGTGGTGCTTGACACACGTGGAAGTTCTAGCAAGGAACTGCAGGATGTTGCCGATGAAGTGAAGAAGGGGGTTATTATGTATTCGGAAGGCATGGCCATACCCAAAGATATGCCAGGCATCATAGCCGGCAGAGTACATAACGCGCTTTATTATCCGCCTATACTTAACCTGAACAAATTTATCCGTCCTGACTTTGCAATTTTCAGGGTAGCTGAGTTAACTCATGAACCCATTCGTAGAGAGTATGCACTCGCATTCTTCAACGGGTACGGTACGGAAATAAACATGTTCCGTCCCGGGCAGCCCGGGTGGATTGAAAACGATTATCGTTTTCTGGGAAGGACCACTAGAATTTTACGGGAAAACCACACAAATTTCATTTCAAATGACTGGACGCCTGTAATTACGACAACCGTTGATAGTATATATGTAAACAAATGGCCCGGAAAGGAAAAGCTTGTTTACACCATTTTCAGCCTTGTGCCGGAAGGATTTTACGGGCCGCTGATGGAGGTAGAACCTGCACCTGACACACATTTTATTGATCTTTGGAATCATGAGGAAGTAACAACAGATACGCTTGAAGGGAGGGTTTTTGCACTGGTTTCAATTCCTGCATTTACCCGTGAATACCTGGGTAGTAATAGTGAGGGAGAAGTGGGATGCATTGTCAGGTTACCGGATCTGATCGATACGGAAATACTCGGATCAAAAATAAAAGTTCGCGCAAGTAACGGACAATTAAAAGTTTGGTATGGAGAGCCTGATTATGAAAAAACACCGGTTATAATTACAGGTGGAAACGTTGATATAACCAGGTATGAACGTAAAATTGTTGTGCAGCTTTTTGAAAATGACCTGCTTCTTGACGAGGAAGTTTTATTTATAAAACCGGGAACTCCCAAACTAATAAGTTCGGTGACGCCAGGGCGTATTCACAAAAACCCTCCGAAAGGCATGGTGAAGGTTCCAGCAGGTGATTTCAAACCGGTTTTTAAAGATGGAGGTTCTTTTATTTATTATCCGGAATACAACGGCCCTGAGATTATAAAACTTAATAGTTATTTAATAGATATTTTTCCGGTTACGAACGCCCAGTACGAAATATTTCTGAAAAAATCGGGTTATAAACCTAAAGACGGTTCGGGTTTTTTAAAACACTGGAATAATGGAATACCACCCGAAGGACAGGAAAACTACCCGGTTGTGCATGTTTCACAGGAGGATGCCCATGCGTATGCGCACTGGGCTGGAAAACGATTACCCACAGAGATAGAGTGGCAGTATGCAGCGCAAACAACGGCTCATTTCAACTGGCCCTGGGGGATGGAATATGACTCCCTGATGTGCAACCCAGGCAATGGCAGACCGGAACCTGTCGGTGCGTATCCGCATGCAGCCAACCCCTACGGGATTCAGGACCTTACCGGAAGTATATGGCAGCTTACCAACGATACGTACGAAAGCGGATCCTATACCTTCACTATACTCAAAGGAGGAAGCTATTTTAAGCCCACATCTAGTTTGTGGTATGTAAAGGGTGGTCCCCAACCGTTGCAGCACCGGCAGATATTGCTCCATGTTTCTGAAGGATTTGAAAGAAATGCTACATTAGGATTCCGGTGTGTGGCCGATTTAAAACAAAGTGAATAATCCAGCTGAAATACTTGAAATTGCCCTTCTCGATTATTTTGAAGGAAAGCAGGGATGCCCGGAATTATGGATTCATAATAAATTTGGCGAGCCTGACCTGATGTCACCGGACGTTTACTTCAGAGATATCTCTGGAATGCCAGACATTGAAGTGTTCGCACTCAGTAATTGCCGTGGTAGGATACTCGATGTAGGCGCAGGTACGGGGTCACATACAATCTATCTCCAGGATATTGAAAAGAATGTTACGGCCCTCGAGCTATCAAAAATTGAATGTGAAATTATGCAAAAGCTAGGCGTAAAAAAGATTGTCAATGCAGATTTTTTTTATTATCGAACTACTCGAAAATTCGATACACTGTTGTTTATGATGAACGGCATCGGGATACCCGGAAATCTGAAGGGCCTGGAAAAACTACTGGACCACAGCCGTAATTTATTGAGTCCGGAAGGGATGATTCTTTTTGATTCAAGCAATGTGGCCTATATCCGTAAAGATAATCTGCTGACGGGTGCCTCGTACTATGGGGAGATCGAATACAGGTACCAGTATGGTGATAAATGGGGGGCATGGTTTAAATGGCTTTATGTTGATCAGGAACAGATGAAGAACATAGCTGAAAAGAAAGGCTGGGAGCTTCAGGTTTTGTATGAGGATGAAACGGATCATTATCTGGGCCGTTTGACAGTTATAAAATAAGATTTAACAGGAATAAGAAAATCCTTCAGGCTGATTCCAAAACATCTGCTTATTTGAAGGCAACAATCACTACTTTTGCACTTTCAAAAACCGTACGATCCGAATTGTAGATTTACAGAATGAAGAATATCCGGAATTTTTGCATCATAGCCCATATTGATCATGGCAAGAGTACACTGGCTGACCGTCTGCTTCAATTTACGGGAACGGTATCCGAACGTGAAATGCAGGATCAATTACTGGACGATATGGACCTTGAGCGGGAACGTGGAATAACCATTAAAAGCCATGCCATTCAGATGTCATATTCTAATAACGGAGAAGAGTACATTCTGAATCTGATTGATACACCCGGTCATGTTGACTTTTCGTATGAAGTTTCGAGGTCGATTGCAGCTTGTGAAGGGGCATTGTTGATTGTGGATGCATCGCAGGGTATAGAAGCCCAGACTATTTCAAACCTGTACCTGGCCATTGAAAACGATCTGGAAATAATACCGGTATTGAATAAAATAGATCTGCCGGGGGCTATGCCTGAAGAAGTGACAGACCAGATTGTTGACCTGATAGGATGTCCGCAGGAGGATGTGCTCAGGGCAAGTGCAAAGGAAGGAATAGGCATTGATAATATACTCGAGGCTATTGTGAAGCGTATTCCTGCTCCAAAAGGTAATCTGGATGCTCCCCTTCAGGCAATGATATTCGACTCCGTATTCAACTCATACCGGGGCATTGAAGTGTATTTCCGCGTTTTCAACGGGTCGATTCGCAAAGGAGCTCTGGTGAAATTCGTGAATACGGGCAAAACCTATCATGCAGATGAAATAGGGGTGCTTAAGTTAAAACAGGAGCCAAAGAACACGATTAGTGTGGGCAATGTAGGTTACCTGATTTCCGGTATCAAAATAGCCAGTGAAGTCAAGGTCGGTGATACGATTACCAACGCGGATAATCCATGCGGTGAAGCTGTCAAAGGTTTCGAGGATGTAAAACCTATGGTGTTTGCAGGTATTTATCCCGTTGAAACCAACGAATATGAAGAGCTACGGAATTCGATGGAAAAACTACAGCTAAACGATGCTTCACTCGTGTGGGAGCCCGAAACGTCGGTGGCGCTTGGATTTGGCTTCAGGTGTGGTTTTCTGGGTATGCTGCATATGGATATTGTGCAGGAAAGGCTGGAAAGGGAGTTTGGTATGACCGTGATTACCACCGTACCCTCTGTAAAGTTTCATGCAGTTAGTACCGATGGCCGCATCAGGGATATAAATGCCCCATCCGAAATGCCCGAACCCAATACCATTTCGCATATGGAAGAGCCTTTTATCCGGGCACAGATCATCACAAAATCGGAATATATCGGTCCTATAATTACCCTTTGCATTGACAAAAGAGGGATTGTCAGAAATCAAATGTATCTAACTTCCGATCGGGTGGAGCTTACGTTTGAGTTGCCACTCTCCGAAATTGTTTTTGATTTCTATGATAAACTCAAAACCATCAGCCGTGGGTATGCCTCGCTCGATTATGAAATGATCGATTACCGGAAGTCAAACATGGTAAAGCTCGATATCATGCTTAACGGAGAAAAAGTGGATGCCCTGTCGGCCATAATGCATCGCGATAAAGCGTATGAATGGGGTAAGAAACTTTGTGAAAAATTAAGAAAGTTATTGCCAAGGCAAATGTTTGATATAGCCATACAGGCATCGATCGGCACCAAAGTAATTGCCCGCGAATCGGTCAAAGCACTCCGGAAAAATGTAATTGCAAAATGTTATGGCGGTGATATAACTCGAAAGCGAAAGTTGCTCGAGAAGCAAAAAAAGGGTAAGAAAAGAATGCGGCAGGTAGGGAATGTGGAAATACCGCAGGAAGCGTTTATGGCGGTTTTGCAACTGGATACGTAGCCGGGTAAATTATATGTGTAAGCATGTTGTAAATACAAACGATTGAATTTTGTCACAGGTGTAGAACATGTTTAGTAATTTTAATTTGAAGGACCTATTGCATTTCTGTCCCGGGCATTAAAAGTTTATTTATTTACATTAATATTACCCAAATGCTGTCAAACAATAAATACCATTTTTTAAAAAACAAACCACCATGAATGACAAAGAAGTGCAACAATTTGTAATTCTTGATGGCAAGAAGACATCCCGTGAAATAGAAGTTGAGATTGGGGAAGAAACCCGGAAACTCTTGCCTGTGGTTGGGAGACCTCCTCATCTGGCAGCCATTCTGGTGGGTGATGACACAGCCAGTAACACCTACGTGAAAAGCAAATTCAAAGCCTGTAAACGTGTTGGGTTCAAAGATACATTAGCAACATTTGACACCACCGTATCGCAGGAAACGATTCTGGAAAAAGTAGCCGCATTCAATAATGATCCCAGACTTGACGGGTATATTGTACAGTTGCCCTTACCCGATCATATCTCTGTGGAGATAGTGACGGACCTTATTGATCCTAAAAAGGATGTTGACGGCTTTACACCAGCAAATTTCGGCAAGATGGGATTGCCTCATCCAAGCCTGCTGCCGGCAACACCCAGAGGAATTATGGAGTTGATGACACGGTATGATATTGAGACCCGGGGGAAGCATTGCGTGGTAGTTGGTAACAGCCATATTGTTGGATCGCCGGTGAGTTTATTGCTTGCCGGCCCTGGCAAAGCCACGGTAACCGTTTGCCATATTTATACAAAAGACCTTGCATTTCATACCCTCCAGGCCGATATATTAATCGTGGCAGTAGGCAAACCTAATTTGATCAAGCGTGATATGGTTAAAGACGGCGTGGTAATTGTAGATGTGGGAATTAACCGTATACCTGATTCGTCAGTACAGCGGGGATATGTGATTAAAGGGGATGTGGACTTTGAAAATGTATCGGATAAGTGCAGTTACATCACGCCTGTGCCAGGAGGTGTCGGTCCTATGACCATTGCCTCTTTGTTGTTGAACACTCTCGATGCATATAAGCGAACACACCAACTCTAATGTTTAAAGGATTGTCTGTACATGCTGAACCGCTTCCGGTGATGGAAGCATTTTATTCCGTTCAGGGCGAAGGCTTTCATCAGGGGAAGGCGGCCTTTTTCATCCGGTTGGCGGGTTGTGATGTGGGATGCCACTGGTGCGATGTGAAAGCATCCTGGAATACGGAAGGATATCCACGTTATACATCCGAACAATTGGTTGAAATGGCTTTAAACCACGCCTCAAAGCTTGTGGTGATAACCGGTGGAGAACCCCTGATGTATGATCTTTCGTTGCTTACACAACAGCTCAGGAAAGCCGGGTTTGCTGTTAACCTGGAGACCTCAGGGGCCTATCCGTTTTCAGGAACATGGGACTGGGTTTGCCTTTCACCAAAAAAAAACAAAGCCCCCCTCGATGAATTAATGCCAGAAGCTGATGAGCTTAAAGTAATCATTTACAACAAAAATGATTTTGCGTGGGCCGCATCATTTGTACATCGGGTAAGAAAAAATTGCAGGTTGTATTTGCAGCCTGAGTGGGGTAAAATGCCTATAATGATGCCCGAAATTGTAAAATACATAAAAGCACATCCCTCCTGGGAAATCAGTTTACAAACCCATAAGTTTATGGATATTCCATGACATTTATTTAAAGTCAAATCCAGCCAATGCTCAGATTAGCATGCTCGCTTAGCATTATCTTGTTATCTGCACTAACCTGTGCATGCCAGAGAACGATGTATAACAATCTTTCAACCAAATCAAAAAAGGCGGCAGAATTATACGAACAGGCTGACTTTTATTATTTACGGAAAGATTACAGATCGGCCGTGAGTTACCTGCAAAAAGCAATTAAAAAGGATAATGAATTTATCGAAGCATATTTCAGGCTTGGAAATTCCAACTATAGGCTTGGTGACACGTTGCGGGCACGCAGTAACTGGGAAAAAGCCATATCGATTGCAGGGGAGTCCCCAGGGCATTCCTATCTTCATTATTACATTGGTGAGTTATATTTTGAAACTGGTGAGTACCAGAAAAGTAAAGAAGCATTTGCAACCTATCTTGAGTTGAATAAAGCGAACAGCCGTAGGAAAACGGATGTAAAAATGAGATATAAAAGTGCTGCATTTGCAATTTCCTCTATGGATGCTCCGCTTGAATTTAATCCCCGACCTGTAGGAGGTGCATTAAATAGGTTTGCGCTTCAGTATTTTCCGGTGATGCCTGTAGATCAGCAAAGTATGATTTTTACCCGGCGTCTGGGTATTGATCCATCACAGGATGAGGATTTGTACGTAAGTCACAAAAGCGCTGATGGAGACTGGCAGGTGCCTGTTTCCTTATCAGACCATATTAATACCGTTTTCAATGAAGGAACATGCAGCATCTCCGCAGACGGGCGTATGCTCATATTTACTTCATGCTATGGCAGGCAGGGGTATGGAGGCTGCGACCTGTTTGTAAGCATAAAATCAGGAAGTGAATGGTCACCACCCGAAAACCTGGGGCCGGGCATCAATACCGGAGCCTGGGAATCACAGCCTTCGCTGAGCGCCGATGGCCGCACATTGTATTTTGTTTCTGACAGGGATGGCGGTTTTGGCAAAAGAGATATCTGGGTGAGCAGGAAAGGCGCAAATGGAAATTGGACGAAGGCGGAAAATGCAGGGGATGTAGTAAATACACCCGAAGATGAAGTATCCCCGTTTATTCACCCCAATGGTCAGCGGCTGTATTTTGCTTCGAAAGGACATATCGGAATGGGAGGATTCGATATTTATTTCTCGGACCGGATCTCACAGTGGAGCACTCCGGTTAATATGGGATATCCGTTAAATACGGGTAAGGATGAAGTATCACTTTTCATTACTGCCGATGGAAGCAAGGGATATTATTCGAAGGAACTGGTAGATAATAATAATCAGAAAAGAAGCCTGATTTATGAAATTGATATCCCCGAAACATTGCGGATTATTTATAAAAGTACATTTGTAAAAGGCATCGTATATGATGCTGCCACAAAAAGTCCAATGGAAGCAACAGTGGAACTCATTAACCTGTTGAATGATGAAAAGTTATTGGTTGTAAGTTCCGACTCCCTCACTGGAAATTACCTGATGGTACTGACCGAGGGTGCGGAATATGGTCTTTATGTGACCAGGCAAGGTTATTTGTATAAAAGTCTTCGGTTTAATTACGATAAGAAAGAAGCCGGAGAACCCATTGTCATTGATATCTGGCTCGACCCGGTAATTACTGGCGCGAAAACGATTTTAAATAATATTTTCTTTGCCGTAGATGCGTTTGAACTGGATCCGAGGTCGCGGACCGAACTTCGCGAAATAATCCAGTTTCTTGATGGCAATCCGGAAATCAGCATACGCATTGAAGGTCATACGGACAATACAGGATCATCATCCTATAACATGGAATTATCCGGGAAACGGGCAAAAGCAGTTTATGACTATCTGTTAGCCAACGAAATTGACAATGAAAGGCTTTCTTACAAGGGTTTCGGATTGTTAAAACCACTGGCTGAAAATACTACGGAGGAAAACAGGGCACTGAACCGGAGGATTGAGTTCCGGATTGTGGAGTAGTGTTTTACCGTCATTCTGACCGAAGGGAAGAATCTGTCCGTTACTACCCCAGAAACCTGTCAGGTTTGATGATGGATGATGTAATAAAACCTGTCAGGTTTTATTATTCAGGTAAGCAATCATAAGCCGTGCGGTTTTATCCGAAGCAGTTTCATTGCCAAGAATGTTTTTCACCTTTCGATACCCTTCAAAAACCCGGGTTCTCCGGCCTTCATCTTCTGTCAAAAGCCTGATTTCGTGACTCAATGTTTCAACATTGCATGCATCCTGAAGCAATTCGGTTACCACCTTTTCATCGGCAATAAGATTTACAAGGCTGAAATATGTAATACGCACCAAACGTAAACCAATGGCATAGGTAAGCCGGCTGGTTTTATAACCAACTACCTGCGGCACATTCCATAGTGCCGTTTCGAGTGTAGCAGTACCAGATGTAACGATGGCAGCTTTTGCAACTGATAAGATTTCATAGGTTTTATCAATGTGTAAGTTGACGTTGTCAGGATAAATGTTTTTATAAACTTCGGCCGGCAGACTACTGACCCCTGCAATCATGAACTGATATTCCGGAATCCGTGCAATAACCTCCAGCATCACAGGCAGCATTTTGGCCACTTCCTGTATGCGGCTACCTGGTAAAACAGCAACAAGTGGTAAATCATAGTTTTCGTACTGTTTACGAAAGTTTTCGTCAATCCGGTAGCCAGCCACTGCGTCAGCAACCGGATTACCTACGTAATCCACATCCCAGTCAAATTTTTTGTAAAATGCTTTTTCAAATGGCAGTATCACAAACATCCTGTCCACATATTTTTTAATTTTCCATGCCCTTGAAGTGTTCCATGCCCATACCTTAGGTGAAATGTAGTAAAACACGCGGATGTTTTTTTTTTTGCAAATGCAGCAATCTTAAGATTAAAACCGGCAAAATCAATAAGAATAACCACGTCGGGATCGTAATTCAGAATATCGGATTTGCACTGCTTCAGGTATTTAGTTAGTATCCTTAGGTTTTTTAGTACTTCGAGCAAGCCCATAAAAGCAATATGCCTGTAGTGGATAACCAGATCAGCTCCTGCAGCCTTCATATAATCTCCACCCCAAACCCTGAATTGTGCAGAACCATCATGCTGCGCAAGCGCTTTGATCAGGTTTGATCCATGAAGGTCACCCGAGCGCTCCCCGGCAATGAGGTAGTATTTCATAAACCATTAGATTTTAGACTTTAGACATCAGACATCAATTCTGTGTATGACAAATCTGTGCACTACAAATCAGAAAATTTATACGGAGTTAATCAAGCAAAGTACAGGAAATGATGCAGGGCGGCCTAACGAAAAATATTTATTTGCTTCTTTTAAATGCATGATGTGAACAGGTGGACTAATATGGTCGTGCTTAATTCATCTATTAATTTTTTTTATAAATATTTAGGGGTATTGTACCTCTCCATTTTACAACTGACCATAGCAAAAGGATCAGGATTATATCAATACGATTTATTTCATCGCAAGTAGACTACATTTCATTTCACACACTTTTTAACATCGAACCTACAAGAACAAGAAGAATTTTACAGAAAATCAATTTGGGATTACTGGAAAAATAGGATGATTACCGGATTTAAACAGGGATACAAAAAGTATTCAACAAACCAGATGATACTAATTAATTGTATTATAGCAAGATAAATCAAAACGATTTCATAAAAATTGTTTTTTTTTTAATTCTGGTGACTTATTGTATTGAAAACATTTTTATTTTTAATAGCAATTTTATTTATTGCAACTTGAAGTTAACGTGGTTTGTTGCGTATTGTTACGAGATGGCTATTTGTAACAAATCATTTTTTTTAACCAAAATTAAACCTAACAGTATGAGAAAGTTTTTACTAACTATTCTGAGCGTTGCATTAGCCGTTTCGGTAGTGTTTGCTCAGGAGAAAACTGTTTCGGGTAAAGTGACGGCCGAAGATGGTTCATCATTACCCGGTGTAAATGTGATCCTGAAGGGGACTACTTCAGGTGCGGTTACCGACGTTGAAGGTAACTTTAAATTTGATGTTCCGGAAACAGGTGCCGTGCTTGTTTTCTCATTCATTGGATTTGCAACAGTGGAGATGGAGGTAGGTAATCAGAGCGTATTTGATATTTCGCTGGCTACCGAATCTACTCAGTTGACAGAAGTTGTGGTTACGGCATTTGGCGTCAAGCAAGAGAAGAAAGCCCTGGGCTATGGCGTTGAGACGATTAATAGAGATCAAATAATCAATCGTCAAAGTTCGGATATTGGGCGTATTTTGAGGGGAAAAGCGACTGGAGTAGCTATCAACTCAACTTCTGGTCTGGCCGGTTCCGGTACGAATATTATCATTCGTGGTTATTCTACTATTACAGGTAGCAACCAACCCCTATTCGTAGTAGATGGTATTCCTTTTAACACGGATAACAACACCAATGAAAATTTCACTACTGGCAGCGCAACAGCATCTTCTCGATTCCTGGATTTGGACCCTAACTCTATTGCGTCTATTAGTATTTTGAAAGGTCTTTCTGCAACGGTGTTGTACGGTGAGGCTGGTCGAAATGGAGTGATTTTAGTGACTACCAAAAATGGAGAAGCTGGCGCCGGTGCAACAAAGAAAATGGAAATTTCTTTCACTCAAGGAGTTTATGTTACCGAAGTGGCTAATTTGCCGGATTACCAAAACACTTTTGGAAATGGATTTAGTGGTGGATTTGGTTGGTTCTTCTCAAACTGGGGGGCTGCTTTCGACGATTTAAATCCGGAAACATACGGTTCTGATTATCAAGGTGAAAAGAACGGACAAGTGCTTATTACGCATCCGTATGATCAGACGCAGTATAGTGATGATTTTCCGGAATACATTGGTGCCGAATATCCATACGAGCCACATCAAAGTGTTGAAAATTTCTTTCAAAAGGGTTTGACTTCTAATACATCGGTTTCAATACAAAGTAGATTAGGTGAAAATTCTTCGTTAAGTGCAACATATAGTTACCTGACAGAAGATGGTTTTACACCTAAATTAGATGAACTAAGAGATGGTGGACGTTCTAATTTTCTTGATAAGCATAACTTTGGGTTGGGTGTAAGAGGAAAGTTACAGAATGGTCTTAATGTAAAGACTTCTTTCAACTTTGTGGAATCTGACAGATTGACACCGCTTACGGGAACTGCATTTGGGGGCGATGGTAATGGACTTTTTGCAGCCATCCTGTTCACCCCGCGTTCTATGGATTTGATGGGACTTCCTTATCAGTCACCAATCGATGGTTCTAATGTTTATTACCGTCGTGGATCTCCTATTCAGAACCCGCGTTGGACCTTAAACAATGCAGGAGAATCTGAAAAAATTCGACGGTTTTTTTCCAGTACGGAGTTGTCCTATGATATAACTGATAATCTTACGTTGCTTTATCGTTTGAGTGTGGACACATACAATCAGGTAAACACGCGTCATATCAATAAAGGTGGTGCCCGTATACCGGACGGTGAGTATGGGGAACTCTACATACGAAGTAATACGATAGATCAAATATTCGATGTGATGTATAACTTTGAACTGTCAGATGTATTTACACTTAATGGTGTAGTCGGTTTTAACACGAGAAGGATTGTAAGAAATCGAACTGGTACATTAAGTGCGGAACAATTTGTATATGATTTATTTGTGCATCAAAATTTCATTGAGCATATTGCGTTTTCGGACCTCAGGGAGGAAAATACGTTAGGTGTGTTTGGGACTGCAACACTTAGTTACAATTACTATTTGTTCTTGAATTTACAAGCAAGGAATGACTGGACTTCAACACTCGAAGAAGAGAACCGTTCAGTGCTATACCCTTCTGTCAGTATATCATTTATACCGACGGATGCTTTTTCCGGCTTTAACAGCAATGCCCTAAACTTTCTTAAAGTAAGATTTGGTTATGGAACTTCTGCCGGCTATCCCGATCCGTACAGCACAAGAAGTGTTTTGAATTCTGCGACGAACCAATTTGTCTCCAGTGGAGGAACCATATTGAATACCAACTCCGTATCAAATTTCTTGGGTAACCGAAATTTGAAACATGAGTTATTTGTTGAATTTGAAGCTGGTATTGAAGCAAAATTTTGGGACAACAGGATTGGATTAGATCTGTCTGTGTATCAAAAAGAGTCGCAAGACTTAATTATCAACTTGCCTCTGGATCCGTCAACAGGTTATACATCTACAGGTGTAAATGCCGCTAACATTGATAACAAGGGAATTGAGTTGGGATTGAATATATCACCTCCGCTTCCTGGAGGAGTCAGGTGGGATATTAATTTGAATTATACTAAGAATGTAAGTGAAGTTACGGAAATATTCGAAGGTATCGATCGAGTACAAGTTGCTGGGTTCAGTAATTTGGGTAACTATGCTATACCGGGTGAACCTTTTAATGTTTTTTATGGAGAAGCTTTCAGAAGAGCCGAAGAAGGGCAATTCGAAGGACAGTTCGTTGTGGGTAGTGATGGTGCCTATATAGGCTCGGGTGAACTTAGTGTAATTGGAGACCCAAATCCTGATTTTCGGGCAAACTGGATCAACGACTTTTCATGGAAAGGAGTTTCATTTGGATTCCATTTTCAATGGATTCAAGGAGGTGATATACAATCTTCAACTATTCAGGCTATACTTGCACGTGGTAACACGATTGATACTGATGTGGATCGTGGAGTTCCTATAATCATGCCTAATTCGGTTAAGCAAACGGGTGTGGAATCAGATGGCACTCCAATCTATGTGCCCAACGATATCCAAACTTACATGGGAGATACCTTCTTTAGAGCTTACTTCTTTGCGGATGAAGGTGGTGTTTTTGATGCTACCGTTGTCCGTTTGAGACAAGTATCGTTGAGCTATGTATTGCCAAAGAGTATATTGGAAAACACTCCTTTCGGTACAGCAGCTTTAACAATATCTGGAGAAAACCTTTGGTACAGTGCTCCAAACTTTCCTGACGGAACAAATTTCGATCCGGAAATTTCGAGTCTTGGGGTAGGAAACGGACTTGGTTTCGACTTCCGTACCGCTCCTACGGCAAAGAAATATGGTATAAACTTAGCGCTTACCTTCTAATCAAAGAGGTTGAAATTTTGATATTGTTTTATCAATTAATAAAAAGATTATGAAATTTATAACTAAAATATTAATCATTACTTTTTTGCTGGGGGTTACAAATGCGTGTGATAATTTAGATTTGGATTTGCAGACAAACCCAAATGCTATCACCCCGGAAAAAGCTAGTTTGAATGACTTATATAACAACATTCAAATAGAGTTAGAGCAAATTTTCAGTAGCTCTGAAAGAATACCTGGACGTGCTGTCAGAATGTATCATGCTGCCGGCTTTTCATACACTGCATTTACTACTCCGACGTCATTTAACACACTTTGGGGTAATGCTTATAATGATTTGTTCTTGGATGTTCAGGCATTAAATGACCTCTCTGAGGCTGCGGAAAATCCATTTGATATTCATGACGGATCTGCTAAAATCATGAAGGCTTATACGATGATGATCTTAGTGGATCTTTTCGGGAATGTTCCAGATACAGAAGCTGGACAAGGTACGGATATTATTAGTCCTAAATCTGATCCTGGTCAGGATGTCTACGCCGCTGCTATCGCTCTGTTAGATGATGCCATAGCACAATTGACAGGTACTAATGCCGGCGCCCCTGCTTTTGATAACTTCTATGGCGGAGACCCTGATAAATGGATAAAGGCTGCTAATACGCTTAAATTGCGAGCAGCATTAAATATGGGTGATGTCGGTACGTTTAATTCGCTTGTTTCCGGGGGTAATATAATCTCGAGTGCAAGTGACGATTTTCAATATAATTATGGAAGTCAGCGAAGCAATCCGAATTCACGTCATTATCGTTATAACAACCATTATGAAACAGGTGATGGCAACTATTTGTCTAATTATTTCATGTGGTCGTTAAGGGAAGGTAAGGTCAATGCTTCAGGCGTAACAATCATTGACCCAAGAAGACGTTATTACTTCTATAGAAAGGTATCTGATGCGTTTGGTCAGGATTTAACCACTTATTCTTGTCACTATACAGACGATCCTGCTGCATCCGTAGGTACTAATCTGAGTCACTGGGCTGTTGTTGATCCTGACGGCAGGCTGCCTTATTGTGTTGTAACTGACGGATATTCAGGAAGAGATCACCTGAACGGATCAGGTATTCCTCCGGATGGACCGATTCGTACTTCCTGGGGTCTGTATCCCTTTGGAGGAGATTTTGACGATGATACCTTTGACGATACGAGAGAATCGGGAACAAGAGGCGGCTTAGGTGAAGGAATCGAGCCTTACATGTTATCTTTTTATGTTGATTTCATGAGGGCAGAAGCAATACTCTCGATGGGAGCTAGTGGTAATGCGAGGGCTATGTTGGAAGATGGTATCCGCGGATCTATGGACAAAGTACTCAGTTTTGAAAGCCTCGTCTCAGCTAAGATGAGCGCTACGGTTGTATTACGAGATGGTAGTACAGGTACGATTAAGGATTTGTTCGGGATGGATGATGATGCTATCGACTTATATGTTTCTGAAGTCCTGGCGTTGTACGATGCGGCAGCTGATGATAATGCAAGATTGGATGTTGTGATCAAGGAATTTCACATAGCTGCATGGGGTAATGGTCTGGAAGCTTACAATATGGTTAGAAGAACCGGATTCCCTTCAAACCTACAACCTGCTTTGGAACCGGCCGCGGGTACATCCTCGGATCCATTTCCACGTTCTTTCTTTTATCCTACTAATCATGTAGATCGTAATTCAAACGTGGAGCAAAAAACGCTATCTGACCCTGTATTTTGGTCTCCTATGAAAAATTTGTATTGATTAAATAAACACTAATTGAAATGAAATTTATAAATATAAATAAAATAAAAAGAGCCTTATTACTGGCTTGTACCGTGTTGATTGCATTCTCATGCGAGGATGAGGATTCAGCGCCAATATTAGTTTTCGATACGGCCGGACATGGAGGCTATCCTCGTTTGCTTTCAGAAACGGGGGATAAATTGGTTAACATCTTAACTGAAGCAGATTTTCAGGCATCTCAATATGGTTATACCATTGAATTTGTTGATGAAAACGGAGGAAAAGATGTTGAACGATATGTCCTGATACTTGATTATATTGATGTCAATGGGTCAAATAGTGTAACAGGAATTGAATTCAAATCGTACACGGCAGCTGATTTTTCAACGAATACTAATGGATTCCAGGAATTGGCTAATATTACTTTAGTAGCTAGTGAAGTAGCCGCAGCAGTGGGCGTCACTTATGCTGATCTTAATCCGGGTGATAATTTTAATATCGATGGCGAGGTCCATATGATAAATGGCGATGTGTTTAGATCAGACAATTCGTCTGCTGCCATTGAAGGACCTGCCTTCCGTGGACATTTTGCATTTACTTTACCGGCTGCATGTCCATCTGACTTAGCTGGCACCTTCGATGTAACCACGACTTTATGGTGTGGTGGCAGTAATACAGGTACGGTTGATATAGTTGATCTGGGTGCTGGTGTCTATTCGTTTGATGATTGGTCTTTTGGTGCATATGGTGTTTGTTATGGATGTTGTTCTGCATCAGGTGATTTTACTTTTGTAGAGGTGTGCGGGGCGGTTACCCTAAATGACGGTACGGACTCTTATGGTGACAGCTGGTCGTTTACGTCTTCCATAAGTGGTAATGACTGGACCATCATTTGGCTAAACTTCACATATGCAGGAGGGTTAGAAAATGGTTCTACTGTTATCACCTTCCCAGGTGGAGTTCCATTTACATTGGCGCCATAGTGTAGAATAGGTTTAATTCTAAAAGGCGAATTAGTCTCTGGAATTAAATTTTAGCTAAATTAAATAGGAGCCGACTCAAGATTTGAGTCGGCTCTTTTTAATGGGACTGTCAACAAGGTCCGTAATTCAATTAAAATGATTTCTGTTTTCCGTATGGGTACACCCCATTCCTGGCGCGCATTTGTAATGCGTTCCGGTTTAGTATTAAAAAATTATAACGTTTGATTTATATGACAGTGAAAATAAATCCGCACGCATTATGCCATAGGCATTCCTACGAGGCGCCATAGGCCTCCCTTGAGGCTAAATGCGCGCGAGTGAGTTCGTCGGCTCATGACGATTCTGTCAGGGTCCGACATTTATCGTCGGACCATTCGGGCGGAAAATTCATGTGAATTTTTCAGGTTAATAGGCTTGATTAAAGTATTCTTGTGATATTCGTGCAGGCAAATGTTTTAATCGTTGAGACACGCTCAAATTAGTTTTTGATGCCCCAAAATAGTTTTGTTTACTCAAGTCGTATCACGCAAGTTATTATTGTTCCGTATTCACTCTCTGGTTGTAGCGGATGCTGAGACCTTTGATTCAACGCTTTAATTATATCAGTAGCTGTAGTAGGACCACTCACGATAGCAGGGTTTAACTTACGACCAGCTGGTGGTACTGTAAGTGTATTAAATAATCTGTATTGAACGTAAAAGGTGTTTTAAAAGAGTACGGATAACAGGATAAGGAATATTTGACATCAAAAATATCACGGTGCATCTGCACCTAATTTTGATATCTGTTAAGTATCTATAAAGATGACCGGTGCTCTGCACCTCCAATTTTCATCAGCGGGTATCACCTTGAAAATTATTATGATGTTTCGAAACAGTTTTGTTTACGCATTACGCATGTTGCTATTGTTGGTTTACCAAAAGTGTATTGATTTTTCGCGGTAAGTAAAGCATCAACGTATCAGCAAATGTATGAGCGGGGCATCTGCGCCCAGGCGGGAGGCCGGAAAATGGCGGGCAGCTTGCGCGACCAACAGCCGTGTTGCAAGATGTGCGCAGGCCGTGGGTTAATTAATTTTCCAAAGGCTTTTTTGCTTCGTTTTTTGGCCTCAAAAAATGAAGAGAAAGAAAAAAACAGGATAATTCTCAAAGACCGAGGCTGCCACTGGCTGGTTTTTCAGGTGGCTATGAGTACGTTTCTTTTTTGTAAAAAAACACCTAAAATTTGCACCGGGCTACCCAATATTTAAATTAATCGACTTATACTGAACCTATAAAGTGTTTTTTAAAGAGTGCGGAAAACAAGAAGAGGCATACATGAAACTGATTTGGTTATAAATTGTTTAATAGGCTTGATTAAAGTATTCTTGCGATATTCGTGCAGGTGAATGTGGTTGCAAATCAGTTAACAACATCCAACAAATATTGTAATGAGCAAACAACTGTTGTATTTGATTTTATTCGGTTTAGTTTTTTCCTGTACGAAGCATTCACAAATCGCCGATCTGGAAATACCTTCGAGTTTGCCCAAATTCGAAATATTAGTAAATAATGATGAAGCGTTTGACGGATATATTTTTTTAAGGAAAATTGAGAGTCCAGGTGCGCAATTCATGATCAATAGCGAAGGTCAAATTGTTTGGTATCAAATTTCTGATACTACGATACTAAGAGTATTTACACCTAATGACAGGAGTTATATCGCCTTGTACACCAATAAAGATATACATGAAATTACATATGATGGAGACACCTTGCTAACATTATCTTACGGTGATGGTGGATTTGACAAGATTTTGCATCACGAAATCATAAAAGATCGAAACAATCATATACTTGCTTTGACAAAAGAAATAATACGCATTGATTTATCGGAATTGGGTGGAAAGCAATTAGATACCATAAAAACAGATGGAATTATTAGGCTTTCCGAGACCGGTCAAAAATTATGGAGCTGGAGCCTTGAACAGGTGATGGATCCTTTGAAATATCCGGAGATCAATCGGTTTAAGAATGATTGGGGACATGCGAATGCGCTTGCCGTTGACGACGATGGGCATTATTTAATATCGTGGAGGGATTTTAATCAGGTTTGGAAAATCAATAACGAATCCGGCGAAATCATATGGAAATACGGAGCAGAAACTATTAAAAGAGCGCATGATAAAATTTATCATCCGCATTGTATCCACCGGAATTTAGATGGGGACTACATGGTTTTTGACAACGGTATGGCCGATATTAGAAGGTCATCACGAGCAGTTATGTTCAACAGGTTTGGAGATTCAATTCGTAATACGTTGATAATTGAATTGCCGGATTCGTTGTTTACGGTAAGACAGGGGAGTGTTTACCAGTTCGCTGAGGACAGATTTCTATTTAGCAGCACAATGAGAAAGATTTTAACAATTACCAATCGACAAGGCGATATTCTTTGGCTTGCTAAGAGTGACCATGCATTTTACAGGGCCTATTATCTGGACAAGGCTATATTAACTAGATAGGTTCAAGACTATCCGGCCGATAGCGAAAATTTTAATATGATCTATCTCCATCCGGTTAGTTCATCATTCCCAGAAATCAGGTTTATCAACCGTAGCTAAACGTAGTACCCGACAGTCATCATTTATCTGCCTGGCATTTTGGAAGTCATCTAAAACACTTCGTTCAATAAATATGGTGTCAATGGACACATCTGATGCGTGAAAATACCCGATCACATTTTCTTCCGGATTGTCCAGGTTAATCAAATTTCCACGGATTGTTGCCGGCGGCGGATCAAAAATATCGCCGTCGATACTTAACTGCTTTTCAAGCAGATCAAAAAAAGCGTGGGCTTCACTTGAAATGGATAGCTGCTGGATAACAGCCATATACTTAGAAGAGAACCTTAACCCATTATCAGGTATGAATGCTGCCAGTTCGGTATTGATAGTCCCGTTACTGTTTTTGTCATCGAGGATTTTGATCGAAAAGTCCGCATTGAATTCAAAAATCCAGCAAATAGAACAGCAATCTTTTGGAGCCGGTATTGGCATTCCAGGATCAAAAATATTCCGAATGGTAAATAACTCCGGATGAGTTTCAATAATATAGGTGCCGTTGTTGCGCCAGATATAGAAGTCCTTTGAGTCAGGAGGATCCTGGAAGCGGGCAAATACCTCAACGCCTGATATAAATATAGCCGGATCAACAGTTGGTATTTTTTTAAATTGAAGAATTAAAGAATCTATGGGAGCTACGGGGACGACAGTTTCGGGTGATGATGTATAATGGGCGCCAGCGCCGGTTATAATGTTCAACGTATATGATTTATTTAATTCTGCACGCCAATCGTCTGGGGTAAAATAGGTTCCGGTGCTAACTTCAGTCAGAAATGTTACATTTCCATCGTTGTCTCTGATCCATACATCGGCGCCCACTTCGCTTTTGATCACTGCAGTAAAGATATCACCAAATTTCGCGCTTTTCGATAAATTGATCCGGTGCGGTCCCGGTCCGGTACTAATGAAGCCCTCTACTACCAGTATTCGTAATTCTTCACTGATGTCTAATTCAATGGGATCAATACAGCCGTAAATAAGCGTAAGTATTATCAATAGTATCCGTCTATTCATTTTCATTTCAATCATACTTTATTAATAACTAAGTGATGGGAAATGCCTGACACTGAAAGTATGAAGGTTTGAGTTTCGTAATAAATTCATGTCTAATGAACTCCTTGTCAGGCAACGGTATGTAAAAGTCACTACACGTAAAACAAATAAGGATTGGGTCATGTCCGTACGCCCTATTTCCAGAAATCAGGTTTATCAACCGTAGCTAAACGTAGTACCCGACAGTCATCATTTATCTGCCTGGCATTTTGGAATTCTTCTAAAACACTGCGTTCAATAAATACGGTGTCAATGGACACATCTGATGCGTGAAAATACCCGATCACATTTTCATCCTGACGATCCAGGTTGATCATATTTCCACGGATTGTAGCCGGCGGCGGATCAAAAATATCGCCGTCGATACTTAACTGCTTTTCAAGCAGATCAAAAAAAGCGTGGGCTTCACTTGAAATGGATAGCTGGTGGATAACAGCCATATACTTAGAAGAGAACCTTAACCCATTATCAGGTATGAATGCTGCCAGTTCAGTATTGATAGTCCCGTTACTGTTTTTGTCATCGAGGATTTTGATCGAAAAGTCAGCATTGAATTCAAAAATCCAGCAAATAGAACAGCAATCTTTTGGAGCCGGTATTGGTGGTCCTCCGAAAAAAGGCCGAATTGTAAATAACTCCGGATGAGTTTCAGTAATATAGGTACCGTTGTTTCGCCAGATATAGAAGTCCCTTGAGTCAGGAGGATCCTGGAAGCGGGCAAATACCTCAACGCCTGATATGAATATAGCCGGTTCAGCAGTTGGTATTTTTTTAAATTGTAGAATTAAAGAATCTATGGGAGCTACGGGGACGATAGTTTCGGGTGATGATGTATATTGGGTACCAGCACCGGTTATAATGTTCAGCGTATATGATTTATTTAATTCTGCTCGCCAATTGTCTGGGGTAAAATAGGTTCCGGGGCTAACTTCAGTCAGAAATGTTACATTTCCATCGTTGGCTCTGATCCATACATCGGCGTCCACTTCGTTTTTGATCACTGATTTCAATAAATCACCAAATTTGCCGCTTTTCGATAGTTTGATCTGGTGAGGTCCCGGTCCGGTACTGATGAAGCCCTCAACTACCAGTATTCGTAATTCTTCACTGATGTCTAATTCAATGGGATCAATACAACCGTAGATAAGCGTAAGTAGTATCAATAACATCCGTCTATACATATACATTTCAATTAAAACTTTATTGAATAACTAAGTGAGGGGAATGGCGTACCTAATACTGCAAGTTTGAAGGCCAGGGGGGGAGAATTTTCAACATCGTCAAAAAATATGGAAAATACATTTTTTCTCCCCAACAGGTTGTAAACAGATAATATCAGGTCTCCTTTGAGATATTTTCGGGTTGTATTGAAATTGAATGTAAATGACAGATCGATACGCATGTAATCCGGGGCACGGTTTTCATTTCTATTTTCGAAATAAGCAACGATTGTTCCGTAATAATTAAATTTTGCCAGTGGATATGTCACCGGCTGACCGGAGCTATAGGTAAATATAGCAGAGGTTTTTACATATTCGCTTAACTTATATTCCATGGTTGCCGTTACATCATGTGGTTTATCATAGTTCGAGGAAAACCACTCACCGTTATTAATTAATTCCTCGGGGTAGGAGCCAATGACCTGCCTCACGCTTCTTGAATACGTATAACTTGCCCATCCTGTCAACCTTCCTTTTTTACGTTTGACAAATACCTCGATCCCGTAAGCTTTTCCTTGTCCACTTACGAGTTGTGTTTCAATACGTTCGGTTAACAGTAATTGTGCCCCGTCTTTATATTCAATGATGTTGTCTATTTCTTTGTAAAAACCTTCGATCGAAGTTTCTACTGTATTCAGAAAAAAGTTCTTAAAGACTCCAATTGAATACTGTGTTACTTTTTGGGGTTTAAGGTAAGTATCACTAAGCTTCCATATATCTGTAGGGGCAATGGTAGTTGTATTTGAAATCAAATGGATGTATTGGTAAATCTGGTTAAATCCCCCTTTAATTGAAGCATCATTCCAGAATGACCATCGAACAGATAATCGGGGTTCAAAACCACTATATTGCTGGATTGTCTCATTTTTACCGTATAGTTGGTTACCAATAATGTTCTCATCTCTACGAGGGGCATTTTCTTCGTAAGAAAAGACTGTCTTTTCACCAATATATCTGAAATCACTGTATCGTAGCCCATAGGAAAGTCCCAGATGGTTACCGATATTAATGTCGTGTTGTAAATAAGCGCCCGATTCAATAGCCTGCTCCTCTTCAATGTCTAACGGGGTAATGGAAGATGTGCTCTGAAGGGGTACAAAAGTACCAGGATCTATATGGATTATTTTACTTTCCGCACCGAGTGTAACGATGTTGTTTTTATTAATTTCATAGTCGAAACGCAGGCTGACATTCTGATCCAGAATGGTCGTTTTTAACTCAAAATTGTTAAATCCCGCCTCATTTACGATTGAAAAGTCATATTGGCTAATGACTCCGCTTAAATTCATCGATAATCGATTGTTGAATAGATGATTCCATTCAATAACATGGTTGAGGTTGCTCCATTGGAAGGTAGTGTCATTCACAAATTTGAAATCGTCAAAACTCCTGTAAAAACTATACCGGAGGTTGTTATTCGAATTCAATTTATAATTTAAAATTGCATTAACATCGTTGAATGAGGCAGCGCTGTTGGAAATATCAGGGTCCTTTACACTCCGTAAAATCCAATTGGCATAAAATACACGTCCTGCTACCAGCAGGCTAAGTTTTTCTTTGATAAGCGGACCTTCCACAGTGAGTTTTGATGAAACAGTACCCAGTGTTGCTTTGCCCTCCCAAACGGACATGTTACCCGAACGGTATTTGAGGTCAATAACGGACGATCCCCGGCCTCCATACCGTGCGGGTATGCCGCCTTTGTAGATGGTTACGTCTTTTATGATGTCAGAATTGAAGGCGGTAAAGAAACCGAATAAATGTGAGGGGTTGTAAAGTGGGGCGCCTCCTAATAATATCAGGTTCTGATCCGCACTGCCTCCACGAACATTAAATCCACTGGAGGATTCACCGATCGTACTTATTCCCGGAAGTAGCGTAATAGACTTAAGGACATCCACTTCACCCGCAAAAGGAGGCAACGCTGCAATATCTTCAATCGAAAGTTTCGCTATTCCTATTGTGACCCTTTTTATGTTGACATCTTCACCTTCAGCGGAAATAATTACTTCACCCAACTGCACGAGATCTTCATCAAGATAAATTTCAACATATCCCTCACCCTTAATATCAAGGACCATCTCTTTTGGTAGATAGCCAATAAAGCTAACTTGCAAATTATGTCTTCTTTTTTGAAGGTAGAGTTGAAACCATCCTTCCGAATTAGTAGTTGTACCTATTCGACGTGACTTTGAGTAAATATTCGCACCAATGAGGACTTCATTGGTTTTACCATCCAGTATCCTTCCCGTAACTTTAAAAGGTCCCGATGAACCGTCCGGCTTCCCGATTATCAGGGCCTTTTGAGAATACCCCTCAATCGCTGTGAGCGCCAATATCAGGTACACAGCGTATATGAATATTTTATTCATTGAATTAGTTTAAAATTCATCGGGAGAAAAACTCCACAAAATCATTGGCTTTCTATTGATAATCCTTTTATTTTTTAATAAGTAAAGCTTACCGTCATATACCCAGGAACCTCCCGTTTCTTCAAGAAAGTCCCCTTCAAAAGCTGATTTCTTTAACCAGCTGTTCTGAAGAATATCATATTCAGTTAATGACTTGTTACCTCTTGACAGCCCTATGTATGCTTTGCTCCCAATAACTTCACTTATGCCATTCCTTCCGATTCCCAAAGGAAATATTGATCGGATTTCCCACAATCCGCTTTCGATTTTATAACACCATAAAACGCCATCAGGAGCAATAAAGAATAATTCATCCTGGTATTGAAAATTTGGAAAATCGGCCTCAAACATTTCAGGAGCCTCGCCTATTTCGGTCCATACGTCCGAAGCAGGATCATATTGGTAAATTGTTTTATTGATTGTCTTGTTTTCAAGCTCACCGCCAAACACATATAATTTGTTGTCCCAGACGAATGCCATGCTTCGTGTTAGCTTAAAAGGTGTGAAACCCAAAAAAACAATCTGATTTTCCTCATACTTATAGAACTCATTACTGTTAAGGAGCAAGCCAGTTCTGATATCGTCAACAATATTTCCTCCGCCAAAGTAAGGCGCTGCACTGAAGGGACTACTTACCGCAGTACCAGGAAATTCCAGAGGGGTCCAGTTATCTGTATCGAGGTCATAAGTCCAAAGTCTGTTACTATGGACAAAATTTTCCAGGCCCAATCCGAATATTAGTTTATTACCAACAATCATACTTAGTGTTCTATGATAGTATTTGTTGGTAATAAACATACCCAACTCCTCCCATGTACCTATTACATATTCGTAGAGCGTACTGAATTCAAGTGAAATTTCCTTATCCTGAACAATCAATTCTATTTTGGCAAAACGGTTGTTTTCCAATGGAGGTACTATAGCTATTATTTTGGTATCGATTATCCTCTCTTTGATTTGGGCATTTCTTCCATCAATGATAACCTGGGTATTTTCGGTGAAATTCGAACCCTCAATGGTAATTAATATTCCTCCGAATCCTAGTTTGGGATTAAAATCCAGAATGGATGGAGTAAGGGTTGAAAATGTTCTGGATTCACCGTAGCGTATTTCATTCCCCATTTGAATAAATGGACGCCAAAAATATGATGTTTTTATTTTAAGATCCCCCGTATCACCAAAGAACCGTCCAGGATTTGTTCTTGAACCTAATGCAATAATGAGCGGTGTATTAAATTCTTCAGTCAGGGAAATTTCAAATCCATGATCAACAATTATTAAAGAACCATTGGCAATAATCCTTCCGGATAACCGAACACGATCCCCGCTAATCAGCAGTACCTGCTCGGGAATAACAACAATTTCAGAAAATGGCTCATCATTGGTGCACCCAAATAAATAAAATATTGACATTAATATTAATGTGATATGGGTGTTGAATACTTTCCAGCAATGGGACTTCCTGCTTTTCACAAATCTATAATTAAGAGTTAAATTTGCTTATTCATATCTGTTAGATTTCGATTTACTTTATCTACACCAGGGACACAACCAGCTATGACTGGATGAGATGGGTGAATATTTATTTCAAAAAGGCGTACTTACAAATTACCTTGATTGTCAAATAATTATCTCAATAAAATCAAGCGTTTATAAAGTATAGAGCCAAATATAAGGAATATATATATATCCCAAATTTAAAAATCAATAATTGAGGTTATACAGCTTTGACGTTATTAATCAGGATTTTTAATCATTGATTTTAGTTAATGCTGGAAACGATGGATGGGTGGTAAAGGAATTGCCCGGTTTGGATCAAATTCAATTGTTTTAAGGATTTGATTTCGTAATACCTTTGCAATCGACTTACCGGATTCGTTGTTTACATTTACACAGCAGAGCGTTTTCCAGATTGCAGAGGACAGGTTCTATTTCGTAGTCCATAGAGTAAACTCTGCGATTTACCAATGGTCAAGGCGAGCTAATTAAGCTTGCCAGGAACGGTCATGGTTTTTACAGGCCTGTTATCTTGACACAACCAGATCAGGTTTCTTTTTGTTCAAATTATTCCTAACCATTAATTATACATCAATTTGGTAATTAAAATGGTTTCTTGTATGTCTCTTTTGAGGTATTCTTTATTTTTAGCATCCCATGGAACAATCCGGATCTGACAGCAAGCCATCTTTATTATATTTAATCAAAACTTTTTTAGTTGTCGGGGCATCCTCATTCGGAGGCTATTCGGCACTGATTTCTGTGGTTCAGGACAGGCTTGTTGAGCGGGATAAATTGATTTCGAATAAGATCATAGTCGAAGGATTTTCACTTGCTTCGGTTTTACCAGGCCCGGTAGCAGTGAATACGGTAACCTATATAGGTTTTAGCCTGCGTGGATGGCCAGGTGCCATGGTGAGTATGGTTTCAGTAATAACCCCTTCATTTTTTCTGATGATCGTACTTACCCACTTTTATTTACGGTATGGCGCCATTCCTGAAGTTGCGAGTATTATGCAGGGTATTTTGCCGGTAGTTATGGGAATAATACTTACAGCGGGCTATAATATGTCGAAAAAGAATTTGAAAGACTGGCGTCAGTTATTCATTTTGGCTGCATCGCTAGCCATTCAGTTGTATTTTACAGGATATTTTTTTTATATACTTTCTCTGGTGTTCGGAGGCCTGATGGGGTATTTACTCTTTTTAAGAAATATACCGGATTCAAGATCGTTGATGGTCACAACTACCAAAAGAAAGCGAAGGGTGTATTGGCATCTGGTATTTCTGATTGTAATAGTACTAACTTTTGTTTTCCAGAATTCTGAAGTAATCAACTTGAAACTGGCTGCCGTTTTTTCAAAAATAAGCCTGACACTGTTTGGGGGTGGCTATGTCATGATTCCGATGCTCCATAGTATCATCGTAGAAAAATACCACTGGTTAAATTCTACTGAATTTATGGATGCCATTACACTGGGACAGATCACGCCCGGGCCGATATTAGTTAGCGCAACATTTATCGGGTATAAAATAGGAGGAATATCAGGAGCATTTTTATCAACTCTGGCCATCTTCGGACCATCGGCCATGCTCATCATTTTTATTGCGGATATATTCAGACGGGCTACTAATAACAGGTATTGGCTTGCCATACTTGAAGGATTAAAACCGGTTGTGGTTTCATTCATTATTTCATCTTTATTTATTCTGTTTGAGGCATCTTCAAATGTATGGTTTACCTTTGCAGTTTCTGCGGTTACGGCTTTGCTGCTGATCCGGTTTAAAATTAATTATTTGTATTTAATTTTGATTTTCGGTGTTGCAGGATTATTGTTTACTTGAAAATGATGAATAGAATCGATTCCATACAAATTATTGGTACGCAGCGTTCTGGTTCGAATCTGCTTCGGTTAATATTGAACCAGTTTGAACAGGTATCTGCTCCGCACCCTCCGCATATCCTGAAAACATTTGTCCCGCTGATAACCTATTACGGAAATCTCAAAAAGACTCAAAACTTCATACAGCTTGCTACCGATGTTGCAGACCTGGTAAACACTAATCCCGTTTCGTGGGGTATCGAAATGCATGCCGACGAGATACGTAAGGAATGCAGAACAAATAACATTTATGAAATCGTAAGCGCCGTGTACCAGATAAAAGCCCGTCTGGACAATGCCGAAATATGGTGTTGTAAAAGCATGCATAATGCTTATTATTGTTCTGATATGGAGAGGCATGGGATCAAGCCATTCTATATTTATTTGTATCGTGATGGAAGGGATGTGGCTTCATCATTCAGAAAAGCAATTGTCGGCCCCAAACACATTTATCACATAGCCCACAAGTGGAAAAACGAACAGCTAAAAGCCCGTCAGGTTCTGGAACTGGTAGGGAAGAACCGGTTTTTCAGTATTAAATACGAACAGCTTCTAAGGGAACCCGAGAAGGTTTTGCATTCACTCAGCAACAAACTGAATCTACCATACAGTCCTGATATATTGGCGTATTATAATTCACAGGAATCAATCAATACGGCATCTTCAGGCCAAATGTGGAAGAATCTTACCAAGCCTATTATCAGAGATCATTATGGAATGTACGTAAATGAATTATCCGTCAATGATATAAAGCTCTTTGATCTGATAGCTGGAGATGTACTAAAAGACCTGAATTATAACAACATACATGTGCACGAAAATCTCAACGGTACTTTTACTGAAAAACAGATGCGGGAATTTGAGCGGGCTAACGAAGAAATGATGCTTGAAGTACGTAAAAATGCAGCTCCTTCAGATCTTAAAAAGCGCTCGAAACAGGAAGAATTATTAAAAAATATTAAAGCAAGACTTTCAGTGGACTAGCATGTACCAGCATCCAAATAAAAGAAAAAAACTGACCGGAAAGTTTAAATAAAATTATTTTGAAACTGTTCTGATTCTTTTTTATAATTCACTGCAAAATTAAAAATAAATACTAAATCTGACCTGACAATTGGGGGATCACTAACATGCTTTATAAATTTACAGTGTGGGTTATACTAACTAACAATAGTTGTCATTTATGAAAAGTTTTTCAATTCCGATATTACTTTTTTTTATCATTAGTTGCTCTCCTGATAAGAAAATTGATGATACACTTATCGAAAGGAGTGTATTTCAAAAAGTAAACAATGAGAAATCAGGAATTCACTTTTCCAATTCAATACTGGAAAATATTGAAACCAAAGAGAATATTTTTGATTACGACTATTTCTATAATGGGGCAGGAGTTGGCATTGCTGACATCAATAATGATGGTTTGAGTGATATAATTTTCTGTGGTAATCAAGTTCCTAATAAAATATATTTAAATAAAGGTAATCTTAGGTTTGAAGATATAACGGAAAAATCACAAATAAATGTAGGAAAAGGGTGGTCTAACGGAGTGACATTCGTTGATATCAACAATGATGGATGGTTAGACATTTACATCAGTCAAGGGGGGCCTTTTCTACCTGAAAAAAGAAAAAATCTTCTGTTTATTAATCAGCACGACCTAACCTTTATAGAGCGTGCGGAATATTATGGACTTGCCGATAATTCCATCAGTACACAAGCTGGATTTTTTGATTTCGATAAAGACGGGGATTTGGATTGCATTGTGATAAATGAGAATCCCCTATATGGATTCGGCCCGATTGAATTTAATAAAAGATTGGCTCAAGATAAGGCTTTACTACATATGAGCAGCAGCCATCTCTATAGAAATGACAATGGAAAATTTCATGACATAACCGAAAATGCGGGATTATTAAGCCCTAGTTTTGGCCTTGGATTGGTTATAAGTGATATCAATAATGATAATTGGTTGGACATATATATCGCTAATGACTATTATCTACCTGATGCGATCTACCTGAATCAAGGGGATGGCACATTTCTGGATGGCGCGAGCTCCCTGACCAATCAGATTTCCTTTGCTGGAATGGGCGTGGATATCGCTGATATTAATAATGACCTCTACACAGATATCTTCGTTCTAGATATGGCTTCAGCTGACCATTACCGAAATAAGACATTGATGGCTACAATGGATAGCAAGAGTTTTGATTATTTTGTGAATCAATTGGGCTACCATTATCAGTATATGTTTAATTCATTACAGTTGAATAACGGGAACAATAAATTTAAGAATATCGCCCACATCTCGGGTTTGGCAAAAACTAATTGGAGTTGGGCAGTTCTGATGGTTGATTTTAATAATGATGAGAATAAGGATATATTCATTACAAACGGATATCGCAGGTACGCGACCGACAATGACACAAGAACGGCTGTAGCGTTGGCCAAACAAGTATTTAAAAATGACGTACCGCTTGACGTTAAGAAACGAATATATTATGCGATGCCAACTGAAAAGCTACCGAACATTATATATGAAAATAAGGGCAATTTTAAATTCTCTGATAAATCCGGGGATTGGGGGATAGATGATTTGTCATATTCAAATGGTGCAGCATATGGAGACCTGGATAATGATGGGGATCTGGAGTTGGTAATAAACAATATAGATGAAGAAGCTTTTCTCTATAAGAATCTATCTGTTGAAAATAAGAATGGGAATTACCTGAATGTGAAAACAATAGGGAATCTAAGTGAATCTTTCCCAAAAATAACCTTAATAAATGAGGGTAGAAAACAAGTAATAGAAAGTAAAAGGGTACGTGGGTATCGATCTTCAGTTGATAATCTGGCTCATTTTGGATTAGGTGATGCCCAGGAGGTAGACACAGTGCGTGTTGAATGGCTGTCAGGTAAAAGCGAAGAAAAATACAACGTAGCGGTAAATCAAGTGGTTTTGTTTGAAGAATATGACGCCTCTTTTACTTTAGTGAATAATGCACAAGATCGGTCAATTATATTTGAAAAAGTTACCGCTTCTAAGCTGGGATTAGCATTTAAGCATCAGGAGAATGATTACAATGATTTCGAAAAAGAGAAATTACTTCCATACAAGCAATCTACGCTGGGTCCTTTCATTTCGAAGGGCGATGTGAACGGCGATGGTATTGACGACCTGTACATAGGCGGAGCTTCAGGTCAAAGTGGGCAACTCTTTATTTGGAATGGAAAAACTTATGAGCCTGTAAAAAATAACGAATTTGACCTTGATGCCTATTATGAGGATATGGAATCAATCTTCTTTGATTTTGATGGTGATGGGGATTTAGATTTATTTGTGGTAAGCGGAGGTAATGAAAAAGAACCAGGTTCGGAAAGTTACAGAGACCGTTTGTATGTAAATGACGGTCAGGGAAATTTCGCCAAATCCAAAGATAAGTTCTTCAATGACTATACCCATAGCGGCAAAACTGTTTGTGTAGTTGATTATGACAATGATAATGATCTGGACCTCATCATTGGGAATAGGATAATACCTCAGCACTATCCTAAGGCTGCTCCATCTTATATTTTTGAAAACGATAATGGGCAATTTAAGGATGTCACGAAAGAAGTATTTCCCGAATTGCAGTCTTTTGGCATTGTCAATAAAATCATACACACTGATTTTGATGGGGATGGTTGGAGGGACATTGTGATCATAGGGGAATGGACCAAAATTGGTCTTTACAAAAATAATCATGGATCGTTTGAAGAAATTTCCACGGAAAATAATTTGGATCAGGAATTAGGTTGGTGGTATACAGTCAAAGAGACTGATATAAATGATGATGGGTTGCCAGACTTTGTGGTAGGAAATGTTGGACTTAACACTAAATATAAGGCATCAAGTGATAAGCCTCTCAAGGTATTTGCCAGTGATTTCGATGTTAATGGCACCTTTGATATCGTACTAAGCACCAAATATCAAGGAGCTTATGTGCCCTTCAGAGGCAAAGAATGTTCATCTGATCAAATGCCGTTTATTCGTGAAAAATTTCCAACCTACGACTCATTTGCCAGAGCCTCTCTCATAGATATATTTGGAGAAGGATTGGCCAGTTCATACCAGCGTGAGGTAACTACTTTTGAATCTGTATTGTTGCTAAATCTGGGTGAAAGCAAGTTTGAACGAATCCCATTACCAGTTGAGGCACAGTTCTTCCCAATTTTGGATATTGCAACTTATGACATAAATAAAGATGGTTATGAGGATCTGGTTATTGTCGGTGGTATTTACAATACTGAACCGGAGACACCTCGATTTGATTCTGGTTCGGGTTTAGTCTTGATCTCAGATCATAAGAAAGGATATTACACCAGACAAAAACTGAACTCGGAATTTTATATTAACGGAAACTCAAAATCAATTGAGATCATCAAAGACCAGGCAGGAAATGATTATGCGATCATTGGGTTCAACAACGATTCAATATCAGTTTATAGAATTAACAACAGGCCTTGAAATTTAGCAGAAATTATATTCATTTATTACTTCAGCCAGATTATTAAAGTCCTCTTTTTCCAAAAGCCGCTAGGTTAATCCATTGATGTCTGTGGTAATACGGATATCTGTTTTAGATGTACTCTGGAGTATTTATGAATACTATCTGTTCCTTTTAATACTTTTACACCAGCTTTATTAGAAAAGATCAATTTAGCCCGTATGTCTATTATACTATACCATATTTTGAGATCAAATTTTAAGAAGTTGATTATGTAATATGAGATTCATAAAAGGAAATGTGATGGATTAAGTAACTCCAGGATCAGCCTGCCGGCATGTAGGTTTTCGGTAAATTATTTTGGAATATTAAACAATCACCACCTAAATATTTACATCAGCCATTATTCACCGAAATACTCCACAAAATTCCGAGGCGTTTCAACCAGTTTTAATTTATGCAGCGTACCATAATCCGTGATTTCCTTTATTGCCGGTTCAAGAATCTTCCAGAATTCTATAATAAGAATTTCGCAACTGGCCATTTTGCCCTGCATAAAAGGTACATCCAGATTAATATTTTTGTGATCTACCTGATCGATCACTTCCTTCTGTATAAGCCGGCTCAATTTTTTCAGATCTACGATAAAGCCGGTTTCGGGATCAGGCATTCCTTTTACAGTCACATAAAGGTCAAAATTGTGGCCATGAAAGTTTTCATTTGCGCAGGGCCCGAATACTTCTTCATTCTTTGCTTTGCTCCAGGTGGGGTTCGAAAGCTTGTGGGCAGCATTAAAATGTTCTTTTCTGTTAACATAAACCATTCGTACGGAATTAAATATTCATGCAAATATAAATTTTTGAAGAGTTAAAAAATAAATTGTTAGTAATTTCGTCGTTCGGACTACATTTTATGAATATTAGAAAAGGAATAATCATTGTTTTAACGGCGTTCCTTTGCATGAATACAAACGGATGTGCACAGGAAAGTGCTTCGAATGCAGATAAACAGGAGCATGCGTTTACCAATGCACTCATTAATGAGTCGAGTCCATATCTGCTCCAACATGCACACAATCCCGTAAACTGGTACCCATGGGGAGATGAAGCGCTGGAAAAAGCAAAAAAAGAAGGCAAGTTGATGATTATAAGTATCGGTTATTCCGCCTGCCACTGGTGCCATGTGATGGAGCGGGAATCATATGAAGATACTACAGTAGCCCGGATTATGAATGAAAATTATGTATCTATCAAAATCGACCGCGAAGAACGTCCGGATATTGACCAGGTGTATATTGAAGCTGCCCAGATGTTGATCGGAAGGGCAGGATGGCCACTGAATGTAATAACCTTGCCGGATGCCACACCTGTATTTGCCGGAACCTACTTTCCGCGTGATGAATGGATAAATATAATTACCCAGGTGCAGGATGTCTATGAAAAAGATCCGCAACGTCTTTCTGCCCAGGCACAGAAGATACTAAGCAGTCTTGAGCAAAATAATGCGATACGAGAATATGGAAACCAAACTGTTTCAAAAACCGACATTGCAAAGGCCGTGGACAGATGGAAAGGGAAAATGGATAAAAAATATGGCGGCTTACAATCCTCTCAGAAATTTCCCTTGCCTGGCAGTCTGCATCAACTGCTAAACTACGGGTATCTGGCAAAGGATGAAAAAGCACTCGAGTTGGTTGAACTTACGCTTGATAAAATGGCACTTGGTGGTATTTATGATCATGTTGCTGGCGGTTTTCACAGATATACAGTAGAACCAACCTGGAAAATACCACATTTTGAAAAGATGCTGTATGATAACGGACAACTTGTATCACTATATGCTGCGGGTTACCAGGTATTCGGGAAGATGATTTACCTTAATGTACTTGAAAAAACACTCCGGTTTATTACCTCTGAAATGATGAATAAAGAAGGCGGATTCTATTCTTCTTATGATGCTGACAGTGAAGGAGAGGAAGGGAAATATTATGTCTGGACATCCGGTGAGATTGAAACACTGCTGAAAGACGACTCACCCATATTTAAGGATTATTACTCGATAACCCAAAAAGGTAATTGGGAGAAAGGCAATAACATACTCAATGCAATAAATACCCAAGATGAATATTTCAGCAAATCCGGAGCAGAAAATTTGCTTAACAAAAACCTTGAAATACTGCGGAAGGCAAGAAATAAACGGGTAAAACCAGGCCTCGATGACAAGGTACTCACCGCATGGAATGCATTGATGTTACAGGGGTTTATTGATGCCTACAAGGCTACCGGAAAAGATACCTATCTGGAAACCGCATTAAGGAATGCAGCTTTTATAGTAAACAGGCAAATGGATAAAGATGGCAGACTCAACCGGAATTTTAAAGACGAAAAATCAAGTATAAACGCTTTTTTTGATGATTATGCCTTTACGATCAGGGCCTTTGTAAGCTTATATCAGGTTACATTTGATATCATTTGGCTGGAGCGGGCAGTTAAACTTAGCGATTATGCCATCGCACATTTTTATGATGCCGAAAGAAAACTGTTTCGCTATAAATCCGATCTTGACGAAGCACTGATCGTAATTAAGTTTCCTGTAAATGACAATGTGATTCCTTCGGGAAATTCGGTGATGGCAAACAACCTGTTTGTATTGGGCAATCTTTTTTATGAAGAAATGCCTGGTTATCTCGAAATGGCAAACGGTATGCTACAAGTGGTAGCGGCTGGATTTAAAGAAAACCCTTACTACTACTATGGCTGGATGCCAGTATTTTATAGTAATGTCAATGGATTCTATGAAATTGCCATTGTAGGAGATGATTATGCCCTTGCCCGGAAGTCGATGCAAAGCCATTACATACCCGATGCTATTTACCTGGGAGGTTCTGACGACAGCGAGCTGTCTTTATTAAATGATAAACTAGTTGAAGGCCGGACATACATTTATGTTTGCCAGAACAAGTTTTGCAAGCTGCCTGTGGATGACCCTGAAAAGGCCTTTGCGCTGATTCAAAGATGAATTTAGGATTAGGGTTTTAAGTATTAAGGCTAAAGCCCATGGATTGTAAAGCCTGATTCAATTCCACCATAAATGGCAGAGATAAGACACAAATTGGGCCGAAAATATGCCACAAAACAGACACTATTGAACGTTGAATTGTATGATAATAATCGTAAATCCACACATCCCATCGGGACAAATGTGCGAGAGTGCACTTAGGCTGCGCCACAAGAGGAGCCGTCATTCTGAACGAAGAGCCCACCTGCACATGATATCGAAACGAATTTACCTGTAAATAATTTCTGAATTTTGACTTAACTGACTGTATATGATCGTAATAACAGGAGCTGCTGGCTTTATAGGCAGCTATTTGATTGGAAGCTTGAACAAAAATAATTTTAACGCATTAATAGCTGTTGATGAGTTCAGTAGTATGTTAAAAAATCATAACCTGGAGCAAAAACGTATCGCAGAGCGCATTCACCGCGATGATTTTTTTAGTTGGCTGGACAATAATCAGCATGAAGTAGAATTTATTTTTCATCTTGGTGCGCGTACGGATACGACAGAGTTTGACAGGGAATTGCTGTGGCGTTTAAATACGAATTATTCCAAAACAATGTGGGAAAAGTGTGTAAAGTACCAAATCCCTCTCGTATATGCTTCTTCCGCAGCTACGTACGGATTAGGAGAATCTGGTTTTGATGACGATGAAAAGCTGATCCCGCAACTCAAGCCTTTGAATCCATACGGGGAATCAAAAAATGAGTTTGATAAATGGGTGCTAAAGCAGGACCAGAAGCCATTCTACTGGGCAGGATTAAAGTTTTTTAATGTTTTTGGACCCGGGGAAGAGCATAAAGGTCGCATGGCATCAGTTATCTGGCATGCATTTCATCAGATTCGTAAGACAGGCAAAATGAAATTGTTCAGGTCACATAACTCCGAATATAAAGATGGTGAACAAAGACGTGACTTTGTATATGCAAAGGATGTTGCAGATGTGATGTTGTTTCTCATGCACCACCGTAAAGATCCGGGTATCTATAACCTGGGAAGCGGAAAGGCACGGACTTTTCTAGATCTTACCAGGGTGATCTTTCGCGCAATGGGAGAAACTGAAAACATGGAGTTTATTGATACACCGGAAGACATTCGTGATAAGTATCAGTATTTCACTGAAGCAAATATGGCAAAACTGAAGGCTATAGGGTATGAACAGCCATTTCATTCATTGGAAGATGGCGTGGAGGAGTATGTTCGGGAGTATCTTATGAAAATAGCTTAGTTAGAATGGAAATTTAATTAAATATCATGAACCAAATTATATGGCTGACTGATAGAGGCAAATTACTTATAACTAGGCTACTTTAAGCCTGCTATACTTCGATTTGCTGAATTTTTCTTCGGCATAGCCCCTGGTTATTATCAGTTTGTCGACGCCTTCTTTTGAAGGAAATTCAAACATGGCATCGGTCATAATAGCCTCACAGATCGATCGTAGTCCCCGGGCACCAAGTCTGAAATCAACAGCCTTTTCAACAATAAAATCAAGTGCCTGTTCCTTAAAAGTTAGTTTGACGCCTTCCATCTCAAACAGCTTATTGTATTGTTTGGTGAGCGCATTTTTCGGTTCTGTAAGTATCTTTTTTAGTATTTCAGCACTTAACGGGTCTAAAAAAGCAATTACCGGAAGACGGCCAATCAATTCAGGTATCAGGCCGTAGCTTTTCAAATCCTGAGCATTTACATATTGCAGCAATTCATCACTGTCAGTGGCCATATGTATCTTATCAGGCGCACTTGAAAATCCAAGGGGTTGAGCATTTACCCTGCTTGCAATATTCTTTGTAATGCCATCGAAAGCACCACCGCAAATGAATAGAATGTTTTCGGTATTTACCGAGATCATTTTTTGGTCGGGGTGCTTTCGGCCGCCCTGGGGAGGTACATTTACATATGTGCCTTCAAGAAGTTTGAGTAATGCCTGCTGAACACCCTCGCCACTGACATCACGCGTGATAGAGGGGTTATCGGATTTCCTTGCGATCTTATCTATTTCATCAATATACACAATACCTCTTTCTGCTGATTCCACGTCATAATTGGCAGCCTGCAGAAGCCTCGTAAGAATGCTCTCCACATCTTCACCAACATAACCCGCTTCGGTCAGTACGGTGGCATCAGCGATACAAAACGGAACCTGCAGTATTTTGGCCAGTATGCGTGCCAGGTAGGTTTTGCCTGTTCCAGTTTCTCCCACCATGATTATATTTGATTTTTCGATCAACACGTCATCATCTGATTTGGGCTGCATCAGTCTTTTGTAATGGTTGTAAACAGCAACCGAAATTATTTTTTTGGCTTCATCCTGACCCACCACAAAATCATCCATAAATTTCTTCATGTCAACAGGTTTGATCAGGTTGTAATTAGGTGTATCGGAGGCTTTGCTTTTGGTTTCCTCCAGCAGGATTTGATTTGCCTGGGTGATGCATTTATCACAGATATGGGCATGGATACCTGAGATCATTAAATCCACGTCTTTTTTGTTTCTGCCACAAAATGAACAGGTAACTTCTGCCATTACAGATATTATTTATGTTTTACAAGTACTTCATCGATAAGACCATATTCTTTGGCCTCTTCCGCTATCATCCAATAATCCCGGTCTGCATCTTTTTCAAGCTGTTCAATTGTCTTGCCACAGTGTTTTGAAAGTATTTCATAAATCTCTTTTTTGAGTAGAATTATTTGCCTGGCAGTAATTTCAATGTCTGATGCCGGTCCCTGGGCGCCTCCCAATGGTTGATGTATCATTACCCTTGAATGTGGCAAGGCAGAACGCTTACCTTTGGCGCCCCCCGCCAGGATAACGGCACCCATCGAGGCAGCCAATCCCGTACATATGGTTGCAACGTCAGGGTTTACATATTGTATAGTATCATAAATACCCAGACCTGCATATACCGATCCGCCCGGAGTATTGATGTAAATAAGAATGTCTTTCTTAGGATCAGTCGATTCAAGAAACAAAAGCTGGGCTGTGATAATATTTGAGATGTTATCATCAATAGGAAGCCCCAAAAATACAATCCTGTCCATGATAAGACGTGAAAAAACGTCAATTTCCCTGAAATGTGTTGGTCGCTCTTCAATTACTGAGCGGGTCATACTTTCAATATGATCAATATACCTGTCAAATACGGAACTTCCTATATGTTGACTTTTTATGGCGTATTTTCTGAACTCTTCTTTAATGTTCATTGATTAGCGTTCAATTTTACGGCTTCAGCCTCCAATAATAACAAGAAATTGCCGAAAAAAGTCATCAAATGATTAAAATTGGTTGATAACAACGATACTGGTTTTGATGATAATTATTCGTTTGCAAGCTTTTTGAAGGCTTCAAGATCTACTTTTTTTTCTGAAATCGAAATATTTTCCCGTATCACTTTTATTATTTTTTCTTCTTTCACCTGATTGTAGATAGTTGAGTAATTTTTCCCGTTTTCAGCTTGAAGAAAGTTCTGCACAATGCCATTCAATTGTTCCTTATATACATCGGCAACGGAAGTACCTCCAAGCTGATTAATAATCTGTTTACGCGCAGTTTTTGTAACTTCTTCATTTTCAACTTTAATTTTGAAATCGTTAAAAATCCGGTTCCCGACAAGATTCCACTTCAGATCTTTAAGGTATAATTCATAATCTTTTTCGATATCTTCAGCACTTATCTTATTTTCGTTAGAATATTGAAGCCATCTTTTCAGGAAAGCATCGGGCGTCTCGATTTTAGTTTTTCCTGTCAATGTGTCTTTGATATCCCGTATTAGCAGATATTCGCTTTCTTTGTTATAGTTTTCCTGGACGGTGGTTTTTACTTTATCCTTAAATTCCTTTTCCGACTTCACCTGATCTTTACCGAATACTTTGTCAAAAAGATCCTGGTTCAAATTTGCAGGTTCTACTCGGTTTATATTTTTAACAGTGAGAATCACTTCTCCACTGATATTTTTGGCATCTTCAATGGTAGTTGCAAAAAGACTCGCAACCATCTCATTATCCTTTATTACATTGCGGAGGTCAAATGAAAGGATATCGTCTTTTTTGAGCCCGGTAAAATTTTTCAGATTATTTTTATTAATCCTATTTAAATCCAACACCGCGTCGTTTTCTCTGTCGGTTCCTGAGAGTTTGAAATTTCCGTAAATTGAATCGTCAACCGCTGCTATGTCAGGATTTATCATTTTGCCATATCGCATCCGTATATCTTCTATATTAGATCTCAATACTTTATCATCCAGATTTATGATATGTTTTTTTACTTTCACTTTAGACGACAAATCATATTTAAAATCATCCACCATTCCTATGGCAAATTCAAATTCGAATTCCGTCTGGGTATCCCAGTTAATTTTTTGAGTTTTATCCGTTTCAGGGATTGGATTGCCTAAGAGCTGAATTTTGTTTTCTTTTATGTAGTCACTTAGTGAATGAGAAAGAATATGGTTGATTTCTTCGGCCTTGATCGATTTGCCATATAGCTTTTTTATGACACCGGAAGGCACTTTACCTCTTCGAAAACCCTTTATATTTGCCTTTCGGGCATACTCTTTTACTTTTTCATCCACTTTAGGTTGATAATCCCCCGGGAATAATTTAATTTTAATAAAGCCTTCAGTGGCAGTTTTTTTAATAAGTGTTATATCCAAAATTATAAAATTTATATTTTTGACTATGATAAAATCAAAAATCCTCAATCAAGTTAAAACATTACAGGTAATTGAGGGTGATATATTTTTTGTGCGGATGAAGGGACTCGAACCCCCAAGCCTAACGGCGCTAGATCCTAAGTCTAGTGCGTCTACCAATTTCGCCACATCCGCATGAATAAAAAAGACCATAAGCAGGTCTGAAAAATGGACTGCAAAGATAGCTAAATATGAATGTATCACAAACAGTGAAAATATTTTTTTGAGTAGCAACAAGATGATAGGAATAGACATTGAGCAGGAAAAAATTGAGATAATAAGAAAGTACCGGACACTGCTGAGACATGCCAAACCATTTCTTCAGAGTGACGATGCGAAGCTGATAAGAAAGGCATTTAACATCGCCCTTGAAGCGCACAAAGGTACGAGGAGAAGATCAGGCGAACCCTATATCTATCATCCGCTGGCAGTAGCCCATATTTGTGTGGATGAAATCGGACTGGGTACTACTTCTATTGTGGCTGCATTATTGCACGATGTGGTAGAAGACACCGACATTGAGCTGGAAGATATTGAGAATGATTTTGGTAGTAAAGTAGCCTCTATTATAAATGGACTAACAAAAATTTCAGGTGAATTTGAATATGGAAGTTCGCAACAAGCTGAAAATTTCAGAAAAATGCTGCTTACCTTATCAGAAGATGTACGGGTAATTCTGATAAAACTTGCCGACAGACTACATAATATGCGGACACTGGACAGCATGCCCAGAAACAAGCAGCTTCGGATATCTTCCGAAACGAGTTATCTGTATGCTCCCCTGGCTCATCGGCTAGGATTGTACGCTATAAAATCAGAAATGGAAGATCTGGTTTTGAAATATACAGATGGGGATACCTATATTGAAATCATCAAAGATATTGATGCGACAAAAGAAGTTCGTAACCGCTTTATAAAAAGATTTATACGGCCGATTCACAAGGAATTAAATGGTTGCAATTTTAAGTTTGAGATCAAAGGTAGGCCTAAATCTATCCATTCCATCTGGACCAAAATGAATAAACAGGATATACCTTTTGACGAAGTATATGATTTATTTGCGATACGGATCATTATAGAAACACCTCTTGATAACGAGAAATCCGCATGCTGGAAGGTATATTCTATTGTTACGGATTTCTATAAGCCAAATCCTGATCGGCTTCGTGACTGGATCAGCACCCCTAAAGCAAACGGATATGAGTCGTTGCATACCACTGTAATGAGTAACGATGGCCAGTGGGTTGAGGTTCAGATAAGGGCCAAAAGAATGGATGATATTGCTGAAAAGGGATATGCCGCCCATTGGAAATATAAAGATACTGCCGCAAGTCAGGAGTCGGGTCTGGAGCAATGGATAGATAAAATTCGTGAGTTACTCCAACAAAACGATATGTCAGCTATTGAGTTTATCACGGACTTTCGTTCCAATTTATTTCAGGAGGAGGTATTTGTATTCACCCCGCAAGGGGATCTGAAACGATTAGCTAACGGATCAACCGCATTAGATTTTGCTTTTGAGATCCATTCTGAAGTGGGTATGAGATGCCTTGGCGCCAAAGTCAATCAAAAGCTGGTGCCTCTTCATTATGTATTGAAAAACGGCGATCAGGTTGAAATACTGACTTCTGAGAAACAAAAACCAAGTGAAGACTGGTTGAGATTTGTGGTTAGTTCAAAAGCAAGCCAGCGGATAAAAGAAGGATTGAAAGAGGAAAAGAAGGTGATTGCAGCAGAGGGGAAAGAAATTATGCTCCGGAAACTAAAAAAGCTTAAAATTGATCCAAATAATGAAAATTTTGATAAACTGAGAGCATTTTTCAATGTTAACAATCAACTCGATCTTTTTTATAAAATGGCTAAAGGTTTTATCGAAGTAAAAGACCTGAAGAAATTTAAGGAAGACAGCAGCAAAGTAAATGGCAGGAAAAAAATAGGTAAGATTACTGATGCGAAATCTTTCGAAAAGGAAATTACTAAAATCAGAAAACGTAAGGAAGATATTCTCCTTATAGGTGAAGATATGGACCTTGTGGATTATAAGTTTGCAAAATGCTGCAGCCCGATACCTGGTGATGATGTATTTGGTTTTGTGTCCGTAAACGAAGGTATAAAGATTCATCGCACATCGTGTCCGAATGCACCTGAATTATTGTCAAATCATGGGCACCGTGTTGTAAAGGCTAAATGGGCGTCTAAACATCAGGAAGCTTATACGGTTGGACTGGAAATTTTAGGAACAGACCGTGTTGGGTTAATCAATGATGTAACTCAAGTAATATCGACTGAACTAAAAGTGAACATGAGGTCCATTTCAGTGGATACCGACACCGGTATTTTTGAAGGAAAGATAGTTTTATATATCAATGACTCAAAACATCTTGATATTTTAATTACTAGACTTGAACTGGTTTCCGGTGTAGTAAAAGTAAAGCGATTTGATTACACACCGGATGATGAACCTGTAAAGAAGCAAGCATAATTTCCGATAGTTAATAGATAGTGTATTTTTGTAACTCAAAGTAAATATTGCTATGCCTGTAGTTCTAAATAAAAAATTTGGAGTAGTTAAGCAAATATTTAATTCATATCTCGAAAATAAGGGCCTCCGTAAAACTCCCGAAAGATTTGCTATTCTGGAAGAAGTGTACTCAAAGGATGATCATTTTGATGTAGAATCACTTTTTTTAAGCATGAAAAAAAAGAAATACCAGGTTAGCAGAGCAACAGTGTATAATACGCTCGATATTCTGATCGAATGCGATCTTGTATCTCGACACCAGTTTGGTCAGAATATCGCACAATATGAAAAAGCGTATGGATATAAACAGCATGATCACTTAATTTGCGATGATTGTAATAAAGTGGTGGAATTTTGCGATCCCAGGATTCATAGCATTCAACAAACTGTTGGAGAATTACTTGGTTATGAGGTGTTTAATCATTCACTTATATTATATGCTGCCTGCAAAAATGAGAATTGTGAAAACAAAATAAACAAATAATTTATACACCGGATACTTTTCCGAAAGTGTTAAACGAATCATATGAAATATACCCACGAAATAAATAATAACACGGTTATTCTTCGGCTATCGGGCGACCTGATTGGAGAAGACAATGGAGCAAGTATTATGGAAACTATTACAGATCATATAAATCAGAAAATACTCAACTGCATCGTCGACATTTCAGATGTCAGATATATAAACAGCAGCGGAATCGGTGTACTAATAACCATTCTGACCAAGTTCAGAAATAAAGGAGGTGAAGTTTGGTTGGTAAAACCATCAGAAAACGTAAAAAAGCTCCTTATTATTACTAAATTGAATGCAATATTCAATATTGCTGAAAGTGAAGAAGAAGCAATTAACGGACTAATAAATTCATAAACAGTGGGAGTGGATGTATTGCTAGGCCTTCAATGGGGAGATGAAGGCAAAGGAAAAATTGTGGATTTTTTGGCTCCGGGATACAATGTTGTATGCCGTTTTCAAGGCGGACCCAATGCAGGTCATACACTTAAATTCGGAGGTATCACACACGTATTGCATCAGATACCCTCAGGTATATTCAGAGATAACATCCAAAATGTAATTGGAAATGGTGTTGTGTTTGATCCGGTTATATTCAAAAATGAAGTTGAGAAACTCAGCGAGTATAATATTGATCTCAATAAAAAGCTTCTTATATCTAAACGTGCAACGTTAATCCTTCCGGTTCACCGGCTTTTGGATTCAGCTATGGAAGCATCAAAGGGGAAAGATAAAATCGGTTCTACACTCCGAGGCATCGGGCCTGCATATCAGGATAAGATTGGCAGAAATGGATTGCGTGTCGGGGATATTCTGGCCCAAGATTTTAAAAAGCGTTTCCACCACCTGACTAATCAACACCTGGATATGCTTGCATATTTGAAATTTGAGGCAGATCATAAAGAGTCAGAAGCAAAATTTTTTGAGTCAATCGATTTTTTAAAAAAATTTCAGCTTATGGATACGGAGCAGTTTATCAATACAGCGATCGAAGAGGGAAAACGCATACTTGCGGAAGGTGCACAGGGATCATTGCTGGATATTGATTTCGGTAGCTATCCGTTCGTGACAAGTTCCAGCACGATGGCCGCAGGAGCCTGCACGGGTTTGGGTATAGCTCCGTCAAAAATCGGTGAGGTGTTTGGTGTATTTAAGGCCTATTGCACGCGCGTAGGAAGTGGCCCATTCCCTACCGAACTTCAGGATGAAACCGGGGAACAACTAAGAAAGGAAGGTGCGGAGTTTGGAGCTACAACCGGCAGGCCAAGAAGATGTGGCTGGCTGGATTTGCCTGCACTGAAGTATGTGGTAACATTGAACGGTGTTACTCAGTTGTTTATGATGAAAACAGACGTTCTGAATGTATTTGAAAAAATAAAAGTTTGTACCCATTATAAGCTTAAAGACGGGAGTATGGCAAATACACTGACCTATGAAAGCCTTAACCAGGATGTTGAACCAGTGTATCGGACATTTGATGGTTGGGGGAATCTGGAGGTCAACGAAGCCACCACCTTCGACCTGTTACCTGCACAGTTAGTAAAATATATTTTGTTTTTGGAATCTGAGTTGAAAACTCCAATAAATATAGTGTCGTTTGGCCCCGATAGATCCCAGACACTTGTAAGGAAATGACAGGGGTATAGTAGTAACGATACTTATCAAACCAGCCATTTGCAATTACAATACATTTCTGAAATATTATTATGGTAATTCTACCTTTATTGTTTGGTATAAGAAATAATGCGTTTACCTTTGCAATCCGTTTAATGAGGGCGTGCCGGACGCACGCTCTTTTTTATCTGGAAAACGGGTGGTTAGAAGGACCCTCCGACACGAGTCATACCAGATCAATAAGACCGTACAAAATAGTAATGATAGAGCTAACCGGGAAGAGGATTTGGATAGATATGGCATAAAGTTCTTTGAACGGATGCTATCAGGTAGCGACTTTGCTTAATTAAAGACGAAGTCAATTTTGGATTTAACAAAGCGCGAGACCAAGATCAAGTTACAGATATTCTTAAATGAGGATATCGAGAATATATTACAATGGAGAGTTTGATCCTGGCTCAGGATGAACGCTAGCGGCAGGCCTAACACATGCAAGTCGAGGGGTAATCACGCTTTCGGGCGTGAACGACCGGCGCACGGGTGCGTAACGCGTATGCAACCTACCTGCTACAGGGGGATAGGTCCCGGAAACGGGAATTAATACCGCATAACACTATTTAGTCACCTGATTAGAGAGTTAAAATTTCGGTGGTAGCAGATGGGCATGCGTCTGATTAGTTAGTTGGTGAGGTAACGGCTCACCAAGGCTACGATCAGTAGCGGGTCTGAGAGGATGATCCGCCACACTGGGACTGAGACACGGCCCAGACTCCTACGGGAGGCAGCAGTGAGGAATATTGGTCAATGGGCGAAAGCCTGAACCAGCCATGCCGCGTGCAGGAAGACGGCCTTCTGGGTTGTAAACTGCTTTTATACGGGATCAAAAGGGTCCTGCGGGACAGATTGAGAGTACCGTATGAATAAGCACCGGCTAACTCCGTGCCAGCAGCCGCGGTAATACGGAGGGTGCAAGCGTTGTCCGGATTTATTGGGTTTAAAGGGTGCGTAGGCGGTCTGATAAGTCAGTGGTGAAAGTCTTCG